>NZ_JBIWFI010000014.1:0-20869 GCF_044762985.1 Streptomyces sp. NPDC096339 | reverse complement strand
TTGCTTTCTCGGTTTTGTGCGTCCCGTCGGCCGCGTGGCCCGCCCGGCCCCCCCCCCCCCCCCCCACCACGACGGGGTCGGTCACCGCCACTGCCAGCCGTGGTCCACCGGGCCGATGCCCCCGCCGAGCGTGAAACCGGCGGCGATGGCGCCCGTGACGTACCGCTTGGCCTCGGCGACGGCCGTCGGGACGGCCAGACCCTTGGCGAGTCCCGCGGCGACGGCACTGGCGAGGGTGCAGCCGGTGCCGTGCGTGTGCCGGTTGGGGTGCCGGGGGGCGCGCAGCCAGTGCTCCTCGGTTCCGTCCGTGAGCAGGTCCACGGCCTCGTCCCCGTGGGCCGCCAGGTGTCCGCCCTTGATGAGCGCCCACCGGGGCCCGAAGCCGAGGATCGCGTCGGCGGCCCGCCGCATGTCGTCCTCGCGCTCCACGGCCAGGCCGGTGAGCTGCGCCACCTCGTCCAGGTTGGGCGTGGCCACGGTGGCCCGGGGCAGCAGCTCCTGGCGTACGGCGTCCAGCGCCGAGGCGGCGAGCAGTGCGTCCCCGTGCTTGGAGACGCCCACGGGGTCCACGACGGCCGGGGCGCCGGTGGTGGCCAGCAGTTCGGCCACGGTCTCCACGAGCACGGCGGAGGAGAGCATCCCGGTCTTCACGGCCTGCACGCCGATGTCGTCCACGACGGCCCTGAACTGGCTTCTGACGGCCTCCGCGGGAAGCTCCCAGACGCCCTGCACCCCGAGGGAGTTCTGCGCCGTCACGGCGGTCACCACGCTCATGCCGTGGACGCCGAGCGCCAGCATGGTCTTGAGGTCGGCCTGGATGCCCGCGCCGCCGCCGGAGTCGGATCCGGCGACGGTCAGGCACAGCGGCGGGGCGACGCTCACGCGGGGCCGTCCTGGGGTGCCGGGTCGGCGCCGAAGTGGTCCCAGCCGCCGGTGCTGGCCCAGGGGGCTCCGTCCACGGTCACCTGGGGCAGCGCGGAGCGGTTGAGGACCTCCCCGATGACCTTCCAGCGGGCGGGCAGCTTCACGTCGGGCGGGAAGGTCGCCACGATCGCGTGGTCCTCTCCCCCGGTGAGGACCCACTGGAGCGGGTCCACGCCGACGGCCTGGCCGATGTCGTACATCTGGGTCGGGATGTCGAGGGCCCCGGTGTGCAGGTCGATCCGCACCTTGCTGGCCTCGGCGATGTGCCCGAGGTCGGCGATCAGGCCGTCGCTGACGTCGGTCATGGCGGTGGCTCCGAGTCCGGCGGCCGCCGGGCCCGCGTGGTACGGGGGCTCCGGGCGCCGGTGGGCCTCGACGAAGGCCCGCGGGGAGCGGAAGCCGCGCGAGAGCACGGCGAAGCCCGCGGCGGACCAGCCGAGCCAGCCGGTGACGGCGACGACGTCGCCGGGCCGGGCGCCGGAGCGCAGTACGGGCTCGTGGTTGCGCAGGTCGCCCAGGGCGGTGATGGCGACGGTGATGACGTCGCCGCGGACCACGTCGCCGCCGACGACGGCGGCGCCTGCCACCTGGCACTCGTCGCGGATGCCGTCCATGAGCTCCGTGGGCCAGGTGACCGGCAGCTCCGCCGGGACGACGAGGCCGAGGAGGAGCGCGGTCGGCACGGCGCCCATGGCGGCGATGTCGGCCAGGTTCTGGGCGGCGGCCTTGCGGCCGACGTCATAGGCAGTGGACCAGTCGCGCCGGAAGTGCCTGCCTTCCAACAGGATGTCGGTGCTCGCCACGACCCTCCGGTCGGGGGCCGACACCACCGCGGCGTCGTCGCCCGGACCGAGCCGGACCGCCGGCGTGGTGGTGAGCCGTGAGGTGAGTTCCCGAATGAGGCCGAACTCCCCCAGCTCGCCCACAGTGCCCTTCATCGCTGTGCCCCTTCTTGCCCAGTCCGCTTGCGGTCGCGAGCCGTCACAGCTCTGGGTACCGTCAACAGATACGTCAACTTCTGCTCTCCGTACGCCCCGCTGCGCGCGGCGCCGGGCCGAAGGGTCTCCCCCTGGCGCTCGGCGACGCGGTACCGTGGCGTCCCTTCTTCCCCCGGCCCTTGTGATCGTGTGGGGCCCACCCGAAGGTTAGGGGAAATGATCCTCGTGGCCGCCCTGGAGGTTCCGTGGTACAGGCGTACATCCTTATCCAGACCGAGGTGGGCAAGGCGTCGTTCGTCGCCGAGTCCATCGGCCAGATCCCGGGGGTGATCCAGGCCGAGGACGTGACGGGTCCGTACGACGTGATCGTGCGCGCCCAGGCCGACACCGTGGACGAGCTCGGCCGCATGGTGGTCGCCAAGGTCCAGCAGGTGGAGGGGATCACCCGCACCCTGACCTGCCCGGTGGTCCATCTGTAGCCCCCGTCTACTGTTGGCCGGTGATGTCCCTACACCGCCGGCCCGTCGTTCGTGTCCGTGCCCTGTCCGCCGCTGCCGCCGCGACGGCCCTCGTGGCCCTCGCGGCGTGCTCCCCGGGTGTTTCCGAGGCCCGGGTGGACCCGCCGCCCACGCCGCCGGCCGAGGTCGCGGGGCTCTGTGCGGCGCTGCACGGGGAGCTCCCGGAGACGGTGGCCGGTCAGGCCCGGACCAGGACCGAACCGGAGTCCGCGCTGACGGCCGCGTGGGGCGGCTCGGCGATCGTACTGCGGTGCGGTATCCCCAGGCCTCCCGCGATGGCGGATCCGGAGCAGGAGGGCGTCCAGGTGAACGGCGTCTCCTGGCTGCTGGAGAAACTCGACGACGGGGGTTTCCGGTTCACCACCGGTATGCGGAAGGCGTACACGGAGGTCGTGGTCGACAAGGAGCATGCCACGGACGCGGGAATGCTGGTGGGGTTGTCCACGGCCGTGGCCAAGACTGTGCCCGAGGGCATCTCCTCGTACTGAGCACGGCGCCCCGCCGCGCCGGACCGCACCGCCCTCACAGCGACCGCCCGCCGCCCCGCCCCGAAGGGGCCGGTCGGCGGGCGGTCCGCGGTACGGGGGGCCTGTGCGGCTAGCGCAGGCCGGTGGAGCGGCGCAGGGCGGCCTGGAGCAGGCGGTCCACCAGCTCCTGGTAGCCGATGCCCGACTCCTGCCACATCAGCGGGTACATCGAGATCGGGGTGAAGCCCGGCATCGTGTTGATCTCGTTGATGACGAACTCGCCGTCCTCGGTGAGGAAGAAGTCGGCGCGCACCAGGCCCTCGCAGGACGCGGCCTCGAAGGCCTCGATCGCCAGGCGCTGGACCTCGGCGGTCTGCTCCGGGGTGAGCGGGGCGGGCACGATCCCGGAGGCGGAGTCGATGTACTTCGCCTCGAAGTCGTAGAAGTCGTGGCTGGAGACCGGCGGGATCTCGGCGGGGGCGCTCGCGCGCGGCCCGTCCTCGAACTCCAGCACGCCGCACTCGATCTCGCGGCCGCGCAGCAGCGCCTCGACGATGAACTTCGGGTCGTGGCAGCGCGCCTCGCGGATCGCCGCGTCGAGACCGGACGCGTCGTCGACCTTGGTGATGCCGATGGAGGAGCCGGCCCGTGCGGGCTTGACGAACAGCGGCCAGCCGTGCTCGCCGGCGAAGTCCAGGATCCTGGCCTTGGCGGCGGCCTGGTCCGCTTCCCACTCGCGCGGGCGGATGGTCACGTACGGGCCGACGCGCAGCCCGAAGGAGGTGAACACCCGCTTCATGTAGTCCTTGTCCTGGCCGACGGCCGAGGCGAGGACGCCCGAGCCGACGTACGGGATCCCGGAGAGCTCGAGGAGGCCCTGCAGGGTGCCGTCCTCGCCGTACGGGCCGTGCAGGACGGGGAAGACGACGTCGACCTCGCCCAGGGCCTTGGGAACGGCACCGGGCTCGGTGTAGACGACCTGGCGGCTGGCGGGGTCCACCGAGAGCGCGACGGAGCCGTCCTCGGAGCCCGCGAGCTCCTCGACGCTCGGGAGCTGCCGGTCGGCGATGGCCATCCGCTCGGGCTCGTCGGCGGTCAGCGCCCACCGGCCGTCCGTGGTGATGCCGATGGGCAGCACCTCGTACTTGGACCGGTCGATGGAGCGCAGGACGGCGCCCGCCGTGACGACCGAGATGGCGTGTTCCGAGCTGCGGCCGCCGAACACGACGGCGACGCGGGGCTTGCGACCCTGCTGCTCAGGGGTCTGGGGGAGGTTCTCGCTGCTCATATCGCCACGAGGGTACCTGTTCATCTGTCCGGAAAGGTGTCAGCGACGTTCCGGTTTGGCACTGCGGCCCATCAGGTCCTTGAGTGCGACCAGGGTGGGCTTGCCGTGGTGGACGATGTCCACCACGGTGTCGGTGATCGGCATGTCCACCCCGTGCCGCCGGGCCAGATCGGCCACGGACTGACAGGACTTGACTCCCTCGGCGGTCTGCTTGGTGACCGCGATGGTCTCCTCCAGGGTCATCCCGCGGCCCAGGTTGGTGCCGAAGGTGTGGTTCCGGGAGAGCGGCGAGGAGCAGGTGGCGACCAGGTCGCCGAGGCCCGCCAGGCCGGAGAAGGTGAGCGGGTCGGCGCCCATCGCGATGCCCAGGCGGGTCGCCTCGGCGAGTCCGCGGGTGATGAGCGAGCCCTTGGTGTTGTCGCCGAGGCCCATGCCGTCCGCGATGCCGACGGCGAGGCCGATGACGTTCTTGACGGCGCCGCCGAGTTCGCAGCCGATGACGTCGGTGCTCGTGTACGGGCGGAAGTACGGGGTGTGACAGGCGGCCTGGAGGCGCTGGGCCACGGCCTCGTCCACGCAGGCGACGACGGAGGCGGCGGGCTGCCGGGCGGCGATCTCGCGGGCCAGGTTGGGGCCGGTGACCACGGCGATGCGCTCGGCGGGGACCTTGGCCACCTCCTCGATGACCTCGCTCATCCGCTTGGCGGTGCCGAGTTCGATGCCCTTCATCAGGGAGACGAGCACCGTGTCGGGGGCCAGCAGCGGCGCCCAGGAGGCGAGGTTGCCGCGCAGGGTCTGGGAGGGGACGGCGAGGACGGTGAAGTCGGCGTCGGCCGCGGCCTCGGCCGGGTCGGTGGTCGCCCGGATGCCGGCGGGGAGTTCGACGCCGGGGAAGTAGTCCGGGTTGGTCCGGCCGTTGTTGATGGCGTCGACCAGCTCCTGGCGGCGGCCCCACAGGGTCACCTCGCAGCCGGCGTCGGCGAGCACGATGGCGAAGGCCGTGCCCCACGAGCCTGTTCCGAAGACGGCCGCCTTCACGGGACGTGTCACTTCTTGCCCTCCCCCGCGGCCTTGCGCCGCTGTTCCGCCCTGGCCTTGCGATGGTCGTACGGCTCCTCGGGCGCCTTTTCGCCCCGCAGCTCCTCCAGCAGGCCGGTGATGGCCGCCATGATGACCTCGGTGACCTCCTTGAGCACTTCCGGGGTGGGTTCCCGGTCGTAGAAGGCGGAGAGGTCCACCGGCGGTCCGGCGAGCACCTGGAGGGTCTTGCGCGGGAAGAGGCTGACCTTGTTCTCCTTGGCGTAGGGCGGCATCGCGAGGTTCGCGCCCCACTGCGCCACGGGAATGACGGGCGCCTTGGTGATCAATGCGACACGGGCGGCGCCGGTCTTGCCGGCCATCGGCCACATGTCGGGGTCGCGGGTGAGGGTGCCCTCCGGGTAAAAGGCCACGCATTCGCCGCGCTCGATCGCGTCCACGGCGGCCCTGAATGCGTCCAGGGCGTTGGTGCTCTCCCGGTAGACCGGGATCTGCCCGCTGCCGCGCAGGATCGAGCCGACGAAAGGAACCTTGAAGAGGGCGGCCTTCGCGAGCAATCGGGGCACCCGGCCGGTGTTGTACTGGAAGTGCGCGTAGGAGAGCGGGTCCAGATACGAGTTGTGATTGACGGCGGTGATAAATCCGCCCTCGGCCGGAATGTGCTCCATTCCCCGCCAGTCCCGCTTGAAGAGCACTACCAGCGGCGGTTTTGCGATGACCGCAGCCAGGCGGTACCAGAAGCCGATTCTGCGGCGGGACACTCGGACACCTTCCTCTAGGACCGGTGCGCGGCTTGGGCACCTCGTCGGCCGGACAAGTGTGGCCCCCGGTCCGGTCTCTGTCGAGAACACCGTACGCCCCGCTCACGGCACACGGCCCCGGGGTCGCCCCGGCTGAGGTGACAATGGTGGCCGAGCGCGCCGGAGGGAAACCCTAGGGAAGGGGGCGGCCACGAACGCCGTCTGGAGTCTGGTGGTCCCGCTGAAGCCTCTGGCGGTGGCCAAGAGCCGTCTCGCCGCGTCCGTGGGCGCGGCCCGTCCCGGACTGGCCCTGGCGTTCGCGCTGGACACGGTCGCCGGGGCGCTGGCCTGCGCCGCGGTCGCGGATGTGGTGGTCGTCACGGACGACGCGGCGGCCGGGTCGGAACTCGCCGGACTGGGGGCCAGGATCGTCCCGGACACCCCGGGGGCCGGTCTCAACGCCGCCCTGGCCCATGGGGCCCGGGCGGTTCGGGCGGGGCGGCCCGGGGCGGCGGTGGCCGCTATGAACGCCGATCTGCCGGCGCTGCGGCCCCCGGAATTGCTACGCGTGCTCGATACGGCCGCCACATTTCCCCGGGCATTTCTGGCGGATGCCGCCGGAATCGGGACGACCTTGCTTTCCGCGGCCCCGGACATGGAATTGGCACCCTCGTTCGGGGGGCCGTCGCGGGCCAGGCATTCGGCCTCGGGGGCGGTGGAAATCGCACTGGAGGGCGTCGACAGCGTGCGGCGCGACGTGGACACGGCGGCGGATCTGCGGACCGCCCTCGCCCTCGGCGTGGGCCGCCACACGGCCCGATACAGTTCCGGTATGCAGGCGACCGCGTACACGTACGATTCCGAGACCCGCAGCGGCAGTGTGCTGCTGGACGACGGCACCCCGGTGCCCTTCGAGACAGCGGCCTTCGACGCGGGGGGCCTGCGGATGCTCAGGCCCGGGCAGCGGGTCCGGATCGAGACGGACGGCGAGGGCCCGGGGCTGCGGATCACCCTGGTGACTCTGCAGACCTTCTGAAACCCGCCCCTCCCACCCATCTGACCTGCGAGGACGTCAAACGCCGCAGGCAGAGCACCGCGGGCCGGCTCCCCCACGGGGAACCGGCCCGGCGTGTGTGACTCGTACCGCTGTTACTTCTTGCGGGCGGTGGTCGTCTTCTTCGCGGTGGCCTTGCGCGTCGTCGTCTTCTTGGCGGGCGCGGTCGTCTTCGCGGTGGCCTTCTTGGCCGCCGGAGCGGTCTTCTTGGCCGCGGCGGTGGTCTTCTTCGCCGCCGTCGCGGCCTTCTTGACCGCGGCGGCCTTCTTCGCCGGGGTGGCCTTCTTGGCCACGGCGGTCTTGGCGACGGCCTTCTTCGCGGTCGCGGTGGTCTTCTTCGCCACGACCTTCTTTGCGACCGCGGTCTTTGCCGCGGCCTTCTTGGCGGTGGTGGCCTTCTTCGCGGCGGCCTTCTTCACCGTCGCGGAGGCACCCCCGGTGAGGCTGCCCTTGGGCGCCTTCTTCACCGAGACCTCGCCACCCTTGGGGAGCTTCTTGGTGCCGCTGACCAGGTCCTTGAAGCCCTGGCCCGCGCGGAAGCGGGGCACCGAGGTCTTCTTGACCCGGACGCGCTCACCCGTCTGCGGGTTGCGGGCGTAACGGGCCGGCCGATCGACTTTCTCGAACGAGCCGAAGCCCGTGACCGAGACCCGGTCGCCCGCGACGGTAGCGCGGACGATCGCGTCCAGTACCGCGTCGACAGCGTCCGCGGCCTGCTGGCGGCCGCCCAGCTTGTCGGCAATCGCTTCTACGAGCTGCGCCTTGTTCACGTCTTCCCCTTCGGAGACTTCGCCAGAACGAATGTGTTCAAGCTTATTTCGCACGTTAGGCGGATATATACCGCAAATCAAACACGAAACGGGCTAATCACCCTAGTGCCGCAACGCCGGAGGACGTTACGGAGTTCCTTCGCATCAGTCGCCTTCAGGGAATCGACCCTCGTCGAGGTCCTTCATCAACCTGTCCAGGCGCCTTGCCGCATCGGCGAGATCGTGCTTCGCCGCGGCCGTGACGACCAACAGCTTCCGGGACAGCGCCATCCTTACGCCCTCCGGGACTTGCAGTGAGCGCACCCGTGTGTGTGCTTCTTTCAATCGGTCCGCGACGAGTTCGTAGAGCTCAAGTTGAGTGTCGCGTTCCATGCACAGATTGTGCCATCTGGGGCGAGTTGTCGCCTCACGGGGCCTCAACACACAGCTGTGCCCCCCACCATCCGGTGGGGGGCACAGTGTTGTCGATGTGATCACCCAAGGGTGAATAAGCGCTGATCAGGCAGGAATCAGGCCTGAACGGTACGCGGCTTGAAGGACGGGCGCGCGCTTTCGTAGGTGGCGATGTCCGCTTCGTTCTGAAGGGTGAGCGAGATGTCGTCCAGCCCCTCCAGCAGACGCCAGCGGGCGTTGTCGTCGAGCTCGAACTCGGCTACGACGCCTTCCGCTCGGACCTCGCGGGCGACCAGGTCGACCGTGATCTCGGCGGTCGGGTCGGCCTCGGTCAGCTCCCACAGCTTGTCGACGGTCTCCTGCGGGAGGACCACGGTCAGCAGGCCGTTCTTCAGCGAGTTCCCGCGGAAGATGTCGGCGAAGCGCGAGGAGATGACCGTCTTGAAGCCGAAGTTCTGCAGGGCCCAGACGGCGTGCTCGCGGGAGGAGCCCGTACCGAAGTCGGGGCCGGCGACCAGTACGGTCGCGCCGGCGCGCTCCGGGCGGTTCGTGACGAACTCCGGGTCCTTGCGCCAGGCCTCGAAGAGCCCGTCCTCGAACCCGTCGCGGGTGATCTTCTTCAGCCAGTGGGCCGGGATGATCTGGTCGGTGTCGACGTTGCTGCGGCGCAGCGGGACGGCCCGGCCGGTGTGGGTGGTGAAGGCTTCCATGGTTCAGACTCCGGCGGTCGCGTCGGCGGCGGACAGGTCGGCGGGCGAGGCCAGATGGCCCAGCACCGCGGTGGCGGCGGCCACCTGCGGGGAGACCAGGTGGGTGCGCCCGCCCTTGCCCTGCCGGCCCTCGAAGTTGCGGTTGGAGGTGGACGCGGAGCGCTCACCGGGCGCCAGTTGGTCGGGGTTCATGCCCAGACACATCGAGCAGCCCGCGTGCCGCCACTCGGCGCCGGCCTCCTTGAAGACCTTGTCCAGGCCCTCTTCCACGGCCTGCAGGGCGACCCGGACCGAACCGGGGACGACCAGCATCCGTACTCCGTCGGCGACTTTGCGGCCCTCGATGATCCCGGCGACGGCGCGCAGGTCCTCGATGCGGCCGTTGGTGCAGGAACCTACGAAGACGGTGTCGACCTTGATGTCGCGCAGCGGCTGCCCGGCGGTCAACCCCATGTACTCCAGGGCCTTTTCCGCGGCCAGACGCTCCGAAGCGTCCTCGTACGAAGCCGGGTCGGGGACGTTGGCCGACAGCGGCGCGCCCTGGCCCGGGTTGGTGCCCCAGGTGACGAACGGGGACAGCGCGGCGCCGTCGATGACGACCTCCGCGTCGAAGACCGCGTCCTCGTCGGTGTGCAGGGTCCGCCAGTACGCGACGGCGGCGTCCCAGTCCTCGCCCGCGGGGGCGTGGTCGCGGCCCTCGAGGTAGTCGAAGGTGGTCTGGTCGGGGGCGATCATGCCCGCGCGGGCACCGGCCTCGATCGACATGTTGCAGATGGTCATGCGGGCTTCCATCGAGAGCTTCTCGATGGCCTCGCCCCGGTACTCCAGGACGTAGCCCTGGCCGCCGCCGGTGCCGATCTTGGCGATGATGGCCAGGATCAGGTCCTTGGCGGTGACACCCTCGGCCAGCTCGCCGGTGACGGTGATCGCCATCGTCTTCGGGCGGGCCAGCGGCAGCGTCTGGGTCGCCAGCACGTGCTCGACCTGGCTGGTGCCGATGCCGAAGGCCAGCGCACCGAACGCGCCGTGGGTGGAGGTGTGCGAGTCACCGCAGACCACGGTGGTGCCGGGCTGGGTCAGACCCAGCTGCGGCCCCACGACGTGCACGACACCCTGCTCGACATCGCCCAGCGAGTGCAGCCGTACGCCGAACTCGGCGCAGTTCCTGCGCAGCGTCTCCAGCTGGGCCCGGGAGACCGGGTCCGCGATCGGCTTGTCGATGTCGAGCGTGGGGGTGTTGTGGTCCTCGGTCGCGATGGTGAGGTCGAGGCGTCGGACCTTGCGGCCGGCCTGACGCAGGCCCTCGAAGGCCTGCGGGCTGGTCACCTCGTGCAGCAGGTGCAGATCAATGAAGAGGAGGTCGGGCTCGCCTTCGGCGCGCCGGACGACATGGTCGTCCCAGACCTTCTCCGCGAGTGTCCTACCCATCGCTTTCCCTCCGGCCGGCCGGTTGTGCCGGCGCTTCATAGAGATCTGTTGCGCCTGATCGCCCGTACCCCACGTCTCGGACGACGGCTCGGACCCAGTGGTTCGTGGACCCGCACATACAGACTCGCTTGTTCTTGGAAAATTTGAACTTGCGTTTCACAGTGTGAGACGTGAATATCGTTTCATGGACAACTCTAGCGGCGTCGGCGTTCTCGACAAGGCAGCTCTCGTATTGAGCGCACTGGAGTCCGGTCCGGCCACCCTCGCCGGGCTGGTCGCGGCGACAGGGCTCGCACGACCCACGGCACACCGGCTCGCCGTGGCACTGGAACACCACCGGATGGTGGCGAGGGACATGCAGGGCCGGTTCATCCTCGGTCCGCGGCTGGCGGAACTCGCCGCCGCGGCCGGCGAGGACCGACTGCTGGCCACGGCCGGACCGGTACTGACCCACCTGCGCGACGTGACGGGCGAGAGCGCGCAGCTCTACCGCCGTCAGGGAGACATGCGCATCTGCGTGGCGGCCGCCGAGCGGCTGTCGGGCCTGCGGGACACCGTCCCGGTGGGCTCCACGCTCCCGATGAAGGCCGGTTCGGCCGCGCAGATCCTGATGGCCTGGGAGGAGCCCGAGCGGCTCCACCGCGGCCTTCAGGGCGCGCGTTTCACGGCGACGGCCCTCTCGGGCGTACGGCGCCGCGGCTGGGCGCAGTCGATCGGCGAGCGGGAGCCCGGCGTGGCCTCCGTCTCGGCGCCCGTGCGCGGGCCGTCGAACCGCGTGGTGGCCTCCGTGTCGGTCTCCGGGCCGATCGAGCGCCTGACCCGCCACCCGGGCCGCATGCACGCCCAGGCCGTCATCGACGCGGCCGCCCGACTGTCGGAGGCCCTGCGCCGCTCCGGCTGAGCCCCTCCCCGGTCGTAGACCTCTTCCACCCCAACCCCCGGGCCCGGGGGCGCGTTCGACGCCGCACACGTCCGAACACGCGCCCCCGGGCCCGCACTTGTGAGGTGTGCGCGGACAACGCGAAGAGGCCCTCCGCGATGAACGCGGAGGGCCTCTCCTGTGCGTACCCCCGACCGGATTCGAACCGGCGCTACCGCCTTGAGAGGGCGGCGTGCTAGGCCGCTACACAACGGGGGCTTGCAGGTACTGCGCTGGGCTACCAGGACTCGAACCTAGAACAAAGGAACCAGAAACCTTCGTGTTGCCAATTACACCATAGCCCAAGGGTGGTCTAGACCAGACCACAGTACCCCCGACCGGATTCGAACCGGCGCTACCGCCTTGAGAGGGCGGCGTGCTAGGCCGCTACACAACGGGGGCCCTAGCGATCCTGCATCAAAATGTCCGGGTGCGACCCTGGAGATCTCGCGGGAAGGATCTGTACCCCCGACCGGATTCGAACCGGCGCTACCGCCTTGAGAGGGCGGCGTGCTAGGCCGCTACACAACGGGGGCTAAGCACTGCGTTACTGCTGCACTGCGCTGGGGTACCAGGACTCGAACCTAGAATAAGGGAACCAGAAACCCTCGTGTTGCCAATTACACTATACCCCACCGAAAGTCAACCCCCTGGGGGGCTTTTCTTTCGAGTGGCGCCTCCGTCCGGCCTTTCGGCCCGCTCCGGCGGCGCAGAAAGAACATTACCGGATGCCTGACCGTGCTCCAAAACGGGTATCTGCCGCCAGCAGCTCCGGGAGCTGTTCGAGGCCCTCGATCCTGTGTGCGCCATCGGGTCCCGGGCCCCGACCGCCGGCCCGGTCGAGCCAGAAGGACACCAGCCCGGCGTCGCGGGCCCCACGCGCGTCGATCTCCGGTTGGTCGCCCACGTACGCCACTTCGCCCGGGGGCAGGCCCAGCGCCTCGCAGGCGGCGAGGAAGGCGGCCGCCTCGGGCTTGCTCACCCCGAGTTCGACGGCGCAGATCAGTACCTCGAAGCGGTCGCGCAGGCCGAGGTCGCGCAGCTTGGGGTCCTGGTTGACGAGGGAGGAGTTGGAGAGCACGCCGTGCCGGTAGTCGGCGGCGAGGGCGTCGAGTACGGGCACCACGTCGGGGAAGACCGTCCAGGCGGCCTTGTAGTGCGCGACGTACTGGTCGAACCAGGCGTCGGCCTGGCCGTCGGTCATCGCGGGCCGCTCCAGGAACTCCCGCACCCGGTCCCGCCGCTGCCCCTGGAAGGTGCCCTCACCGGCGGCGAACCGCGCCCAGTGCCGGTCCGTGATCCGCCGCCAGAGCGCGAGCGCCTCGGCGGGGGCGCCGTACCGCTCCGCGATCCCCTCGGCCTCCAGGTGCCGCGCGAGCCCCGCGGCGTCGGCCCCGGTGTAGTCGAACAGGGTGTCGTCGATGTCCCAGAGCACGGCGCGGATCGGCATGCCGCCGAGCCTACGCCGGACGCCCGTCCCCGGTGGGCACGACGAAGAAGTCCGTCCGGAAACAGGCGACCTCCCCGTCGGCGTCCCGGCCGACCCGCGCGCCGACGCCGGCGTCCACGCCGCAGCCGTGGAACCGGTCCGGTCCCAGGTCCGCCAGGCGGATCGGCAGCCGTACGGCGGCTTCCGGAGAGGTTGGCCGGAATGCCGGAAGGGGCGGCAGCCGGGTCGGCTGCCGCCCCTTCCAAGGGGTGCGGGATCAGGCGGCGAGCTTCGCCAGGGCCGCGTCGATGCGGGCCAGGGAGCGCTCCTTGCCCAGGATCTCCAGGGACTCGAAGAGCGGCAGGCCGACCGTGCGGCCGGTGACGGCCACGCGGACCGGGGCCTGGGCCTTGCCGAGCTTGAGGCCGTGGGCCTCGCCGGCGGTCAGGACGGCCTGCTTGAGGGACTCCGGGTCCGACCAGTCGGCGCCGGAGAGGTTCTCGCGGGCCGTGGTGAGCAGGGCCGCCGGCTCGCCCTTCATCGCCTTGTCCCACGACGCCTGGTCCTCCACCGGCTCCTTCAGGAACAGGAAGTCGACGTTGGCGGTGATCTCGGAGAGGACCGTCACACGGGTCTGGGCGTACGGCGCGATGCGCGCCCACGCCTCGGCGTCGAAGTCCTCCGGCGCCCAGTTGGCGTGCGGGGCCTGCAGCCAGGGGGCGCAGCGGTCCGCGAAAACCTTCGGGTCGAGCAGGCGGATGTGGTCGCCGTTGATCGACTCGGCCTTCTTGAGGTCGAAGCGCGCCGGGTTGGCGTTGACGCCGTCGATGTCGAACTTCGACACCATCTCCTCGATCGAGAAGACGTCCTGGTCCTTGGAGAAGGACCAGCCGAGCAGCGACAGGTAGTTCAGCAGGCCCTCGGGGAGGAAGCCGCGCTCGCGGTACAGGTTGAGCGAGGCCTCCGGGTCGCGCTTGGAGAGCTTCTTGTTGCCCTCGCCCATCACGTACGGCAGGTGGCCGAAGGCGGGGGTGGTCTTGGCGACGCCCAGCTCGATCAGCGCCTTGTACAGGGCGATCTGGCGGGGGGTCGAGGAGAGCAGGTCCTCGCCGCGCAGGACGTGCGTGATCTCCATCAGCGCGTCGTCGACCGGGTTGACCAGCGTGTACAGCGGGGCGCCGTTGGCCCGGACGATGCCGAAGTCCGGCACGTTGTCCGGGGTGAAGGTGAGCTCGCCGCGGACGAGGTCCGTGAAGGTGATCGGCTCGTCGGGCATCCGGAAGCGGACGATGGAGGCGCGGTGCTCGCCCTCGTACGCCTCGACCTGCACGGTGGTCAGCTCGCGGCAGTGGCCGTCGTACCCGGAGGGCTTGCCGGCGGCGCGGGCGGCCGCGCGGCGCGCGTCGAGCTCCTCGGTGGTGCAGTAGCACTTGTAGGCGTAGCCGCCTTCGAGGAGCCGCTGCGCGACGTCCTTGTAGATGTCCATGCGCTCGGACTGGCGGTAGGGGGCGTGGGGGCCGCCGACCTCGGGGCCCTCGTCCCAGGTGAAGCCGAGCCAGCGCAGCGAGTCGAGCAGCTGGCCGTACGACTCCTCGGAGTCACGGGCCGCGTCGGTGTCCTCGATGCGGAAGACGAACGTACCGCCGTGGTGGCGGGCGAACGCCCAGTTGAAGAGGGCGGTTCGGACCAGGCCCACGTGGGGGTTGCCGGTCGGGGAGGGACAGAAACGTACGCGGGGGGTCGCGTTAGCCACGCTTGATCACCTTGTTGGTGAGAGTGCCGATGCCTTCGATGGTGACGGCGACCTCGTCGCCGACGTGTAGGGGGCCGACTCCGGCCGGGGTCCCCGTGAGGATGACGTCGCCCGGGAGCAGCGTCATGGCCTCGGTGATGTGCACGACCAGGTCCTCGATCGAGCGGACCATCTCGCTGGTGCGGCCGAGCTGGCGCTGTTCGCCGTTGACCGTGCACTGGATGGTCAGGTCGCTCGGGTCCAGGTCGGTCTCGATCCAGGGGCCGAGGGGGCAGGAGCTGTCGAAACCCTTGGCCCGCGCCCACTGCTTCTCGCGCTGCTGGACGTCGCGCGCGGTGACGTCGTTGGCGCAGGTGTAGCCGAGGATGACGTCCTTGACGCGCTCACGCGGGACCTCGCGGCACATGCGGCCGATGACCACGGCGAGCTCCGCCTCGTGGTGGACGTCCTGGGAGAAGGAGGGGTACGCGATCGGGTCGCCCGGGCCGACCACCGAGGTGGAGGGCTTGAAGAAGGTGATCGGGGCGTCCGGACGGCCTTGATCGTCAAAGATGGCGTTGCCGAGCTCTGCCGCGTGCTCCGCGTAGTTGCGGCCGATGGCCACGACCTTGTTCGGGAGCACGGGCGGCAGCAGCCGGACCTTGCTCAGCGGGACCTTCGTGCCGGACAGCTCGAAGTCCGCGAACGGGATGCCCTTGATGATGTCGAGGACGAGCTCGCCCTCGGCCGCCGCGAGGGCTGCGTCGCCCTCGACCGCGCCGAAGGCGACATTTCCGTCGATCGAGAACCTGGCGATGCGCACGTGTTGCGTCTGCCCCTCTGTATTTCCGCCGGCTGGAGTCTGCGGACTCCAGGCTAACGCGGTGGGCAGCGGCGCTCCGCGCTGTTTTGCGCGGCTGCTACTGCGCCGGGGTGACGACCGGTGCGTCCATGAGGACCGTGCGGCGCGGGTTGGCCGTCTGGGTCGGCAGCTCGACGGCGTGCTCCGGGGTGGCCGGGGCCGCCTGCAGCTCCTCGGCGTCCTTGAGGTGCGCGAGGGTGGTGCGGCGGGGGTTGGCTATGTTGCGGATCATCGACGTCGTCTTCATGGGGGTTTCAGGCCTCAGCTGGTCCGTGGGTGCCGGTTGACGCGGCCGTCAACCCTGTAAAGGGCAAGGCTAAACATCCAAATCCCTCGACGAACCGGTAAGTAATGGCCACGGCCGTGTGAGTTTGCTCACCAGCGACCCGGCAATACGGGCATAACAGACGGTCAAAGTGAGCCGAAGAAACGGACATTGCGCTACTGAATGTTCCATTCCGCTGCTGATCATCTCGACTGGGACACCTTGACAGCCCTGCCGTTTGGGACATGTAAGTCCGGTTTCGGCCGAAAGGGTCTCCACATCGCGTAGCCCCGCAGTCACGTGCCGTCACCGACTCTCCGGGCCGACACGCGCACCTTGTTGGAGATCCGCCACTGTGCTGGAATTCGCGGGACCACCGCGGGAATCAACCGGCGCGCAGGTGGCGCGACTGGCGCCGAACGCGGTGGCAGTGAGAAGGAGACTCGCCGGTCACCGACGACCGGTCACCGACGACCACCATGGGGCCGTTACCGCCCCACGACTCGACACCGTTCCACCGGTTGCCCGGTGGAGCGCCTGGTCCAGAGGTTGCGACGCTAGTGCAGGGACGATTCAAGAGGGACGGCAAGGGGTCTCCCCAGGCCCGCCAGGGCCGTGGAGATGCCGCCGCCGAGCAGGAGCCGCGCGGGACCGACCGTGGCACCTCGCCCCAGCACGCCCAGAACCGCGGGCCGGCTGTCGAAGGCGCGGGCCACGACGCCTCCGCCACGGTGAAGGCGAAGGGCCGCGGGAAGTCCGCCAAGGCCGGTCAGACCGAGCCGCAGGACACGGCGATACCGAAGGCCCCCAGCGGGCCCGGTTCCCGTCTCGCCATGCAGAACTGGCGAATCAGCACGCGACTGGTGTCGCTGCTGACCCTGCCGGTCGTCGCCGCCACCACGCTCGGCGGCTTCCGCATCAACGACTCGCTCAACGACATCGCGCAGCTCGAACACATGCAGCTGCTGACGACGATGACCCGGCAGGCCACCCATCTGGCCGCCATGCTCCAGGAGGAGCGGGACATCTCGGCGGGTCCGCTCACGATCGCCGGCGGGGGCAAGAGCAACAGCACGGTCGACGGCAAGCGTCAGGACACCGACAACGCGGCCAAGGCGTTCGCCGCCGCGACGGACAAGGTCGACGACGTCGAGGGCAAGGACGACACCCTCAAGTCGATCCGCAACAACATCCTGCAGATCGGCCGTCAGCTCACCAACATCGAGGACATCCGCAAGCACGCGTACGCCAACGGTGCCCAGCAGACCGTCACCGAGTACAACGCGCTGATCGTCTCGCTCCTCTCCCTCTCCCAGGACATGGCCCAGGCCACCTCCAACCCGGAGATGATCAAGCGTACGCGCGCCCTGGCGGCGTTCTCGTCCGCCAAGGAGTACGCCTCCATCCAGCGTGCGATCATCGCCGCCTCGCTCCCCGAGAACCCGGAGAAGCGCGGCAATCTGAAGGAGAACGACCGTCTGTACGCGCTCTCCGCGCAGCGCGGTGAGCAGCAGGCGAAGAAGACCTTCGAACTCGTCTACCAGGGCCGCTCCGAGGAGCTCCTCGCAGCCCTCGGCGACGGCAACCCCGAGATCGGCAAGGCGGACCACTACGTCCGCCGCGTCCTCGGCACCGACGGGCAGTTCGCCAAGGAGACGACGTACAGCTCCTGGCTCGACTGGTACGACGCCGACGGCACCAAGCTCTCGGCGATGAAGCAGATCGAGCTCAGCCTCCTCGAGGACATGGAGCAGAAGGCCCGCGAGCTCAAGCAGGAGTCGCAGCAGGACGCCATCATCAACGGTGCCCTGATCCTCCTCGTGCTCGGTGTCTCGCTCATCGGCGCCTTCGTCATGGCCCGCTCGATGATCCGCTCGCTGCGCCGCCTCCAGGACACCGCGACCCGCGTCGCCCAGGACCGTCTGCCCGAGCTCGTCAAGCAGCTCTCCGAGTCCGACCCGCAGGACGTCGACACGTCCGTGGAGTCGGTCGGTGTGCACACCCGCGACGAGATCGGCCAGGTGGCCGCGGCATTCGACGACGTGCACCGCGAGGCGGTCCGCCTCGCCGCCGAGCAGGCCCTCCTGCGAGGCAACGTCAACGCGATGTTCACCAACCTCTCGCGCCGTTCGCAGGGCCTCATCCAGCGTCAGCTCTCGCTCATCTCCGAACTGGAGTCGCGCGAGGCCGACCCGGACCAGCTGTCCTCGCTCTTCAAGCTCGACCACCTCGCGACCCGCATGCGCCGTAACGGCGAAAACCTCCTCGTCCTCGCGGGCGAGGAGCCGGGTCGCCGGTGGACCCGCCCCGTCCCGCTCGTCGACGTGCTCCGTGCCGCCGCGTCCGAGGTGGAGCAGTACGAGCGCATCGAACTGGCCTCGGTGCCGGGCACCGATGTCGCCGGCCGCGTCGTCAACGACCTCGTGCACCTCCTCGCCGAGCTGCTGGAGAACGCCACGTCGTTCTCCTCCCCGCAGACCAAGGTCAGGGTCACCGGTCACGCGCTTCCCGACGGCCGTGTGCTCGTCGAGATCCACGACACCGGCATCGGCCTGTCCCCCGAGGACCTCGCCGCGATCAACGAGCGCCTCGCGGCGCCGCCGACCGTGGACGTCTCCGTCTCCCGCCGCATGGGCCTGTTCGTGGTCGGCCGCCTGTCGCTGCGCCACGGCATCCGCATCCAGCTGCGCCCCTCCGACTCGGGCGGTACGACGGCCCTCGTCATGCTTCCGGTGGACGTCGCCCAGGGCGGCAAGAAGCCGGGCGGTCCGGGCAACCAGCCTCCTGGCGGCCAGGCTCCGGCCGGTGGCCCCGCCGCTGGCGCGCAGGGCTCCGTCCCCGGTCCGGGTGCGCGTCAGCCCGTCGGCGCCGCTCCGCAGCGCGGCCAGGTCGGCGCGGGCGGTCAGCGCGCAGCACTGCCGGGTCGTGACGGTGCTTCCGGCTCGCAGCGTCCCCAGGGCGGTCGGCCGCAGCAGCCGGGCGGCCCCGGTGCCCGGCCGCAGCAGGACGGCCAGGGCCTCTTCGGCGGCGGTGCTCCGACCGGTCCGACCGGTCCGACCGGTCCGACCGGTCAGGGTCAGGGTCAGGGCGGCTTCGGCGGCGGTGCTCCGCTGCCGGCCCGCGGTACGGCCGGCGCCGGCGCCTCGAACTTCGCGGGTGCCGGACTGTCCGGCGGCCCCCAGGCACGGCCGACGGCCGCTCCTTCGGGCTTCCAGCAGGGCAACGGCTTCGAGCGCCCGCAGCAGCCGCAGGCCCAGCAGCCCCAGCAGCCCCAGCAGCAGCAGTCCTTCCAGCAGCCGGCCGCCCCCGCGGCGCCGGGGCAGAACGGCCCGCGGCCGCAGCTCCCGCCGCGCGGCGGAGCGCGTGCGGAGCTTCCCGCCCCTCAGACCACCAGCTGGGGCGCCGACCAGGCGCGCGGCCACGACGAGCTGTCGGGCCCCGGTTCGACGGCCGAGTTCGCCCGCCCCGACTTCAACGCCCCGCTCCCCCAGGGGAACGGCGGCAACAGCACGACCGGGCAGTTCGAGCGTCCCGACGTGCGCGGCTACCAGGACCAGTCGACCACCGGCCAGTTCGAGCGCCCGGGCGGTTTCCAGCCCCAGCGTCCCGGCGGCCCGGGTGTGGGCGGGTTCCCCCGTTCGCCGCAGGCCCCGCAGCAGCCGCAGGCCCCGCAGCAGCCGCAGGCTCCGCAGCACGGCGGCGACTACCTGCCCGTACCGCCTCCGCGCCCCGAGGCGCCGAGCCTGCCGCAGGCCCCGCAGCCCGGGGCCCTGCCTCCGGCGACGGGTCACGGCCAGGACCGCAGCCCGATCTTCGACTCGCTGGAGTCGAACTGGTTCAGCGAGGAGGGGCAGCAGCCCGCCTCGCAGGTACCCGCGGTTCCCCAGCAGCCGCAGCAGTCCGCCCCGGCGGCCCCGGCCCCGCAGCAGCACCAGCTGCCGCAGCGCGGCCAGGAGCTCGCGGCCGAGCCCGCCCAGACGACGACCGGCGCCATGCCGACCGTCAGCTGGAAGTCCTCACCGAACGACGAGCTGATGCGCCAGGCCGAGCGCGTGCGCCAACCCGCCGCCGGCGGCATCACCACCTCGGGTCTGCCCCGCCGGGTTCCGCGGGCCAACCTCGTGGCCGGTACCGCGCAGCAGCAGGCGGACGCGCAGGCCGGTCCTCAGGTCTCGCGGGCACCCGACGACGTCCGCGGCCGTCTGACCAACCTCCGACGGGGTATCCAGCAGGGTCGCCAGGCCGGCAACAGTGGTCCGGCGACCGGCAGTTACCACATCGACCCCACTTACCAGCAGGAGCGTTAGTTGAGTTCGATGAGCCAGGCGGCACAGAATCTGAACTGGTTGATCACCAACTTCGTGGACAACACCCCCGGGGTGTCCCACACGGTGGTGGTCTCCGCCGACGGCCTCCTTCTGGCGATGTCCGAAGGCTTCCCGCGCGACCGCGCCGATCAGCTGGCGGCCGTGGCCTCCGGTCTGACCTCGCTGACCGCCGGAGCCTCCCGTATCTTCGAGGGCGGCGCCGTCAACCAGACCGTGGTCGAGATGGACCGGGGATTCCTCTTCCTCATGTCCGTCTCCGACGGATCCTCCCTCGCAGTGCTGGCGCACCCCGAGTGCGACATCGGCCTCGTGGGCTACGAGATGGCCCTCCTCGTGGACCGAGCGGGCAGTGTCCTCACCCCGGACCTGCGCGCGGAGCTGCAGGGAAGCCTGCTCATCTGACCGTCCATCTCCCGGTCGGCCGGTACTGCCGGCCGGGAGACCGGGGCCCCCGCCCCGGTACCCAGTACCCCCAACAGGCCGTCATACCGTCCCCCCACCGGCCGCCCCGTCAGACGGCACGCTGACCACTGCTGTCCAGCCCGGAGGATCAATGACCCCGCCCCCCGCCTACCCCGATGCGTACGGAGATTCGTACTCGGAAGGCGAACAGCCGCTGGTGCGTCCGTACGCGATGACCGGCGGCCGTACCCGGCCCCGCTACCAGCTCGCCATCGAGGCCCTGGTCAGCACCACGGCCGATCCGATGCACCTGTCCGGCCTGCTCCCGGAGCACCAGCGCATCTGCACCCTGTGCCGTGAGGTCAAGTCGGTCGCGGAAGTCTCCGCGCTGCTGTCGATGCCGCTCGGTGTGGCCCGGATCCTCGTCGCCGACCTGGCGGAGGCCGGCATGGTGGCCATCCACCAGCCGGGCAATGGAGAGGCCGGCGGCACGCCGGACGTCACGCTGCTGGAAAGGGTGCTCAGTGGACTTCGCAAGCTCTAACGGCGGAGCGGCTCCCGCTCGCTCTACCACCTCCGCGAAGATCGTGGTGGCGGGTGGCTTCGGCGTGGGCAAGACCACGTTCGTCGGCGCGGTCTCCGAGATCAACCCGCTGCGCACCGA
>NZ_JBIWFI010000013.1:0-188373 GCF_044762985.1 Streptomyces sp. NPDC096339 | reverse complement strand
CGCTCGCAGGCGCCCGCGAACACCGCGCGGCCGCTGCCGTCCGTGGCGTAGCGCTGGTTCACGTTGACCTTGAGGAGCGGGGTCCGGGGCAGAGCCCCGGCAGTGGCGCGCCGCAGACGAACGGCTACGCCTTGCGGGCCCGCGCAGTCGTCTTCTTCGCCGGGGCGGCCTTCTTGGCGGCGGCGGCCTTCTTGGCCGGAGCCTTCCGCTGGCCGACCACCGCCGGCGCAGCCCCGTCGGAGATGCGGTCCGCCCCCAGGATGTCCCGCAGGAACTTGCCGGTGTGGCTCGCCCCCACCGACGCGACCTGCTCCGGCGTGCCCTCGGCGACGACGAGGCCGCCGCCGTAACCACCCTCCGGACCCATGTCGATGACCCAGTCCGCGGTCTTGATGACGTCCAGGTTGTGCTCGATGACGATCACCGAGTTGCCCTTGTCCACCAGCCCCGACAGGACCTTGATCAGCTTCGAGATGTCCTCGAAGTGCAGACCCGTCGTCGGCTCGTCCAGCACGTACACCGTCCGACCCGTCGACCGCTTCTGCAGCTCGGAGGCCAGCTTCACGCGCTGCGCCTCACCACCCGACAGCGTCGGCGCGGACTGCCCGAGCCGCACGTACCCGAGCCCGACCTCGGTCAGCGTCCGCAGGTGTCGGGCGATCGTCGGTACCGCCTCGAAGAAGTCCAGCGCCTCCTCGATCGGCATGTTCAGGACTTCCGCGATGGACTTGCCCTTGTAGTGGACCTCCAGCGTCTCCCGGTTGTACCGGTCGCCGTGGCAGACCTCGCAAGGGACGTAGACGTCCGGCAGGAAGTTCATCTCGATCTTGATCGTGCCGTCGCCGGAGCAGTTCTCGCACCGGCCGCCCTTCACGTTGAAGGAGAAGCGGCCCGGCAGGTAGCCGCGCACCTTCGCCTCCATCGTCTCCGCGAAGAGCTTGCGCACGTGGTCGAAGACACCGGTGTACGTGGCCGGGTTGGACCGCGGGGTCCGGCCGATCGGCGACTGGTCGACGTGCACGACCTTGTCGACGAGCTCGTCCCCGTCTACCCGCGTGTGCCGCCCCGGCACCGAGCGGGCGCCGTTCAGCTCGCGCGCCAGGTGCGTGTAGAGGATGTCGTTGACCAGCGTCGACTTGCCCGAGCCCGATACGCCGGTCACGGCCGTGAGCACGCCCAGCGGGAAGGACACGTCGATGTCGCGCAGGTTGTTCTCGCGGGCGCCGTGGACGGTGAGCCTGCGCTCCCCGTTCACCGGCCGGCGGACGTCCGGGATCGCGATGGACTTCTTGCCGGACAGGTACTGCCCGGTCATCGACTCGGTGTTCTTCAGCAGCTCCTTCAGAGAGCCGCTGTGCACCACCTTGCCGCCGTGCTCGCCCGCGCCCGGGCCGATGTCCACGACCCAGTCGGCCACCTTGATGGTGTCCTCGTCGTGCTCGACGACGATGAGCGTGTTGCCCATGTCCCGCAGCCGCACCAGGGTCTCGATCAGCCGGTGGTTGTCGCGCTGGTGCAGGCCGATGGAGGGCTCGTCCAGTACGTAGAGCACGCCGACGAGACCGGAGCCGATCTGCGTGGCCAGACGGATGCGCTGGGCCTCGCCGCCCGAAAGGGTGCCGGCGGCGCGGTTCAGCGAGAGGTAGTCCAGGCCGACGTCGACGAGGAAGCGGAGCCGCTCGTTGACCTCCTTCAGGACCCGCTCGGCGATCTTCTTGTCCCGGGCGTCGAGCCGCAGCCGACCGAGGAAGTCCGCGCACTCGCTGATCGACATCGCGGCGACCTCGGCGATGGACTTCTCCATCACCGTCACGGCAAGCACGATCGGCTTGAGGCGGGTCCCCTCACAGGTCGGGCAGGGCACCTCCCGCATGTAGCCCTCGAAGCGCTCGCGGCTGGCGTCGCTCTCGGACTCGGAGTGCCGCCGCTTGACGAAGGGCACGGCGCCCTCGAAGGCCGTGGTGTAGGCGCGCTCGCGCCCGTACCGGTTGCGGTAGCGGACCTCGATCTGCGTCTTGTGGCCGTGGAGCAGGGCCTTCTTGGCCCGGGCCGGCAGCCCGGCCCACGGGATGTCCGTGCGGAAGCCGAGCTCCCCGGCGAGCGCGCCGACCAGCCGCTGGAAGTAGTCCTTGGTGTGGCCGAGGGACCACGGCGAGACCGCGCCCTCGTCCAGGGACTTGTCCTCGTCCGGAACGATCAGCTCCGGGTCCACCTCCATGCGCGTACCGATGCCCGTGCAGTCGGGGCAGGCGCCGAAGGGCGAGTTGAAGGAGAAGGAGCGCGGCTCCAGCTCCTCGAAGGACAGGTCGTCGTACGGGCAGTAGAGGTGCTCGGAGTACATCCGCTCACGCTCGGGGTCGTCCTCGGCGAGGTCGACGAAGTCCAGGATGACCATGCCGCCCGAGAGGCCGAGGGCGGTCTCCACCGAGTCGGTGAGGCGGCGCTTGGCGCTGTCCTTGACGGTGAGGCGGTCGACGACCACCTCGATCGTGTGCTTCTCCTGCTTCTTCAGCGTGGGCGGCTCGGAGAGCTGGATGGTCTCGCCGTCCACCCGGGCCCTGCTGTAGCCCTTGGTCTGGAGGTCGGAGAAGAGGTCGACGAACTCGCCCTTGCGCTCGCGCACCAGCGGCGAGAGCACCTGGAAGCGGCTGCCCTCGGGGAGGGCGAGCACCTTGTCGACGATGGCCTGCGGCGACTGGCGGGAGATCGGGCGCCGGCACTCGGGGCAGTGCGGCTTGCCGATGCGGGCGAAGAGCAGGCGCAGGTAGTCGTAGACCTCGGTGATCGTGCCGACGGTCGAGCGCGGGTTGCGCGAGGTCGACTTCTGGTCGATCGAGACGGCCGGGGAGAGGCCCTCGATGAAGTCCACGTCGGGCTTGTCCATCTGCCCGAGGAACTGGCGGGCGTAGGACGAGAGCGACTCGACGTAGCGGCGCTGGCCCTCGGCGAAGATCGTGTCGAAGGCCAGGGAGGACTTGCCCGACCCGGACAGTCCGGTGAAGACGATGAGCGAGTCGCGGGGCAGGTCGAGCGAGACGTTCTTCAGGTTGTGCTCGCGAGCGCCACGAACGATGAGACGGTCGGTCACGCCGGTCCGCACCTTTCTTGAGAGAGCGGGGGCACAGGTCCCCGTCCCAGGGTATGGGGGGCGCCTCTGCGATGGAGATGCTGTCTTGGACTTCGAGCGTATAGCACGCACATTCGATTTACGGCACTCCTCCGACCTCTTCACCCGATCGTGTGGCGGGAGCCCCTCAGCCACTAGGCTCGCCGTCATGACTGATCATGTGCACGACCTGCGATCTGTACGTGAAGCCACGGACCGACTGCTGACCGCGGTCGCGAAGCTGGACAACGCCGCACTGGCCGAGGAGTCACACCTCCCCGGCTGGACCCGCGGACACATCCTGGCCCACCTCTCGCGCAACGCGGACGCCCTCGTCAACGTCTTCGAGGGCCGCCCGATGTACGAGAGCGCCACCGCCCGCGACGCGGACATCGAGCGCGACGCCGTCCGGCCCCTGGAAGAACAACTGACGGACCTCCGCGATTCCGCGGCCCGCTTCCTCGCCACCACCGAGACCGACCAGGACTGGTCCCGCACCGTCGAGCTGCGGGGCGGCGTCACCGACCTGGCCTCGAACGTGCCGTTCCGCCGCTGGGTCGAGGTCGACCTGCACCACGTCGACCTGAACATCGGCTACGAGCTCGACGACCTCCCGGACGAGTTCACCGAGCGCGAGATCGCCTTCCTCGCCGACCGCTGGTCCGGGCGCCCGGAGGTCCCGCCGGTGACCCTGTCCGACGGCGAGCGGGTCTGGCACACGGGCGGCTCCGAGGGCACCCCCGTGACCCTCGGCGGCCCCGCCGCCGAGCTGCTGGGCTGGCTGGCCGGGCGCGGCCCCAAGGGCGCCCACCTCGCCGTCGAGGCGGGCGACGGCCTTCCCGAGCTCCCCCCGCTCTAGGATCGACTCATGACGTACACCGGAGAGGTCAAGGTCGGCGGTCCGGCCGACGTGCACGAGCTCGCGGACCTGATGATTTCCAAGGTCGCGGTGGGCTCGATGAACAACAACGCCTACCTGCTGCGCTGCCGGGCCACCGACGAGCAGCTCCTGATCGACGCGGCGGCCGAGCCGGACACGCTGCTGCACCTGATCGGCGACGACGGCATCGCGTCCGTCGTCACCACGCACCGGCACGGCGACCACTGGGGCGCGCTCCAGCGGGTCGTCGACGCCACCGGCGCGCGGACCTACGCCGGCGCCCACGACGCGGAGGGCATCCCCGTCCCCACGGACGTCATGGTCCAGGACGGGGACACGATCACCGTCGGACGGGTCACCCTGACCGCCCGGCACCTGGTCGGCCACACGCCCGGCTCGATCGCCCTGATCTACGACGACCCGCACGGGCACGCCCACGTCTTCACCGGGGACTGCCTCTTCCCCGGCGGCGTCGGCAACACCTGGGGCGACCCGAAGGCCTTCGCCAGCCTGATCGACGACGTGCAGCACAAGCTCTTCGAGCAGCTGCCGGACGAGGCCTGGGTCTACCCCGGTCACGGCAACGACACCACCCTCGGCGCCGAGCGGCCGCACCTCGCCGAATGGCGCGAGCGCGGCTGGTAGAGCCCGGCGAAAAGCCCCCGCACCGCGTCAACTCCGCCACGCGGTGCACTCCTTCCGGTCGTCCCCGACCGAACGCACGTCCCGGGCGGCGGGGAAGGGGTAGTTGCTGCACCATGCAACAAGACCCCTCCCCCACCGCGCTTCCCCGAACCGCCACACCCGCCACACCCGCCGGACCCGGCATGCTGCGGCTCGCCTCGGCCTCCCTGGCCGGCACCGCGATCGAGTTCTACGACTTCTTCGTCTACGGAACGGCCGCCGCCCTCGTGCTCGGCCCGCTCTTCTTCCCCGCCTTCTCCCCGCTCGCCGGAACGCTCGCCGCCTTCGGCACCTTCGGCGTCGGCTTCCTCGCGCGCCCGCTCGGCTCCGCGGTCTTCGGCCACATCGGCGACCGCCACGGCCGGCGCCCGGTGCTGCTCGGCTCCCTGTTGCTCACCGGCCTCGCGACGGTGGCGGTGGGCTGCGTGCCGACGTACGCCTCGATCGGCGTGGCGGCGCCGGTACTCCTGCTCCTGCTGCGCTTCCTCCAGGGCCTCGGGCTCGGCGGCGAGTGGGGCGGCGCGGTGCTGCTGACCGCCGAGCACGCGCCCGAGCGGCGGCGCGGCCTGTGGTCGAGCTTCCCGCAGATCGGCCCGCCGGTGGGATTCCTGCTCGCCAACGGAATGATCCTGGCGCTGTCGGCCTCGCTGAGCGAAGCGCAGTTCACCTCGTGGGGCTGGCGGGTGCCCTTCTGGGTGGCCGGGCTGCTGGCGCTGGCCGGGCTGTGGCTGCGCCGCTCGGTGGAGGAGACCCCGCAGTTCCGGGCGCTGACCGAGACCGGCCGCCGGGCCGAGGCCCCCCTCTCCGAGGTGGTGCGCGGGCACTGGCGGCTGCTCCTGCTGACCGGCGGGGCGCTCGGCGTGGGGTACGCCGTCTTCTACGCGGTCACCACCTGGTCCCTCGCGTACGCCACCGGGCAGCTCGGCGTCAGCCGCACTGCGGTGCTGGCCTGCATCATGGCCGCGGTCGCGCTCATGGGCCTGGTGACCCCGCTGCTGGCGGTGGCCGGCGACCGCTTCGGGCGGCGGCCGCTGTGCCTGGCCGGCGCCACGGCCTGCACGCTGTGGATGTTCCCGCTGGTGGCGCTCCTGCGCACGGCCGATCCGCTACTGATGACGCTCGGCTTCGTCGGGGCGCTGCTGGGCATGGTGACGATGTTCGCGGTGGTGGGCGCGTACCTGCCGGAGCTGTACGACCCGCGGATCCGCTGCACGGGCGCGGCCGTCGGCTACAACCTGGGCGGTGTGCTGGGCGGGGCGCTGACCCCGATCGTGGCGACGGCGCTGGCGGACGGCTCCGGTCCGCCGTGGGGCGTCGCGGTGTACCTGAGCGGGATCGCCCTGGTCAGCCTGGGCTGCTTCGCGCTGCTGCCGGAGACCAATCCGGTGGTCGTGGGGAAGCGGGCGGGCGCGGACGCGGGTACGGAGACGGGGGCGGCCGAAGCGGCCGCCCCCGCGTAGCCCTCAAGGGCTCAGGCGTCGATGCTCTCCGGGCGGGCGGCGGCTTCGGCCGCCGCCTGCTTCCTGGAGGCCATCAGGCTGGTGATCGTGGTGATGACCAGGACACCGCAGATGACGCCCAGGGAGACCGGGATCGAGATCTCCGGGACGTGTACGCCGGACTCGTGCAGGGCGTGCAGCACCAGCTTGATGCCGATGAAGCCCAGGATGATCGACAGGCCGTAGCTGAGGTGGACCAGCTTCTCGAGCAGGCCGCCGATGAGGAAGTACAGCTGGCGCAGACCCATCAGCGCGAAGGCGTTGGCCGTGAAGACGATGTACGGGTCCTGGGTCAGGCCGAAGATCGCGGGGATCGAGTCCAGGGCGAACAGCACGTCGGTGGTGCCGATGGCGAGCATGACGACCATCAGCGGGGTCAGTACGCGCTTGCCGTTGTTCACGATGAAGAGCTTGGTGCCGTGGTACTGGTCGGCGACGCCGAACTTCTTCTCGACGGACTTGAGGAGACGGTTCTCCTCGAACTCCTCCTCGTCCTCGTCCTTGCGGGCCTCCTGGATCAGCTTCCACGCGGTGTAGATCAGGAACGCGCCGAAGATGTAGAAGACCCAGGAGAAGCTGGCGATGATCGCGGCGCCGGCCGCGATGAATATCGCGCGCAGCACCAGGGCGATCAGCACACCGACGAGCAGTACGCGCTGCTGGAGGTGGGAGGGCACCGCGAACTTCGCCATGATCAGGACGAAGACGAAGAGGTTGTCGACGCTCAGGGACTTCTCGGTGATGAAACCGGCGAAGAACTCCTGGGAGGCCTGCCCATTGCCGAAGAACCACAGGCCGAGGCCGAAGAGTCCGGCGAGGGCGATCCAGACGACCGTCCAGGTGCCCGCTTCCTTGATCGATACGTCGTGCGGTTTGCGGCCGATGAAGAAATCGGCGCCGATGAGGAGGGACAGACCAAGAATGGTCGCGGCCCACAGGGTCCAGGAAACTTCCACGTCTAACACGCCTCCGGCAGATGGCTCAGCACTTCGTCAGCGTCATCGCTGCCGGAGGTCTCTTCCACCCGGGCGGCCTGGAGGCCGTGGGCCGACGCCCCGGGACAGGTCACTGTCCGTATTGACGGGCACGTCGTAGCAGGAAAGCAGGAATACTCCCCTCCGCAGGCACCAGGGTACCGGCGGAAGGGGGCTTTGGTAAAGGGAACACCAAGGATCGGTCAGTGAAAGGTCATCGGCCGCTCCACCGGGCGGCCGCCACCCGCTCCAGCACCTCTTCGATGACCCTGCTGCCCTGCGGCGGAAGGTTCGGCTCGAAGGTCCACTGGTGGTGCACCCACGGATCGGCGAGGTGGTCGTCGGGAACGGGAGACACCCGCATCAGCGAGCGCCACAGCGGGTCGAGCAGGGGCCCGTAGGCCGAGGCCTCGTCACGGTCCGCGACCATCAGCAGGTGCACGCCCACCGCCGACCCCTCGTCGGCGAGATAGCGCAATTGGGTGACGGCCCGGTCGTCGAACCCGTGCGGGAAGTCGTGCACGATCAGCAGCTGGTCGGCCGTGTCCACGTCCGGCGGCAGGTCCTCGGGGGCGCCGGCCCGCAGGGCCATCTGTACGAGGTCCACGCGCCGGGTCAGCTTCGCCAGCGTCTCGGTGACCCCCGCGGCCCCGGCGGCGGGCGGCGCTGCCAGCACTCCGGCGCGCACCAGCGGCGCCAGGGAGGCGGATCCGGCCCCGGCGGCGTCGATGACGTGCACGGAATACCGGTCGGCGGGGTGCACCGCGAGCAGCCGTACCGCGTAGGCGACGGCCATGTCCATGGCGGCCCGGCGCAGCTTGTCGGCGTCCGTGGCCATCGCGGCCTCGGAGCCGGTGCGGCCGTTGTCGATCCACAGCCCGCGCTCCAGCGGGACCCGGACCAGCATGGGGATCCGCAGGGCGGGCCGCTCGGGCAGGTACAGGTCGCCCAGGCGCAGGGCCAGCGGGGGCTCCTCGGGCAGCCCGGCGGAGCGGCCGGTGTGCCAGACGGGGTTGTCCCAGCGCGCGTACGCGGCCGGCAGCGCCGGCTCGACCACCTCGGACTCGGCGACCAGCTGCGTGAGGTCCCGGTCGAGGACGGCCTGGGCCTGGGCGACGAGCTCGTCGCGACGGGCCCGCGCGGTGTCCCGGGCGGCGTTGCCGGAGCCGCCGATGCGGTGTCGGGGGTCGGACAGTGCCTCGTCGAGCTCGCGGTCCAGGCGGGAGTCGGCGAAGTCCACGGCGCTGCGGTAGGCGGCGACCGCGCGGGCCAGGTCCTCGAACATGCCCCAGACCTGGTTGTACAGGCGCTCCTCCATGGACCAGCCGCTGGCGTCGCCCGCGACGGGCGTCGGGAACTCGCCCGGCTGCTGCGACGGGGCCGGCTGCGGGGCGGGTTCGGGCGGCTGGGTGGTGGTGCGGCGGCGCGGGTGGGCGTAGTTGATCGTGGTGTCGCCGGTGGCGGCCGCGGCGCCGGTGGCGTCGGCCGGGGGCGGCGTCTGCGCGGGCGCGGGGCCCGGCGTACCCGGATACGGGACGCCGGAGACCGGCACCGGGTCGGGGGCGACGGGCACCGGGTCGGACGCCACCGGGGCCGCCACGCTCGCGTGCACACGAGCGGCCAGCTCGGTGGCGGCGGGGGCGGCGAGCCCGTGGTCGGCGAACAGGGCCGCGAGACCGTCCGCGTACCCCTGGCCGACGGCGCGGACCTTCCAGGCGCCTTGGCGCCGGTAGAGCTCCACGGCCACCACGGCGGTCTCGGCGTCCAGCCCGGTCAGGGTGTACTCGGCCAGCTCGGTGCCGTCCGCGCCCGCGACGGCGACGTGCGAGGCCGCGACGGCGCCGAAGCGGGCCGGACCGCCCGGGGGAAGGGAGAGCAGGACGCCGACCCGGTGCACCTCGGCGGCCACCGCGTCGAGGTCGACGGCGAACCGGTGCGAGGAGGCGGACCCGTCGGGCGCCTCCACCCCCGGCAGGGCGCGCGCACCGGGGTGCGCGATCCCGTCCGGACCGGTCACCGCGCCCTGCTCGTTCCCGAGCGTGGCCAGAGCGAGCACCGGTGTGCCCGCCGAGACCGTGATCCGCACCTGGTGTTCGGACAGGGCATGGTTCTGCCCTCGGACCAGTTCGGCCGCCATCGTCCCGTCTCCCCCGTTCCTCTTCGCTTTACAGGTGCGGCAGGATCGCCGGCATCAGGTCCTGGAAGGTCCGGCCGTTGGCCGGGTTGCCCAGGGCCGTCATCTGCCAGCCACCGCCCACGCGCGACACCTTCGCCATGATCTGCGCGGTGTACTGGCCGCCGCCGTCGAGGGTGTAACGGGCCAGTTCCTGGCCGTTGGTCTCGTCGACGATGCGGCAGAACGCGTTCTCCACCTCCTGGAACGTCTGGCCGGTGAAGGAGTTCACCGTGAAGACGATCTGGTCGATGTGCACCGGCACGCGCTGCAGGTCGACGAGGATCGACTCGTCGTCCCCGCCCTGGCCGGCGCCGCCGACCAGGTTGTCACCGGTGTGCTTGACCGAGCCGTCGTCGCTCTGCAGGTGCCGGAAGAAGACGACGTCCACCGGCTGCTTGTCGGCGAAGAGCACCGCCGAGGCATCCAGGTCGATCTCCCGGGTCCGCGAACCGAAGAGCCCGCGGCGCTTCGCCGCCTGCCAGCCGAGGCCCATCCGGACCGCGGTCAGCGTCCCCCCGTCCGACTTCTGCAGACTGATGGCCTGTCCCTTGGTCATGTTGACCGTCACGCGTCGTCCCCTCTCCCATGGCCCGTCCCATTGGACGGGCGCGCAGCATGTACCTGCGGCTGTGACCCAACCCTACTGACACCCTCCGGGTCAGGCGAGGCCCGCTTCCTTCATCTGCCGCAGCTCCTTCTTCAACTCGCCCACCTCGTCGCGGATCCGGGCGGCGACCTCGAACTGGAGCTCGGCGGCCGCACCGCGCATGCGCTCGGTCATCTGCTCGATCAGCGCGGCCAGTTCGGCGGCCGGACGGTCGGTGAGCACCTCGGCCGGCTTGCCGCCCTTGGCCGCCTTCGCACCCTTTCCGGCCTTTGCCGCCTGGCCGGCCTTTCCGCCCAGGGCGGGCACCGGCGCCTTGAGGGCCTTGCCGTCCTTCGTCTGCCGGTAGCCGGTGCCGAGGAGCTCCTCGGTGTCGAGTTCCTCGCGGGCGATCGTGGCGACGATGTCGTTGATCTTCTTGCGCAGCGGCTGCGGGTCGATCCCGTTGGCCGTGTTGTAGGCGACCTGCTTCTCCCGGCGCCGGTTGGTCTCGTCGATGGCCTGCGCCATCGCCGGGGTGATGCTGTCCGCGTACATGTGGACCTGGCCTGAGACGTTGCGCGCGGCGCGGCCGATGGTCTGGATGAGCGAGGTGCCGGAGCGCAGGAAGCCCTGCTTGTCGGCGTCCAGGATCGCCACGAGCGAGACCTCGGGCAGGTCGAGGCCCTCGCGCAGCAGGTTGATGCCGACGAGGACGTCGTACTCGCCGGACCGCAGCTCGCGCAGCAGCTCGATGCGGCGCAGGGTGTCCACGTCGCTGTGCAGGTAGCGGACCTGGATGCCGAGCTCCAGGAAGTAGTCGGTGAGGTCCTCGGCCATCTTCTTGGTGAGGGTGGTGACCAGGACGCGCTCGTCCTTCTCCACCCGCTGCCGGATCTCGTGGACCAGGTCGTCGATCTGGCCCTCGGTGGGCTTGACGACGACCTCGGGGTCGATGAGGCCGGTGGGGCGGATGATCTGCTCGACGAAGCCGTCGCCGCGGGAGAGCTCGTACTTGCCGGGAGTGGCCGACAGGTAGACGGTCTGGCCGACCCGCTCCAGGAACTCCTCCCACTTCAGCGGTCGGTTGTCGAGCGCGGACGGCAGCCGGAAGCCGTGGTCGACCAGGGTCCGCTTGCGCGAGGCGTCGCCCTCGTACATCGCGCCGATCTGGGGCACCGTGACGTGCGACTCGTCGATGACGAGGAGGAAGTCCTCGGGGAAGTAGTCGATGAGGGTGTTGGGCGCGGAGCCGGGCTCGCGGTCGTCCATGTGCAGCGAGTAGTTCTCGATGCCGGAGCAGGACCCGATCTGGCGCATCATCTCCAGGTCGTAGGTGGTGCGCATGCGCAGCCGCTGGGCTTCCAGCATCTTGCCCTGCTTCTCCAGCTCGGCGAGGCGCTCGGCCAGCTCGGCCTCGATGCCGCGGACCGCCTTCTCCATGCGCTCGGGTCCGGCGACGTAGTGGCTGGCGGGGAAGACGTAGAGCTCGCGGTCCTCGCTGATGACCTCGCCGGTCAGCGGGTGCAGGGTGGAGAGGGCCTCGATCTCGTCGCCGAACATCTCGATGCGGACGGCCAGTTCCTCGTAGACCGGGAAGATCTCGATGGTGTCGCCGCGCACCCGGAAGGTGCCGCGGGTGAAGGCCAGGTCGTTGCGCGTGTACTGGATGTCGACGAAGCGGCGCAGCAGCTGGTCCCGGTCGATCTCCTCGCCGACCTTGAGGGAGACCATCCGGTCGACGTACTCCTGTGGGGTACCCAGGCCGTAGATGCAGGACACGGAGGCGACGACGATCACGTCGCGCCGGGTGAGCAGCGAGTTGGTCGCGGAGTGGCGCAGCCGCTCCACCTCCTCGTTGATCGAGGAGTCCTTCTCGATGTAGGTGTCGGACTGCGGTACGTAAGCCTCGGGCTGGTAGTAGTCGTAATACGAGACGAAGTACTCGACCGCGTTGTTCGGCAGGAGCTCGCGGAACTCGTTCGCCAGCTGGGCGGCGAGCGTCTTGTTCGGCGCCATCACCAGGGTGGGGCGCTGGAGCTTCTCGATCATCCAGGCGGTGGTCGCCGACTTTCCGGTGCCGGTCGCGCCCAGCAGGACGACGTCCTTCTCACCTGCACGGATGCGCTTCTCCAGCTCGGCGATGGCCGTCGGCTGGTCGCCGCTGGGCTGGTAGGGACTGACGACCTCGAAAGGCGCCACCGTGCGTTCGATCTTCGATACGGGCCGCATGAGTCAACCGTACGACCCCCCACTGACACTCACGCGCCCGTATAGGGGACGCGCCGCGCGCGGGCGGCGCGGGGGTTCGGCCGACCTCACCCGTTCTGGTCCGTTTGTCGTAGTTCGGTGGCGGCTCGGTGATCTTCAACCCCATGATCGCGGTGAAGGCCCATCGTGAACCGCCGCCAACCGCCGTGAAGTGCATCCCACAACGTCTGCCGCTCCGCACCCGTTTGACGCAGGAACAGGGCTCACGACCCGAGGAGAACGCACATGTACGTCCGCCCCGCCGCCGCGACCGCCGTCGCATTCCTGGGCTTCACCCTCACCCTGCTGGGCGGTACGGCCTCGGCCGCCGCTCCCGGCCCGGGCACCGGCTCCCCCGCCGGCCCCGCCACCCGCCGGGCGGTGGTGGGAGAACCCGTCGTGTACGCCCACCGGGGGGCTTCGGCGTACGCCCCGGAGAACACCCTCGACGCCATCGACCTGGCGAGGCGGCTGGGCTTCGACTGGGTCGAGAACGACGTGCAGCGCACCAAGGACGGCGAGCTCGTGGTGATCCACGACGACACGCTCGCCCGGACCACCGACGTGGAACAGGTCTTCCCCGACCGCAAGCCCTGGAGGGTCAAGGACTTCACGGCGGCCGAGATCGCCCGGCTGGACGCGGGCAGCTGGTTCGGCGAGGAGTACGCGGGAGCCTTCGTGCCGACCCTGCGGGAGTACCTCGACCGGGTGCAGCGCAACCGGCAGCGGCTGCTGCTGGAGATCAAGAAGCCGGAGCTCTACCCGGGGATCGAGGAGCAGACCCTGAAGGTGCTCGGCGAGGCCGGCTGGCTCGACGAGCGCCATGTGACGCAGCGCCTGGTGGTGCAGAGCTTCAGCGCCGACTCCGTACGCATCGTGCACGGGCTGCGCCCGGACCTGGTGACGGCCTTCCTGGGCACCCCGACCGTGGCCGACCTGCCCAAGTACGCCGAGTTCACGGACCGGATCAACCCGTGGCACACCACGATCTCGGCCGACTGGGTCGCCGCGGTGCACGGCCTGCTGGGGGCCCACGGCAAGGCGATGGAGGTGGACACCTGGATCGTCGACGACGCGGCGACCGCCCGGAAGGTGCAGGCGATGGGGGTGGACGGGATCATCACCAACGCCCCGGACGTGGTCCGCGAGGCGGTGGGCGGCTTCTGAGCGGCGCTGTCGGTGGCGGCCCGTACGGTGGAGGCGTGGACAGCACCGAGCGGCCGCGCGGGCCGCACCTCGAATGGACCGTCTTCTCCACCGGCGACACCGGCATCGGGGACCTCCTCCTGGCCGCGACCCCGGTGGGTCTGGTCCGGGTCGAGTTCCACGCCGCGCCGGAGCGGGTCGACGCGATGATCGGCTCGCTCGTCTCCCGGCTCGGCGCGGACGCCCGGCGGCCCGCGCCGGGCGAGGAGGTGCTGCTGGCCGAGGCGATACGTCAACTGACCGCGTACTTCGCCGGTTCGCTGCGGCGCTTCGAGCTGCCGCTGGACTGGCGCCTCAGCTCCGGTTTCAACCGGCAGGTGCTCCAGGAGCTGGACCGCTCCGTCCCGTACGGCGCGGTCGTCGGCTACGGGGAACTGGCCGCCCGCGCGGGTCAGCCGGGAGCCGCGCAGGCGGTGGGCAACGCGATGGGGTCGAATCCGCTGCCGGTGGTCGTGCCGTGCCACCGGGTCGTGGAGAACGACGGGGGCATCGGCGGCTTCGGGGGCGGTGTGGAGACGAAGCGGCGGCTCCTCGCGCTGGAGGGCGTCCTGCCGCAGCCCCTGTTCTGACCTGCACGCCCGTTCCGGCGGCCACCCGCGCTTTTCCGGTTCCCCTCGGCAGTAAGGGGTGGGAAACTGCGGCGGTGACTACTTCTGCCGCCGCACCCGGCCGAACCCCGCGCTCCGTCCCGCCGTCTCGACGGGGGTGTACCGCGTGACCGCGTCCTCCGGCACCGACCGGTCGGCCGAGCCGCTCCTGCGGACCGAGGAGGAGCTGGCCCGGCTGCAGCGGCGCACCTCCGGGGTGCTCATGGCCAGCCAGGTCCTCGGCGGCCTCGGCGTGCCCATCAGCATCGCCCTGGCCCCCGTGCTGGCCACCCAGGTCAGCGGCACCGAGGCCCTGTCCGGTTTCGCCTCCACCGCCGCGGTGATCGGCACCGCCCTGGTCTCGCTCCCGCTCGCCGCCCTGATGACCGCGCGCGGGCGCCGTCCCGGGCTGGTGCTGGGGTACGGCATCGGCGCGGCCGGAGCGGTGCTCGTCGTCCTCGCCGCCACGATCAAGAGCTTCCCGCTGCTCATGCTCGGCATGGCCGCCTTCGGCGCGGCCTCCTCCGCCAACCTCGGGGCCCGGTTCGCCGCCGCCGATCTCGCCGCCCCGGACCGCCGGGCCCGGGCCATCTCGGTCGTCGTCTGGGCCTCCACCCTCGGCGCGGTGCTCGGCCCGAACCTCTCCGCCCCGGCCAGCCGCAGCTTCGCCGGCACCTCCATACCCGAGACGGCGGGCCCGTTCGTGTGGGCCGCCGCCGTCTTCGTACTGACCGGCGCGCTGATCGCCGTACTCCTGCGACCCGACCCGCTGCTGACGGCCCGCGCACTGGCCTCGCCGGAGGAGCAGTCCGGCGAAGGCCGCTCGCTGCGTGCCGGGTTCGCGGCCGTCAAGGCCTCCCCCCGGGCGCGGCTCGCGCTCGTCACCGTCGCGGTCTCGCACACCGTCATGGTCTCGATCATGGTCATGACCCCGATGGACCTGGGCCATCACGGCGCCGGCCTGGAGCTCGTCGGGCTGGTGATCAGCGGCCACATCGCCGGCATGTTCGCCTTCTCGCCCGTCATGGGCTGGCTCGCGGACCGCCTCGGCCGGCTCACCGTGATCGGCCTCGCCGCCGGGCTCCTGTCGTCCGCCGCGCTGCTCGCCGGTACCGCCGGGCCCAGCCACGCCCAGAGCGCGCTCGGCCTGTTCCTGCTCGGCCTGGGCTGGTCAGCCGGCATGGTGTCCGGCTCGGCGCTGCTGACCGACTCGGTCCCGCAGCCCGCGCGGGCCGCCGTACAGGGACTGAGCGACCTCACGATGAACGCCTCCGCGGGCCTGGGCGGCGCGGCCGCCGGCCTGGTCATGTCCCAGGCGGGCTACGGCTGGCTGAACGCCATCGGGGCCGCGCTGCTGCTGCCGCTGGCGGCGCTCGCCCTGTTCACCGCGCGCCGCCATCCCGTCTCCCCGAAGGGCGCTCAGTAGCTGATGTGGTAGGCCTTGCGGAGCGTCTCGTGCACGGTCCAGGTGGTCTTGTCACCCTCCCGCAGGACACAGGCGGACCCGGGGCCCACCTCCAGGGTCGCGCCGCCCTCGACCTCGATGGTGGCGCGGCCGCTGACCACCACGAACAGCTCGTTGGCCTCGATGTCGGTGACCACGCCGGGGGTGATCTGCCAGATCCCGCGCAGCTGCTTGCCGTCCGCCGACTCCCAGAGCACCTTGCCCGTCACGACGGGGTCCCCGGAGACGATCTGGTCGGGGTCGAGGTCATCGGCCTCCAGTTCGGCGTCCGGTACGTCGGGCACGGAGACGGCGAAGGAGGCGGGGGCTGCGGAGTGGTCACTGGTGCTCATGGCGCGCCAGCGTAGTCCGGCCCACCGGGGCGACACGGTGAGCGGAGCGTCCAGGAACGGCCCGCCCGGCGAGTCACCCTGTCCAGTGGGGACGCTGTTCGGACAGCTTGCGGCGGGAGTGGCGGGAGCGCGTTTGGGCGCGCCGATCGCGTGCCATGGATGGGGACATGTCACAGCACACAGCGGTTGAGCTCCCGGTCCTGTCGGAAGAGGTACGTGAGGCACTCGCCCGGCGCAGGCCCGTGGTGGCCCTGGAGTCGACGATCCTCGCGCACGGCCTGCCCCGCCCCCGCAATCTGGCGGTGGGTCTGGAACTGGAGGCGCTGGTCAGATCGGAGGGCGCCGTTCCGGCGACGATCGCGGTCCTGGACGGAGTGGCGTACGCGGGCCTGGACAAGGCGCAGTTGGAGCGGATCGCCGGCGGGGAAGGGGTCCGCAAGCTCGGCCACCGGGATCTGGCACCCGCCCTGGCGGCGGGCGCGACCGGGGCGACGACGGTGTCGGCCACGGCCTTCCTGGCCGCCCGGGCGGGCCTGCGGGTCTTCGCCACGGGCGGGCTCGGAGGCGTCCACCGCGAGTGGGCGCAGACACAGGACGAATCGGCGGACCTGTCGCTGCTGGCCCGGACGCGGATCACGGTGGTGTGCGCGGGCGTGAAGTCGATCCTGGACGTGCCGGCCACGCTGCAGCGGCTGGAGACGCTGGGAGTGGGTGTGCTCGGATACGGGACGGACCGTTTCCCCGGCTTCTACCTGGCCGATTCGGGCGAGCCGGTGGACTGGGCCGTGGAGCGGCCGGAGGAGGTGGCGGCGGTGATGGCGGCCCAGGACGCACTGGGCGGGCCGGAGTCGGCGCTGCTGGTGGCCAATCCGGTGGCGGAGGCGGAGCAGCTGGATCCGGAGCTGCACGACCGGGTGCTGGCGGAGGCGCTCGCGGAGTGCCGGGCGCAGGGCATCACGGGGCAGGCGGTGACGCCGTTCCTGCTGGGGTACCTGGTACGGGCGACGGACGGGGCCTCGCTGGAGGCGAACCTGGCGGCGGTACGGGGCAACGTACGGCTCGGGGCCCGGATCGCGGGGGCCTGGGCGGCCCGGGCGTGACGGGCCCGCTGAGCGGCGCGGGTACGGGCGAAGGCGGGGACGGGAACGGGGGCCAGGACCGGGACCGGGTGAGCGGGAGCGGTCCGGGCGGGGAGGCAGCGGGCGGGCAGGCAGCGGGCGGGCAGGCAGCGGGCGGGGCTTTGCTGGTGGTCGGGGACGTGGTGACGGACGTGGTCGCCGTGCATCCGGAGCCGCTGGCTCCGGCCACCGACACGGCCGCCCACATCCGGACCCTGCCCGGCGGCGCCGGGGCCAACGCGGCCTGCTGGGCGGCCCGCACGGGGGCCTCGGAAGTCCGGCTGCTCGCGCGGGTGGGCGCCGATTCGGCGCGCTGGCACGAGGAGGCCCTGCTCGCGGCGGGGGTACGGCCGCGGCTGGTGGTCGACCCGGACGAGCCGACCGGGACGGTGGTCGCGCTGGTCGGCAAGGACGCGGAGCGGACCTTCCTCACGGACAGCGGTGCCGCGCTGCGGCTCTGCCCCGCCGACTGGACCCCGTCCCTGCTGGACGGGGCGGCCCACCTGCACCTGTCCGGCTACCTGTTCTTCGCCGACAGCAGCCGGGAACTGGCACTGATCGCGCTGCGGGCGGCCCGGGCGCGCGGGGTGCCGGTGAGCGTGGACCCCGCGTCGGCCGGGTTCCTGGCCGCGCTGGGGCCGCGCCGGTTCCTCGACGCGGTGACGGGGGTCGACGTGCTGCTGCCCAACGAGGACGAGGCCCGACTGCTGGCCGGGCTTCCCGAACCGGCGGGGGTGGCCCGTGCGGCGGTGGAACTGAGCCGGCGGGTACCGCTGGTGGTGGTGACCCGGGGCGCGGCGGGAGCCCTGGTCGCCGAGCGGGGCCGGATCACCGCCGAGGTCCCGGCGGAGCCGGCCGGGGCGCTGGACTCCACGGGCGCCGGGGACGCGTTCACCGGCGGCTTCCTGTCGGCCCGGCTCGCGGGCGCGACCCCGGCGGACGCGGCCCGGGCGGGGTGCCGGGCCGCCGCGCGGGCGGTCACCCGGCTGGGCGGGCGCCCTTAGAGCGTGTATTCCTCCTGGCCGAGGGTCTCGATGATGCCCCGGTGGTTCGCGTTGTAGTGGAACACCAGGCCCCTGTTCGGGTGGGCTTCCAGCCACGAGGTGAGCTCATGGAGGGTGATCGGCTTGCTCACGGAACTCGCGACGACGGGGGTCATGGCGGTGATCTTGGCGTCCTCGGCGATCGGGATGAAGGTTTCCTCGCCGACCGTCACGAAGGGAGTCTTGCCGTCCATGACGGCGCAGCCCCAGTTCCCGTGCTTGACGATCAGGTTGGCGGACCCGCCTTCGGGGGTCCAGCGGTAGACGGCGATCTCGTCGTCCGATACCGGCGGCTTGCCGCAGGTGGGGGCGGGAGCGGGAGCGGGCGGCTTCGGCTTGCCGGTCGGAGGGGCGGTCGAGGTCGGGGTCGGCTTCTTCGTGGAGGTCGCGGAGGCGGACGGCGTCGCTCCACCGGGGGTGCCCGTGGCGCCGGCTGTGGCGCCGGCCGTGGCCGACGGGTTCGCCGGGCTCGCGCCGGGGCTCGTACCCGCGGCTCCCGCGGCCCCGCTGCCGTCGTCGCCGTTGCACGCCGTGAGGACCAGGGCCCCGCACAACACCAGCGCGGCGCACGCCTGCCGCCGCAGCCGTCTCGGCCCCGTGACCGCCTTGCCACGTCCGTCCATCGCCGTCCCCCTCTGCCAAGGCACCACCGGGTGGCCTCCGTCGAAGTCTGGCGTCAACGTAGCGCGGGGCTGCGGCCGGGACGATGGCCGGATCCGGTTCGTCGCCGAGCGCAGATGCCCCTGTTACCCATCCCGGACGTCCGGCGCGGGCGGGCGTCCGGAGGTCAGCCCGCCGAGCGGGGCAGACCGGTCCAGGCGGGATGGCGCGGGTCGTCGGCGCGCACCACCGCGTCGGCGCCGGACGCCGGGTCGCTCTCCGCCTCGTAACGTGCGAAGGCCGGCAGCGTCCAGCGCGCCGACTCCTCGGTGCGCCGGGCCAGCGCCCCCGCCGACAACCGGATGTGGACGCTGAGGTCGAAGGGGAACCAGTGCCCCAGCAGCAGCGGCCCGTGCACGATCAGCACGCCGCCGGGCGGGAGTTCGACGTACGGGCTGCGGGTCGCGCGGTCGGTCACCGGGTCCCACAGGTCGGGCAGCACCCGCCCGGTGCCGCCGGGGTCCGTCGGGCCGAACACCTCCCGCCAGAGCGCTGCGGTGTCGTACCAGCCGCCGAGGTACGAGTCCACGTCCTCGCGCCCGAACTCGAAGCGCAGGGAGGCCGGCCGCAGGAACCCCTCGGCCGCCACCACCAGCGCGGGCCGGCTGCGCAGGCGCAGCTCCTCCGCGAGGTGCCCCGCGAGGACTCCGGTGTCGGCTGCGGGCGCCCCGTCGATGCCGACTCGCCGCCAACTCTCCGAGGACGGGGTGTCGTCGAGGTGACCGGCGAGCCGCTCGGCCATCCGCTGCCAGGTGATCGCTTCGAACCGCACCGGTCCATTGTCAACGGCAGCAGGCCGACCCGGTGACCCCCGGCGGGGGTGGGGTGGGTATGGCGAAAGGGGTGCCCGCCGGGAGTGCGGGGGTGATGTGGAGGACGACCGGTTCGGCGCCGAGGTTGTGGCCCAGGTGGATGTGGTCGATGCCGGCGGGTTCCACGAAGGAGGTCCCCGCCGGGTGCGTCTCGACCGTGCCGTCGGACAGGACCCGGGTCAGGGTCCCCGCCAGGACCACGGCGTCCAGCGGGACCCTGTGGAAGTGCCAGCCGGTGCAGCCGCCCGGCGGGATGACGACCTCCCGGCCCGGCACCGCCTGCTTCGCCCTGGCCTTCGAGCGGGGATTCGCCTTCGGCTTCGGATTGGCCTTCGCCAGTGACTTCGGCAGTGACTTCGACTGCGGCTTCGGTCTGGGTCTCGGGGTGGTGGCACGGGGCGGTGCGGCCCTCACCTGCAGTGCACGCATCTACCCCTCCTCTGTGGACCGGTGGTGGGCCACCGCATCACGGTAGGAGGGCGGCACGGAGGCGGAGAGAAATTTCGGAAACATCAACCGCCGTTCCCTGTCAGGTGATATGAGGACCCAACGGCGGTATCACACCTGCATGAGCCTGGTGGTGTTCGAGTCCGCGAAGCAGATCCACTGTGCGGAGTGCCGGCAGGGCCCGCTGCGGCACCTCGTCCGGGAGGCCGGCGTGCCCCGCTGCCTGGACTGCGCGGACCTCGGGCACCTGGTGTACCTGCCGCGCGGGGACGCCGCGCTCACCCGCCGCTCCCGCGAGGCCAGTTCGCTCTCGGCCGTCGTCGTCCGCTTCAACAAGCGCCGCCGCCGCTACGAGCGCCAGGGCCTGTTCGTCGAGGACGCCGCGCTGGCCCGCGCGGAACGCGCCTGCCTCGCGGACTCCGAGGCGCGGGCCCGGCGCCGGGAGCGCGACCGGGTGCGGCGTACCGCCGAGGACACCCGGTTCACCGCGGCGTTCGCCGCCGAGATCGTGCGGCTGTTCCCGGGCTGCCCCGCCGACCGGGCCGTGGCGATCGCCACCCATGCCTCGCTGCGCGGTAGCGGCCGGGTGGGCCGGACCGCGGCCGGCCGGGCCCTCGACGAACTGGCGGTCACCGTCGCGGTACGCGCCGCCGTGCGGCACACCGACACCGAGTACGACGCCCTGCTGATGGCGGGAGTACCGCGGTTCGCGGCCCGGGCCCGGCTGGCCCCGCGCATCGACGCCATCCTGGACGGGTGGCGTGTCAGTCCTGGTTGAGGCGGAAGCGGCGGTAGAGGAGCACACCTCCGAGAAGGAGGGCCCCGCCCCCGGGCACCAGGTAGCCGAGGCCGTCGGAGCCCGTGAGGGCGAGCGCCCCGCCGTGCCGCGGCGGCGCCGCCGGAGGCTGCGGGGACACGGGCCGCTCGACAGCGGGCGGCGGCGGGGTCGGCACGGCTTCGCCGGGCGTCTCGCCGTTGACGGAGGTGTTGCCGTGGGAGGAGTTGCCGACGCCCACGACGTTCACGGAGTTGCCGCTGACGTTCAGCGGGAGGTCGACCGGCAGCTGGATGCCATTGCCGGACAGCACACCGGGCGAATCCTTTCCGCGCCCATCGGCCGAGGCACCCCCGCCGGCCCCGGCCCCGGGTTTCGAGAGGGACGACGGATGCGAGGGCCTCGGCTCCGGATGCCCGCCACCGCCCCCGGGCGCGTCGTTGGCACAGCCGTTGCCGGCCGCCGGATTGAGCACGCCGACCACGCTGACGGTGTTCCCGCACACGTTCACCGGGACGTGCACGGGCAGCTGTACCAGATTCCCGGACAGCAGCCCCGGCGAACGTTCGGCCCGGCCGCCCGCGTCCGCATCGGCGTGGGCGAACCCGCTCACACCCAGGGCCGCCATCCCACCTCCCGCGACCACCGCCGCGATCAAGCCATTCCGACGACTGCGACGCATCAGTTTCCCTGCCTTCCGGAGGAGTTCGCGGGCGCTGCACCCACGCCGGGAACAACGCTCTGAACCCATACGGGTTATAGGGCCGGTAGGCATTTCACTCCATCGTGTACTGGGTAGTGCCTACTTCATGACCGAACGACCCGTGCTCCTCCTCGATGTGGACGGCCCCCTCAACCCGTTCCGTTCACTCAGCGCCGGCCTGCGCGGCTACACCACCCACCGGATGCGCCCGGACGTCTGGCTCGCCTACCGCGACCCCGAATCCCGCAAGGCCCGACGCGGCGCCCGCGTCCGCCTCCACCCCTCCCACGGGGCCCGGTTGCTGGCCCTGCCCTTCGAACTCACCTGGGCCACGGCCTGGACGCACCAGGCCAACACCCTGATCGCACCGCACATCGGACTGCCCGGTGATCTGCCCGTGGTCGAATGGCCGGAGCTCTTCGTGGACGACCCGGACGGCCTCTCCTGGAAGACCCGGGCCCTCGTCGACTGGGCGGCCGGGCGCCCCTTCGCCTGGGTCGACGACATGATCACCCCCCGCGACCGCGAGTGGGTCGCCGCGCACCACCCGGCCCCGTCCCTCCTCCTGCGCATCCACCCCCGCCACGGCCTGCGCGACCGCGACTTCACCACCTTGACCCGTTGGGCGGCGGGGCTCAGCTCGGCAGAGCGGTGACCGGATCCGGGGACGGCGGGCCCGTCGGCCACCAGTCCTCGCCCACGAGACGGGACTCGTAGGGGTACCAGAGGCCGTCGCGGCCGAGGCGGAGCTGTCGGTCGTCGCGGGTGAGGCGGTTGCGCTCGGGGCGGAAGGAGCCCTGGGCCGCGGCGAGGAGGGCGGGGCGCGCGCGGTCGAAGGGGCCCGCCGGAGGGTCCCAGGGCTCTTCGAGGGTGGCCAGGGCGGAGCGGCCGCCCTGGCGCCAGGCCGCGGCGGCCCGTGCGAGGTCGGTGGTGGTCCGGCCGGTGGCGCGGGCCAGGTCCCGGTAGAGGGTGCGGGCAGCCCCCGTGAGGCCGGCCGTGGGGTGCGCGGAGGCCAGGCGGACCGCGTCCTGCCAGAGGGTGAGCCCGGCGATCGGGTCCTCCCCGGTGGTGAGCAGGGCCAGGGCGCGGGCCGCGGCGTCGGAGGCGAGCTGGTCCAGGGCGAGCGGGTCCGGGCCGCCGGGCTCGGCCGGGTAGGCGGGCGGGAGACCCACGGCGGCGGGCGCGGCGAGCGGCGCGGGCAGCAGCGGCACGCTGGTGCGCGCGAGCGCCTCCCGGGCCGGGACGCCGGGGAAGTCCGGGGCGGAGTCGGGCCGTTCGCGCGCGGCGTGGGCGGCGCTGCGGCGGCCGAGCTCCTCGACCAGCTCCCGCTCGCCCCGGCCGCGCAGGAGCAGCAGCACGAACGGGTCCGCGTCGAGGAGGCGGGCCGCCCGATAGCAGAGGGCCGCCGCGTGCTTGCACGGCGGACGCCGGTGATCCGGGCAGGAGCAGTGCGGGACGAGCTCGCCCGCTCCGGGCAGCACGCCGTCCGCGAGGGACTGCGGCACCTCCCGCTCCAGCAGCGCGGCGAGCGCCGCCGGTTCGGCCGCGACGACCTCCAGGAGCTCCCTCCACCGCGCATCGTCGAGGGCCGGCAGGGACAGCTCGGTGCGGTACGGGCGGGCCCTGCTCCCCCGCACGTACGCCACGATCCTGCCGGGGGTGACGGTGACCGCCTCGACGTGGCCTTCCTCGGCGTACGTACGGCCCCGGGCCAGGCGGGCCGCGTCGGAGGAGGTCCCTTCGAGGGCCGACACCCAGGCCCGCCCCCACCAGCTGACGGCTTCCACCCCGGCGGGCACGGTCTCGAAGGTGCGACGGCGGTCGTCGCGCGCGGTGATCATTCCGGCCTCCGGAGGGACACGAGGTCGGCGAGCTCGCGGTCGGTCAACTCGGTCAGCGCCGCCTCTCCGGAACCGAGGACGGCATCGGCCAGCGCCCGCTTCGCCTCCAGCATCTCGGCGATCCGGTCCTCGACGGTGCCCTCGGCGATGATCCGGTGGACCTGTACGGGCTGGGTCTGGCCGATCCGGTAGGCACGGTCGGTGGCCTGCTCCTCCACCGCCGGGTTCCACCAGCGGTCGAAGTGGATGACGTGCCCGGCGCGGGTCAGGTTCAATCCGGTGCCCGCCGCCTTGAGCGAGAGCAGGAAGACGGGGACCTCGCCCGCCTGGAACCGGTCCACGAGCTCTTCGCGGCGCGCCACCGGAGTCCCTCCGTGCAGCAGTTGGTGCTCGACCCCCCGGGCCGTCAGGTGCCGCTCGATGAGCCGGGCCATCGTCACGTACTGGGTGAAGACGAGCACCGACCCGCCCTCGGCGAGGATCGTGTCCAGCAGCTCGTCCAGCAGGGCCAGCTTGCCCGAACGGTGCGGGATCCGGGGCTGCTCCTCCCTCAGGTACTGCGCGGGGTGGTTGCAGATCTGCTTGAGCGAGGCCAGCAACTTCATGATCATGCCGCGGCGTTCCATGCCCTCGCTCGCCTCGATCACGGCCATCGCCTCATCCACCGCGGCCCGGTACAACGAGACCTGCTCGCGGGTGAGCGAGACCGGATGGTCGGTCTCCGTCTTCGGCGGCAGCTCGGGGGCGATGCCCGGATCGGACTTCTTGCGGCGCAGGAGGAAGGGGCGCACCAGCGCCGCGAGCCGGGCGACCGCCGCCTCGTTCCCGCCGTCCTCCTCCTGCTGGTGCTCCACCGGGCGGGCGTGGCGGGCCCGGAAGGTGGTGAGCGGCCCCAGCAGTCCCGGCGTCGTCCAGTCGAGCAGCGCCCACAGCTCGGACAGGTTGTTCTCCACCGGGGTACCGGTGAGCGCCACCCGGGCCGGCGCCGGAACGGTGCGCAGTGCCTTCGCCGTCGCCGAATGCGGATTCTTGACGTGCTGGGCCTCATCGGCGACGACCATGCCCCAGCTCTGCTCGGCCAGCAGCGGGGCGCTGGCCCGCATCGTCCCGTACGTGGTGAGCACGAAGCCGCCCTCGGGGGCGGTCAGATCGTCGAGGCTGCGGCCGCCTCCGTGGAAGCGGCGCACGGGCGTGCCGGGGGCGAACTTCTCGATCTCCCGCTGCCAGTTGCCGAGCAGGGAGGCCGGGCACACCACGAGCGTCGGCTCGGGCCGGTCCCGGTGCAGGTGCAGCGCGATCAGCGTGACGGTCTTGCCCAGGCCCATGTCGTCGGCGAGGCAACCGCCCAGGCCCAGCGAGGTCATCAGGTCCAGCCAGGCCAGGCCGCGCGCCTGGTAGTCGCGCAGGGTGGCCTTGAGCGCGGCGGGCTGCGGCAGCGGGGCCAACTCCCCCGTCAGCCGCTCCCGCAGGGCGGCCAGCGCCCCCACCGGGACGGCCTCCACCGGCTCTCCGTCGACCTCTGCCGTTCCCGTCAGCACGGTGGCCAGCGCGTCGACCGGGTCGAGCAGGCCGAGCTGCCGTTTGCGCGCCTTGCGCACCAGCTCCGGATCGACCCGCACCCACTGGTCCCGCAGGCGGACGACCGGCCGGTGCGCCTCGGCCAGGGCCTCCATCTCCCCCGGGGTCAGCCGGTCGCCGCCCAGCGCCAGTTCCCAGGAGAAGTCGAAGAGGTGGTCGGCGTCGAAGAAGGCGGTGCCGTCGGTGGCGGATCCGGGCGCGGTGGACCGTACGACCGCGGTCGCGGACAGCGTACGGGCCAGTTCGCGCGGCCAGTGGACCAGGACCCCGGCGCCCGCCAGCCGGCTCGCGGCCACCCCGAGGAGGTCCTCGAGCTCCGGATCGGACAGGGCGAGGGCGTCGGGAACGGGCTGCTCCAGCAGGCGCAGCAGCGGCGGCCACACGCGGGCGGCCCGGCGCAGCGCGAGCACGGCGTCGATCCGGGCGCGCGGCCCGAACCCGGCGGCCGCGGTGCCCGCCCACAGCCGCGCGGCATCGGTGACCAGGGTCGGATCGGCGAGGCTGTGCACCTGCACGACGGCCGCTCCGGCACGACGGGTGTCCTCTTGCGCCGCCTCGTCGAAGAGGGCGAAGGAGGACAGGTCGAGCCGGAGCGAGATCCCGACGCCGGTGTCCGCCCCGGCCGCGACCTGCGCGGCCCATTCCTCCATCCCGGCCACCTGCTGCGGCTCCCGGGCGGCGAACGGCCGGCCGGCGGCCACCGCGGCCGCCGGGGTGCGGGGCAGACTGTCGGCGACGGCGTCGAGGAAGGCGCGGACCAGCGCCTCCGGCTCGGGCAGCCGGAGCGGGCGGCGGCCGGCCAGCGGCGTCGCGTACCCCTCGTGCGGCAGGGCGGCGGCGACCGCGCGGAGGTGGGCGACATCGGCGGCGTCGAGCGGCCCGGCACGCCAGGCGTCCACGCCCTCGGGGGTGAGACCGGGCAGCAGGCGGCCGCGCGCCGCGAGCGACAGGGCCTGCACGGCGGCGGTGCCCCACGCCCGCGTGGCAGGATGCGCCGCCGGGCTGCGGGGCGCGCGTGCCAGCAGCGGCAGGGCCGAGGCCACGGAGAAGGTCACGGCGGGCACCGTCCGGCTGCGGACGCCGTCACCGTGCGGACGCACCACGCAGAGCGGTGTCGCGGTGCCCACGGCGGGCAGGGGGTCGCCGTCGGGTGCCCAGAAGGCGACCCGGCCCTCGCGGGGGACGGCGGCGGGCAGGAAGACGGCGGCGTGGCGCAACAGCGCCTGCCCGGATGCCTGCGGCGTCACGGTCTCCCCCTCCCCGGTCGATGTGCCGATGTGCTGTCCTGCCGATGTGCTGTCCTGCCGAGGTGTTGTCGTGCCGGACGAAACCCTCTGCCGACGAGTCTAGGCGCGGCCTCTGACAACGCCTCTGACCTGCGGGTCAGCGCCCCCAGCGGCCCTGTTCCGCGGCGTAGCCGTACACGGGTCGGCCGGTGGCCGCACTGGTCCGCAGCGGCCGCCCGCCGTCGTCGATGCGCAGGGTGCCGGAACCGGACGGGCCGGTCCACCGCAGGTCGAGGAACCAGTCGCAGTCGCAGCCCGTGGTGGTGGCCTCGACCCGCAGGACGACGGGCTCGGCCGCCGAGACCTTCAGCGGAAACGCGGGGGCCGGCAGCCGCCCTCCCCCGTCGTTCCCGGGGACGGGCCGTGCCAGCGGGCGGGGGGCGTCCAGGTTGACGGCGAAGGCGGCCGGGGTCAGCCCTCCGCCGCAGCCCTGCGACATCTGGTAGACGTTCCAGGCCGGCGGGGTGCGCCGGGCCACCACCCGTACCTCCAGGCCCTCCAGCACCACGGCGCCCGGGCCGGCACCGTGCACGGTGACCTCCACGATCTGCGTCCCGGCGTGCACGGCCCGCTGCGCCGCCGCCCAGGCCGGCGCGTCCGCCTCCACGGGCGGCGCGGGCACCGCCCCGGGTTCCCGCTCGATGAGATACGCGTGATCGCACCCCGCCGCCCACACGTGCGAGCGCACGGCGGCCTTGACCGGCACCACGGCGGCCGGAGCGGGTGCGGACACGGATACGGACGCACTCGCCCCCGGCGCGGTCCCCGAGGCCGTCGGAGCCGATGGGGACGGCGCGGGCACCGCTGCCGATGGGGACGCCGACGCCGCCTGCGAACCCGACGGGGCGGCGGAGGGCGACGCGGACACCGCCGGTGGCGCCGACAGGACCGGAGCCGCCCCCCGCCCGGACGCCGTCACCACCACCGCAGCGGTGATCGCCAGTACGGCCGCCGTCACCCCCGCCGCCCCGAACACGAACCCCCGCCGCCGGTACCGGGCCCCACGCACCTCAGGCCCCGGACCCGGCCCCGGTTCCGGCCCCTGCCCCTGCCCCTGCCCCTGCCCCTGCCCCTGCCCCGGTTGCGGCGTCACGGCGGCGACCGGTTCCGGCACCGCCCCCGTCACGGGCCCCCCGGGGACCGGCGGCTCCGCCCCCGCTCTGCGCCGCGCGTCCGCCAGCAACCACGCCCGGTGGAGCTCCACCGCCTCCGCCGCCGAAGCCCCGCAGACCCGCGCGAAGCGGTCCACCACCGCGAACTCCACCGGCAGCGCATCCCCGTTGCAGTAGCGGTGCAGGGTCGACGTACTCGTATGGAGCCTGCGCGCCAGCGCCCCGTAGCTCAGCCCGGCGCGCCCCTTCAGCTCCCGCATCCGCCGCGCGAAGGCCTCCGCCTCACCCGTCCCGTGACTCCGTTCCATGCAGGGGGTGTTCCCCCAGGTGGCAGCCGCTACGGGCGTTCCACCGTCCCGACTTCGCAGCAATCCGTCGACCCGCCGCCCGTCCAGGGAAGAGCCTCGTACAGACCGCACGAACCACGAAGCACCCACGGGGAGACCGACCATGCTTACAGGCATCACCGTCCGACGCACCGCCGCCGCCCTCGCCGCGGCCGCCGCCCTCCTGCTGATCCCGGCGCCTGCTGGCACCGCCGCCACCGCCGCTCCCACAGCACCCGGGTTCATCGACGGCACCGACCTGCCGCCGCACCCCACTTCCCCCTGGTACGCCGACGAGGTCACCAAGGGGCTGCCCGAGTTCCCGCCGATCTGCCTGGAGGGCGTGCTGCCCGAGGCCGGCAGCTGGCACCGCCGCTTCGGCACCGAGTACGACACGGGCGCCGTGCAGCTCTCCGTACGGTCCGCCACGCCCGCCGCGGCCGCCAGGCTCGTCCGCAGCCTGGAGCGGAAGGTCGCGGCCTGCGCCGCCGACTGGCTGCGGGCCACCCCCGGCGGCACCGCCTCCTGGGAGGACTACGGAACGCTCCCCGTCGAGGAAGGGGCGCACGTCTACGGGGTGCACACCTCGCTCCCCGAGTCCGAACCCGGCGTGCACCTCTTCGGGATCGGACGCGACGGATCCACCGTGACCGTCGCGCAGTGGGGCCAGATGGGCAACCTGTCCGACGCCCCGGTCGCCGGGTTCCGCCGGACGACCACGACGGCCGTGAACAGGCTCAATCCCTGAAACGGCACGTGAACGGCACGCCCCGCCATCACCGCGCCCCCAGTGGGACCATGGAACCGAGAGGCGATGAGCGATGGTCATGCGTTCCGGGAACGAGCCGGCGACCGCCCGCAGTCCGCTGCGGCTGCGGTTCTGGCTGAGCATGTGGGGGCTGGTCTGGAGCGCCGCGGGAGCGGCCGCCTTCTCGCTGGTCGGTCGTCCCGGGTGGGCGGCGGCCTGCGCGGTGGTCTTCGTGCTGGCGGCGGTGGACATGGCCGTCGTCGTCCGGCACATCCACCAGGGCCCGCACTACCAGCCGGGCAGGAACATCCCCCCGTACGAGCCCCCGCGCGGCCGCTGAGGCTCAGTCCTCGAAGCGGGCCGCTTCCAGGTACTCCGGCTGCGGGTCGAGCGCCGCCGCCAGCCGGAAGTGCTTGCGGGCCTGGTCGTGGCGGCCGGAACGCTCATGGGTGCGGGCCAGCGCGAAGTGCGCGAACGCGTTGTCCGGCTCCCGCTCCAGCACCAGTTCGAACTCCAGCTCCGCCGGGCGAAGTTGGGCCGCAGCGAAGAAGGCGCGGGCCCGCAGCAGGCGGGCCGCCGTGTTCTCCGGGTGGGCGGCTATGACCGAGTCGAGCAGCTTGACCGCGCCGCGCGGGTCGCGGGCGGCGAGCAGCTGCTCGGCGGCCCGGTAGTCGATGACGTGGGTCTCGGGGCTGGCCGGCGGCGTGGGGCGCGTGGACTCGGACACGGATGGATCCTTCCCTCTATGGCCGCGTTCAACGCCCCCGCCCCGACCGCTATTCCATGCACACGTCAGCCGTGCCGTCCGCCGGACCGCCGCCGCGGTCGCTACGCGGCTGCCGCCGCCCGCTCCGTGAGTTCCTCCCACACCTTGCGCACCTGCGGTTCGAGCGCCTCCAGCGGCCCGTCGTTGTCGATGACGAGGGTCGCCACCGCCAGCCGCTGCTCCCGGGTGGCCTGAGCGGCCATCCGGGCCTTGGCCTCCGCTTCCGGCATCCCGCGCAGTGCGGTGAGCCGTGCCAGCTGGGTCCGGGGTGCCGCGTCCACGACGACCACCAGGTCGTACAACGGGGCCAGGCCGTTCTCGGTGAGCAGGGGTACGTCGTGCACGACGATCGCGTCGGCCCCCGCGGCGGCCTCCAGCTCGGCCGACCGGGCCCCGACCAGCGGGTGCACGATCGCGTTCAGGGTCCGGAGCTTCGCCGGGTCCGCGAAGACCACGGAACCGAGCTTCGGCCGGTCCAGCGTGCCGTCCGGGGTCAGCACCGACTCCCCGAAGGCCTCGACGACGGCCGCGAGTCCGGGCGTGCCCGGCTCCACGACCTCCCGTGCGATGCGGTCGGCGTCCACGACGACCGCCCCGTACCCCGCCAGCAGTCGAGAGACCTCGCTCTTGCCGGCACCGATTCCGCCCGTCAGGCCCACCTTCAGCATGCCCGCAGCCTAGCCCCCGCCGGCGCCGGGCCCACAGCCCCCCGCACCGGCGCCCTCACGGCGCCTCGCGTGCCGGGGCACCGGTCCGGGCCCCCGCGCGTCGCTCAGCCTTCGCCCTCGCGCTCCGCCAGGAACCGCTCGAACTCGCGGCCGATCTCGTCCGCCGACGGGATCTCGGCGGGCTCGGCGATCATGTTGCCCCTGGTCTCGGCGCCGGCGGCCGCGTCGTACTGGTGCTCCAGCCCCTGCACCAGGTTGACGAGCTCCTCGTCGCCCTCGCGGATCTGCCGGTCGATCTCCGTCTGGGTGCGGTGCGCCTCGGTCCGCAGCGCGTGCGCCACCGCCGGCAGGACCAGCCCGGTCGCCGCCGTGATCGCCTCCAGCGCCGTCAGCGCCGCGTCCGGGTACGGGGAACGGGCGACGTAGTGTGGTACGTGCGCGGCGACACCGAGCACGTCGTGCCCGGCCTGCGCCAGCCGGAACTCGACGAGCGACTCCGCGCTGCCCGGGACCTGCGCCTCGTCGAAGGGGCTGCGGTGGCCCGGCATGAGGTCGGTCCGGTTGCCGTGCGGGGTGATGCCGACGGGACGGGTGTGCGGGACGCCCATCGGGATGCCGTGGAAGTTGACCGAGAGGCGCACGCCGAGGCGTTCGACGATCTGCCGGACGGCGACGGCGAAGCGCTCCCACTCCACGTCCGGCTCCGGGCCGGAGAGCAGCAGGAAGGGGGCTCCGGTGGCGTCCTGGACGAGCCGGACCTCCAGTCGGGGCTCCTCGAACTCGGTCCAGTGGTCGCGCTTGAAGGTCAGCAGCGGGCGGCGGGCCCGGTAGTCCACCAGCCGGTCCGCGTCGAAGCGGGCCACCACCTGGTGGGGCAGGGTGTCCAGGAGCCGCTCGACGATCTGCTCGCCGGTCTCACCCGCGTCGATGTACCCCTCGAAGTGGTACAGCATGACCAGCCCGGCCGAGTCCTGGGCGAGCGCCAGGTCGGCCACCGCCAGGCCCTTGGCGTCCCATTCGTACAACCCCTGTGGATCAAGCACCGTCACCACTCCTCCCTCGCAGCGTTCTCTGGAAGGAACGTCCAAGAGGGCCCCGCCATTCCCCAGTTGGCAAGAGATGACAAGAGATGGCAACCGTCGGCAACGAAGTGAGGCCCGCCCCCCGAAGGGGACGGGCCTCACCTTTCAACTCAACCAGCTCGGCTCACGCCCGGAGGCGTGGTGCGCGCTGCGATCAGCTCTGGCCGCCGGCCAGCTTCTCGCGGAGCGCGGCCAGGGCCTCGTCCGACGCCAGGGCGCCGGAGGTCTCGTCCGACTCCGAGGAGTACGAACCACCCGAGATGCCCGCACCGGCGTTGCCACCGGCGGCCGGGGCGGCAGCGCCCTCGGCGGCAGCGGCCTCGTCGGCCTCGCGGCTCTTGATGACCTGGGCCTGGTGCTGCTCGAAGCGCTGCTGCGCCTCGGCGTACTGGGTCTCCCAGGCCTCGCGCTGCTTCTCGTAGCCCTCGAGCCAGTCGTTGGTCTCGGGGTCGAAGCCCTCGGGGTAGATGTAGTTGCCCTGGTCGTCGTAGGACGCGGCCATGCCGTACAGGGTCGGGTCGAACTCGACCGACGCCGGGTCGGCACCGAAGGACTCGTTGGCCTGCTTCAGCGACAGCGAGATCCGGCGACGCTCGAGGTCGATGTCGATGACCTTGACGAAGATCTCGTCGTTGACCTGGACGACCTGCTCCGGGATCTCCACGTGGCGCTCGGCCAGCTCGGAGATGTGGACCAGACCCTCGATGCCCTCGTCCACGCGGACGAACGCACCGAACGGAACCAGCTTGGTGACCTTACCCGGGACGACCTGACCGATCTGGTGGGTCCGGGCGAACTGCTGCCACGGGTCTTCCTGCGTCGCCTTCAGCGACAGGGAGACGCGCTCGCGGTCCATGTCGACGTCGAGGACCTCGACGGTGACTTCCTGGCCGACCTCGACAACCTCGGACGGGTGGTCGATGTGCTTCCAGGACAGCTCGGAGACGTGGACGAGACCGTCGACGCCACCCAGGTCCACGAAGGCACCGAAGTTGACGATCGAGGAAACGACGCCGGAGCGGACCTGACCCTTCTGCAGGGTGGTGAGGAACGTCTGGCGAACCTCGGACTGGGTCTGCTCGAGCCAGGCACGGCGGGACAGGACCACGTTGTTGCGGTTCTTGTCCAGCTCGATGATCTTCGCCTCGAGCTCCTTGCCCACGTAGGGCTGGAGGTCGCGGACGCGGCGCATCTCGACGAGAGAGGCCGGGAGGAAGCCGCGGAGGCCGATGTCGAGGATGAGACCACCCTTGACGACCTCGATGACGGTACCGGTGACGATGCCGTCTTCTTCCTTGATCTTCTCGATCGTGCCCCAGGCACGCTCGTACTGAGCGCGCTTCTTGGACAGGATCAGACGGCCTTCCTTGTCCTCCTTCTGGAGAACCAGGGCCTCGATCTCGTCGCCGACCTTGACGACCTCGTTCGGGTCGACGTCGTGCTTGATCGAGAGCTCACGGCTCGGGATCACGCCTTCGGTCTTGTAACCGATGTCGAGCAGGACCTCGTCCCGGTCGACCTTCACGATGACGCCGTCGACGATGTCGCCGTCGTTGAAGTACTTGATCGTCTCGTCGATCGCGGCGAGGAAGGCTTCCTCGTTACCGATGTCGTTGACCGCTACCTGCGGGGTGGTAGAGGTGGTCTCGGTGCTGCTCGTCATGTGGGAAAGGGCTCCGGTTACGGACAGAAAGTCGTAGGTACTGCTACGCCGGGAGCCCTTATCGGCATCTGCCGATGAAGCCGGACAGCCAAGGAAGCCCCTGATCCGCGAGAAGCGGAGAGGGCCTCGAAAACCGAGGGGACATCAACAGATACAAGCGCAGCCTGCTAGGTCTGAGGAGCACAGGCTCGCAGCGCAACTTGTAGCATACGGGGGCCGCCGGACAGGGTCAATGCGCGAAGGCGCACACCCCCGGAGGATCGCCGCATATCCGGCACAATTCGTGTGCGGGGAGGGCGTGATGACGCTCCCGACACGTTTGCAGCAGCGCCCCGGCCACGTCCGGGGCGGTCCGCGGCATACCACGGACTTCCACCGACATCCGCACACTACGACGACGGGCCCCATGAACCAAGAGGACTACGCCCCCGAAGACGCGTACGAGGCCGATCCGGACACCGCCGACGGACTCGCCGACGGACACGACGACGACTTCGAGGACGCCGAGGCCACGCGCCGTGACGCCGGGGAAGCGGAGAGCAGCCGGGCCAGCCGGGGCTGGTGGGACCGCAACGCCGACGAGTACCAGAGCGAGCACGGCGCCTTCCTCGGCGACGACCGCTTCGTATGGGGACCGGAGGGCCTGGACGAGGCGGACGCCGCCCTGCTCGGCCCCGCCGCCTCCCTCAAGGGCAAGGACGTCCTGGAGATCGGCGCCGGCGCCGCCCAGTGCTCGCGCTGGCTCGCCGCCCAGGGCGCCCGCCCGGTGGCCCTGGACCTCTCCCACCGCCAGCTCCAGCACGCCCTGCGCATCGGCGAGGGCGTCCCCCTCGTGGAGGCCGACGCCGGGCGGCTGCCCTTCCGCGACGGCTCCTTCGACCTCGCCTGCTCCGCGTACGGGGCCGTCCCCTTCGTCGCCGACCCCGTGAACGTCATGCGCGAGGTCCACCGCGTCCTGCGCCCGGGTGGCCGCTGGGTCTTCTCCGTCACCCATCCCATCCGCTGGGCCTTCCCCGACGAGCCGGGGCCCGAGGGGCTGTCCGTCGCCGCCTCCTACTTCGACCGGACCCCGTACGTCGAGCAGGACGAGCAGGGCCGCGCCGTGTACGTGGAGCACCACCGCACCCTCGGCGACCGGGTCCGCGACGTGGTGGCGGGCGGCTTCCGCCTGGTCGACCTGGTCGAGCCGGAGTGGCCCGCCTGGAACAGCCAGGAGTGGGGCGGCTGGTCCCCACTGCGCGGGAACCTGATCCCCGGTACCGCGATCTTCGTCTGCGAGCGCGACTGACGTGATCCGCACCGCCGCCCTCGACGCCCTTCCCGTACGGGAAGCCCTGCCCGCGCTCGCCTCGGCCCTGGACGGCCACGGCGCGGCGGTGCTCTGCGCCCCGCCCGGCACCGGCAAGACCACGCTGGTGCCGCTGGTCCTGGCCGGCCTCGTCGGGGGCGGGCCGGCCCGCCGGGTCGTGGTGGCCGAGCCCCGGCGGATCGCCGCGCGGGCGGCGGCGCGGCGGATGGCGTGGCTGCTGGGCGAGGCCGTCGGCGGGTCTGTGGGCTTCACGGTGCGCGGGGAGCGGGTCGTGGGCCGCGACACCGTCGTGGAGGTGGTCACCACCGGTGTGCTGCTCCAGCGGCTCCAGCGGGACCAGGAGCTGGCCGGCGTGGACGTGGTGGTCCTGGACGAGTGCCACGAGCGGCACCTGGACGCCGACACCGTCGCCGCGTTCCTGGTGGACGTACGGGAAGCCCTGCGGCCGGAGCTGCGGCTCGTGGCGGCTTCGGCGACGACGGACGCGGCCGGGTGGTCCCGGGTGCTCGGGGACGCGCCGGTGGTGGAGGCCGCGGGGGTCTCGTACCCGGTGGAGACCGTGTGGGCGCCGCCGGCCCGGCCGGTGCGGCCGCCGCACGGGATGCGGGTGGATCCGGCCCAGCTCGCGCACGTGGCGTCGGTGGTGCGGCGGGCGCTGGCGGAACGTTCCGGCGATGTCCTGTGCTTCCTGCCGGGCGTCGGGGAGATCGTCCGGGTGGCCGGGCAGCTGGGCGGCGTGGACGCGGAGGTGCTCCAGCTCCACGGCCGGGCCGCCGCCGCGGTGCAGGACGCGGCGCTGACCGCCTCGGAGCGCCGCCGGGTGATCCTCTCCACCGCCGTGGCGGAGTCCAGCCTGACCGTGCCGGGGGTGCGGGTGGTCGTGGACTCCGGGCTGGCCCGCGAACCCCGGGTGGACCACGCCCGGGGGCTGGGTGCGCTGGCGACCGTACGGGCCTCACGCGCGGCCGGCCGCCAGCGCGCCGGGCGGGCGGGGCGCGAGGCCCCCGGGGCGGTGTACCGCTGCTGGCCGGAGGCCGAGGACGGCCGCCTGCCCGCGTTCCCCTCCCCCGAGATCCGGATCGCCGACCTGGCGCAGTTCGCCCTGCAGGCGGCGTGCTGGGGCGATCCGGACGCCGCCGGGCTGGCCCTGCCGGACCCGCCGCCGGCCGGGGCGATGGCGGCCGCGCGGGAGGTGCTGGTGACCGTCGGCGCGGTGGACCCGGCGGGCCGGCCGACGGAGCGGGGGCTGCGGATGGCCCGGCTCGGGCTGCACCCGCGGCTGGCGCGGGCACTGCTGGACGTCTCCGCGGCGGTCGGCGCGCGGCGGGCGGCGGAGGTCGTGGCGCTGCTGAGCGAGGAGCCGCCGCGGGAGTACGGGGACGACCTGGCCGCCGCGTGGCGTACCGCTCGCCGGGGCGGCGACGCGTACGCCCCCCGCTGGCGCGCGGAAGCCCGCCGCCTGGAGCGCGCCGCGCTCGACCCTGCGGGGCTCTCCCCCACCCCGCCCCTTCCCGAAACCGGGGGCTCCGCCCCCAGCCCCCCGTCCCGGGGCTCCGCCCCGGACCCGGCGGGGGCTCCGCCCCCGGACCCCCGCGCCTCAAACGCCGGCGAGGCTGGAGTTGCCCTGCGGGCAGATCAGCCGCGCCTGGTGGACGGCAGCAGCCGAAATCCGGCCCCTCCGGCGTTTGAGGACCGGGGTCCGGGGCGGAGCGCCGGCGGCGGAGCCGCACCCGACGACCTCGCCGCCGGGATCGTGGCCGCGCTCGCGTTCCCCGAGCGGGTGGCACGGGCCAAGAACGAGACGGCCTTCCTCATGGCCAACGGCACCGCGGCCGAGCTCCCCGAGGGGTCACCGCTGCGCCGCGCGCCCTGGCTCGCCGTGGCCGTCGCCGACAGGCCCCCGCACTCCGCCTCCGCGAGGATCCGGCTCGCCGCCGCCGTCGACGAGGCCACCGCGCGGGCCGCGGCCGGCCACCTCCTGGCCGAGCGAGAAGAGGTCCGCTGGGAGGACGGGGACGTCCTCGCGCGCAACGCCGAAACGCTGGGGGCGATCGAGCTCGCCGTGCGCCCGCTGCGGGAGCCCGATCCGGCGCTCGTCCGGGCCGCCCTGCTCGACGGCCTGCGCGCCGAGGGGCCGGCGCTGCTGCGCTGGTCCGCGGACGCGCACGCGCTGCGGGACCGGCTGGCCTTCCTGCACCGCACGCTCGGCGGCGCGTGGCCCGACGTGAGGGACGACTCCGCCCTGCTGGAGCGGGCCGACGACTGGCTGGAGCCCGAGCTGTCCCGCGCCCGGCGCCGCGCCGACCTGGGGCGGATCGACGCCGGGCAGGCCCTGAACCGGCTGCTGCCCTGGGCCACCGGTGAGGCCGCCCGCCTCGACGAGCTGGCTCCGGAGCGGCTGGAGGTGCCCAGCGGGTCCCGGATCCGGGTGGACTACTCGGCCGAGCACGGGCAGCCGGTGCTCGCGGTCAAGCTCCAGGAGCTGTTCGGGCTGGCCGAGACCCCGAAGGTGGCCGGTGTGCCGGTGCTCGTGCACCTGCTGTCGCCCGCCGGCCGCCCCGCCGCCGTCACCTCCGACCTCGCCTCCTTCTGGCGGGTCGGCTACAAGGCCGTCCGCGCCGAGCTGCGCGGCCGCTACCCAAAGCACCCCTGGCCGGAGGACCCGGCGACCGCCGAGCCCACCCGCCACACCAACGCCCGGCTCAGGCGCTGAACTCCGCGTCCCGGGAACGGGCCCGCCGGCCCCGGGCCTCCAGCCACAGCGCGAGCCCGAGCAGCACGAGCCCGCCGGCCGCCAGGCCGATCGGCGCGTACGTGTGGAGCGCGAGGACCTTCGTACGGTTGGCGCTGACCAGGTCGACCGTGTACTTGGCGTAGTCCTCGCGCATGGTCACGTGCCCGGCGAAGGCGGTGAGCTTGCCGTCGGGGCCACTGGCGGCGATGCCGCCGCGCATCTCCTGCTGGATGTCCTGCTCGGCGTTGACCGGCGCCCCGGTGACCGGGTCCACCCAGAACCGGGCCTTGACCGTGTACCAGAGGGTGGTGCCGGTGGTGGCCTCGATCGTGGCGGGGTCGATGCCCTCGATCGGCATCTTCTTGGGCATGGGGACCTTGGTCCACGGGACCGTCTGCTCGAAGAGGTAGACCTCCATGCCCCGGTAGGTACGGGGGCCGACGTAGTGCATCGGCGACGAGGTCCGGGTCTGCGCGTCGAAGTAGAGGTAGTCGCGCGGCTCGGTGAAGAACGGCCACTTGAACTCGATGCCCTCGCGCTTGACCGGGTCCCCGTCGACCATCTCGCCGGTGGCGTGCACCGGGTCCTGGGTGTGCGCGTCGAAGATGTAGCGCTCGGGGATCTGGGAGACCATCTTGCCGTCCGGCCCGATGATGTAGGACAGCGTGTCCCAGACGACCACGTCCTTGCCCGCGCCGGCCTCTATCTCCTTCGAGGCCTCGACGTTGCCCTTGAGGGTCTGGACGATGGTGACCTTGTCGACCTTCTTCGGCTGCATGCCGCCGGTGTAGTCGAGCAGGGTCGCGTCCTTCGCCTCCAGGACCATCTCCTGGTACTGCTCCGGCGGGATCTTGGCGAGCCGCGGGTACGCGTACCAGCGCAGCAGCGGCGCGAGGGCCGCGAAGAAAACGGCCAGGGCCAACAGGACAAGGCTCGCTCTGCGTCGCACGGCCGGGCCCTCCTCTTACTTTCCGGGCGCGGCGGGCGCGGTGGTGAGCAGGGGCTTGGGTGAGGTCTTGCCCTCGGGCGCCCCGAACGCCGTGACGGCGAGGACGAGGAGCACCGCGAGGACGAGCCCGCTGGCGGCGGCGATGAATGCGCGCATGCCGGGCCTCCGGAATCTGATAGGGCGTCAGGGCGGAGGCACCGTAGCAACGCGGACGCGAGATGAGAACCGTCCGGCCCGTCCGGCGCGACCGAAGGCGGGTCGCGGGGGCCGCGAGGACCGGGAATGTGACGTGGCCCATGGCGTTCCGGGGAGCCCGCCGGGCCCCGGACGCGTCCTTTCCGATGTCACGGACAGGTCACCGCATACTGGCCGGGCACACGAACCGAGGGGACTTCTCATGCCGTTCACCCTGAGCCACGCGGCCGCCGTGCTGCCGGCCCTCCGCCGGACCGGGCGTGCGCGCGGCCCCCTCGTCGGCTCGGCCCTGGTCCTCGGATCCTTCGCCCCGGACACCTTCTACTTCGCGGCCACCCTCGTCTCGAGCCTCAAGCCGTACGGCACCTTCGCGCACTCCCTGCCCGGCATCGTGACCGTCGACGCCGCACTCACCGCCGTCCTCGCCGCGTGCTGGCTGCTGCTGCGCGAGCCGCTGCTCGCCCTGCTGCCCCGCGGCCGGCGGGGCCAAGTCCACGCCTTCGTGCGGGGCGAGGAATGGCGTGGGCGCCAAATCCCCTCACTGGCCGTGTGGTTCTACCTCTCGGCGGTCATCGGCTCCTGCACGCACGTGCTGTGGGACAGCTTCACGCACCTCGACCGCTGGGGAACCAACGCGCTGGACCTGGGCAGGCCCCTCGCCTTCGGCTTCCCCCTCTACCTGTACCTCCAGTACGGCGGTTCGGTGATCGCGGCCTTCGTCCTGGTGTGGTTCACGGCGACCGCGCTGCGGCGGCTGCCGGCCTCCCCGCAGCCGGCTTCCGTCCCCGTGCTCAGCCGGGCCGAGCTGTGGGGTGCGCTCACGCTGCTCCTCCTGTGCACCGTTGTCGGGATCACCCTGCGCGTGCTGCGCTTCTTCACCTTCTTCGACGCGATCCACACGCCGCTCGACATCATCCCGACGATCTGCTTCGGCGCGGGCGGCGGCCTCACCGTGGGACTGCTGCTGTACGGGGCCCTCGTACGGCTGCGCCACCGCCCGACCCGGGGCCGTTCGGGCTCGGGCTCGGACTCGGACTCGGGCTCGGGCTCGGGCTCGGGCTCGGGCTCGGGCTCGGAAACGCGAACGCCCGTCCCCACCGCGTAGGCGGGAACGGGCGCCCGGAAGGCCGTACGACGATCAGTGCGCGGCGGACTCCCAGTCGGAGCCGACGCCCACGGACACGTCCAGCGGGGCCCGGAGCTCGACGGCGGCGCCCATCTCGCGGCGCACCAGCTCCTCCACCCGCTCGCGCTCGCCCGGGGCGATCTCCAGCACGATTTCGTCGTGGACCTGGAGCAGCATCCGCGAAGCCAGCCCGGCCTCGGCGATCGCCTGGTCCACGCGCAGCATCGCGACCTTGACGATGTCCGCGGCGGTGCCCTGGATCGGCGCGTTGAGCGCCATCCGCTCGGCGGCCTCGCGGCGCTGGCGGTTGTCGCTGTTGAGGTCCGGCAGGTAGCGGCGGCGGCCGAAGATCGTGGCCGTGTACCCGGTGGCGCGGGCCTCGTCGACCACGCGCTGGAGGTACTCGCGGACCCCGCCGAACCGCTCGAAGAAGGTCTCCATCAGGCCGCGCGCCTCGGCGGGCTCGATGTTCAGCTGCTGGGCGAGACCGAACGCGGACAGCCCGTACGCGAGACCGTACGACATGGCCTTGATCTTGCGGCGCATCTCGGCGTCGACCTGCGAACGCTCCACGCCGAACACCTGGGAGGCGACGGTGGTGTGCAGGTCCTCACCGGAGGCGAAGGCCTCGATCAGGCCCTCGTCCTCGGAGAGGTGGGCCATCACGCGCAGCTCGATCTGGCTGTAGTCGGCGGTCATCAGCGACTCGTAACCCTCGCCGACGACGAACCCGCGGCGGATCGCCCGGCCCTCGTCCGTGCGCACCGGCACGTTCTGCAGGTTCGGGTCGGTGGAGGACAGCCGGCCGGTCGCGGCGACGGTCTGGCTGAAGCTCGTGTGCACCCGGCCGTCGGCGGCGATGGTCTTGACCAGACCCTCGACGGTGACGCGCAGCTTGGCCTGCTCCCGGTGCCGCAGCATGATCACGGGCAGTTCGTGGTCGGTCTGCGTCGCCAGCCAGGCCAGCGCGTCCGCGTCCGTGGTGTAGCCGGTCTTGGTCTTCTTCGTCTTCGGCAGGTCCAGCTCGCCGAAGAAGACTTCCTGGAGCTGCTTGGGCGAGCCGAGGTTGAACTCGTGGCCCACCGCCGCGTGCGCCTCCTTCACGGCCTGCTGCACGGCGCCCGCGAACTGCTGCTCCATGGCCTCCAGGTGGTCGCGGTCGGCGGCGATGCCGGCGCGCTCCATCCGGGCCAGTAGCTCGGAGGTCGGCAGCTCCATGTCGTGGAGCAGCTCGGCCGCGCCGACCTCGTCGAGCTTGTCGGTGAAGGCGTCGCCGAGGTCCAGTACCGCGCGGGCCTGCGCCATCAGCGCTTCCGCCTCGGCCGTCTCGTCGGCGCCGAAGGCCAGCTGGCCGTCGGCGGCGGCCGGCGCCAGCTCGCGGTGCAGGTACTCGTTGGACAGGACGTCCAACGCGAAGGACCGGCGGCCCGGCTTGACCAGGTACGCGGCGAGCGCGGTGTCCATGGTGACGCCGTCCAGCGACCAGCCGTGCTCGGGGAAGACCCGCATCAGGCCCTTGGCGTTGTGCACGACCTTCGGCTTCGCCGCGTCGGCGGCCCAAGCCGCGAAGGCCTGCTCATCGGCCTCGTCCAGCCCGGACGGCTCGAACCAGGCGGCAGCCCCGCCGGCCGCGGCCAGCGCGATCTCGCTGACGTTGCCCTGGCCCAGCGCCCAGCTGTCGACGGTGGCCACGCCGAGCGGTCCGCCCGCGTGCGCCTCCAGCCACGGGGCCAGCTCGCCCGCGCCCAGCACGGAGGCGTCGAGCTCCACGCCCGCGGCCGCCGGGGCCGGTGCCTGCTCCTCCTCGGCGCCCGGGTCCACGGCGAGCAGCCGCTCGCGCAGCGAGGCGTTGCGGATCTCCAGCACGTCCAGCACACCGGTCACCGCCGACCGGTCGTAGGGCGCGCGGGCCAGGTCGGCCGGCGTCTTGGGCAGCTCGACGTCCTTGACCATCTCGGTCAGGACCCGGTTCAGCTTGACGGCCTCCAGGTGGTCCCGGAAGTTCTGCCCGGCCTTGCCCTTGACCTCCTCGGCGCGCTCCACGAGCTCCGCGAACGACCCGAACTGGGTGATCCACTTCGCCGCGGTCTTCTCGCCGACACCCGGGATGCCCGGCAGGTTGTCGGACGGGTCACCGCGCAGCGCCGCGAAGTCCGGGTACTGCCGGGGCGTGAGGCCGTACTTCTCCTCGACCTTCTCCGGGGTGAAGCGGGTCAGCTCGGAGACGCCCTTGGTCGGGTACAGCACGGTGGTGTGCTCGGAGACGAGCTGGAAGGAGTCCCGGTCGCCGGTGACGATCAGCACGTCGAAGCCGAGGGCCTCGGCCTGCGTCGCCAGCGTCGCGATCACGTCGTCGGCCTCGAAGCCGTCGACCGCGAACCGCGGCACCTTCATCGCGTCGAGGAGCTCGCCGATCAGCTCGACCTGCCCCTTGAACTCGTCCGGGGTCTTGGAGCGGTTCGCCTTGTACTCGGGGAACTCCGTCGAGCGCCACGTCTTGCGGGACACGTCGAACGCCACCGCGAAGTGCGTGGGCGCCTCGTCGCGCAGCGTGTTCGCCAGCATCGACGCGAAGCCGTAGATGGCGTTGGTCGGCTGCCCGGTCGCGGTCGTGAAGTTCTCCGCGGGCAGCGCGAAGAACGCCCGGTACGCCAGGGAGTGCCCGTCCATGAGCATCAGGCGGGGGCGGTCCGCTGCGGTCGTCTGGTCGGTCTTCTTCGATGCTGAATCTGCCACGCCCCCGATCCTAGGGCGCCGCGCTGACAATTCCGGCGCCGGCGGTCACCCCCACGGCGCACGGGGGGCCGGACACGGCCCCGGGCGGGAGTCCGCGGCCCGCCCCGCGAGGCGCATCCGTCCCACCGGCCGCCCCCGGCGCACGCGCCCGGAGCCGCAGGCACCCCGGACCACCCTCCCGCCTTCCCGACAGCCGTGACAGGATCAGGCGTGCGGCAAAACATGCTGCACTCGTACGTACGCTCGAAGGGGAGCGACATGGCCACCAAGCCGCCCGCAGGTGATCCGATCCAGGACGCGCCGCAGGTAGCGCCCCCCAAACACGCGGCCGCGGGCCTGCCCGCGATCGGGCACACCCTGAAGATCGCGCAGCAGCAGATGGGCCTGGCCCGCACCGCCCGCACCCTGCTCAAGGTCAACCAGAAGAACGGCTTCGACTGTCCGGGCTGCGCCTGGCCCGAGGGCGACAAGCGGCACACCGCCGAATTCTGCGAGAACGGCGCCAAGGCCGTCGCCGAGGAAGCCACACTGCGCCGGGTCACCCCCGCGTTCTTCGCCGCGCACCCCCTCTCCGACCTCGCCGAGCGCTCCGGATACTGGCTCGGCCAGCAGGGCCGCATCACCGAACCCATGCTTCTGGAAAGAGGGGACCCGGCGGAGGGATCCGACCGCTACGAGGCAGTCACCTGGGAGCGGGCCTTCGCGATCATCGCGGAGGAGCTGACCGCCCTCGACTCCCCCGACGAGGCCCTCTTCTACACCTCGGGCCGCACCAGCAACGAGGCCGCGTTCCTCTTCCAGCTCTTCGCCCGCGAGTTCGGCACCAACAACCTGCCCGACTGCTCCAACATGTGCCACGAGTCCTCGGGCTCCGCCCTGAACGAGACCATCGGCATCGGCAAGGGCAGCGTCTCCCTCGAAGACCTCCACCAGGCCGACCTGATCATCGTCGCCGGGCAGAACCCGGGCACCAACCACCCGCGCATGCTCTCCGCCCTGGAGAAGGCCAAGGAAGCCGGCGCGAAGATCATCTCGGTGAACCCGCTGCCCGAGGCCGGCATGGAGCGGTTCAAGAACCCCCAGACCCCGCTCGGCATGCTCAAGGGCACCCCCCTCAACGACCTCTTCCTCCAGATCCGCATAGGCGGCGACCAGGCCCTCTTCCGCCTCCTCAACAAACTCGTCATCGAGACCGAGGGCGCCACCGACGAGGCCTTCATCCGCGAGCACACCCACGGCTACGAGGAGCTCGCGGCCGCCGCCAAGGAAGCGGACTGGGCCGAGACCCTCACCGCCACCGGCCTGACCCGACCCGAGATCGAACGCGCCCTGGCCATGATCCTGGCCTCCAAGCGCACCATCGTCTGCTGGGCCATGGGCCTCACCCAGCACAAGCACGCCGTCGCCACCATCCGCGAGGTCGTCAACCTCCTCCTCCTGCGCGGCAACATCGGCCGCCCCGGCGCCGGCGTCTGCCCCGTCCGCGGCCACTCCAACGTCCAGGGCGACCGCACCATGGGCATCTTCGAACGCCCCGCCCCCGCCTTCCTCGACGCCCTCGACCGCGAATTCGGCATCACCTCACCGCGCGAGCACGGCTACGACGTCGTCCGCTCCATCCAGGCCCTGCGCGACGGCCGGGCCAAGGTCCTCTTCGCCATGGGCGGCAACTTCGTCGGCGCCACCCCCGACACCGAGGTCACCGAAGCCGCGATCCGCCGCGCCTCCCTGACCGTCCACGTCTCCACCAAACTCAACCGCTCCCACGCCGTCACCGGCCGGCGCGCCCTGATCCTGCCCACCCTCGGCCGCACCGACAAGGACGTCCAGGCGAGCGGCAAGCAGTTCGTGACCGTCGAGGACTCCATGGGCATGGTCCACGCCTCCCGCGGCAACCTCGCCCCCGCGAGCCCCCACCTGCTCTCCGAACCCGCGATCGTGGCCCGCATGGCCCGCGCCGTCCTCGGCGCCACCTCGAAGACCCCTTGGGAGGCATTCGAGAAGGACTACGCCGTCATCCGCGACCGGATCGCCCGCGTGATCCCCGGCTTCCAGGACTTCAACACCCGCATCGCCCACCCCGGCGGCTTCCGACTCCCCCACGCCCCCCGCGACGAACGCCGCTTCCCCACCAGGACCGGCAAGGCCAACTTCACCGCCGCACCCGTCGAGTACCCCCGCGTCCCCGAGGGCCGGCTGCTCCTGCAGACCCTGCGCAGCCACGACCAGTACAACACCACCATCTACGGCCTCGACGACCGATACCGCGGCATCACCGGCGGCCGCCGCGTCGTCATGGTCAACCCCGCCGACGCCGCCGAGCTCGGACTCGCCGACGGCTCGTACACCGACCTCGTCAGCGAATGGAAGGACGGCGTCGAGCGGCGCGCACCCGGCTTCCGCGTCGTGCACTACCCCACCGCCCGCGGCTGCGCCGCCGCCTACTACCCCGAGACGAACGTACTGGTCCCCCTCGACTCCACCGCGGACACCAGCAACACCCCCGCGAGCAAGTCCGTCGTCATCCGCTTCGAACCCGCCTGACCGGGCCTGATAGAACGACCCCAGGACAATCAGGTTAACGATCGTTGACGAACGGAGCCCGCCCATGGGTGAGCAGCACGCTGTGAAGTTCCCGCAGGACGTACTCGACGAGTACGCCGCCAAGGGCATCGACCTGCCCGCACTGTTCTCCGCGGGAGCCCTCGGCGAGCGGATGGAGATCCGCGTCCTGGAAGCCTCCGCCGAGCGCGTCGTGGCCACCATGCCCGTCAAGGGCAACACCCAGCCCTACGGACTCCTCCACGGCGGAGCCTCCGCCGTCCTCGCCGAGACCCTCGGCTCCGTCGGCGCCATGATGCACGGCGGCATCGACAAGATCGCCGTCGGCGTCGACCTCAACTGCACCCACCACCGCGGAGTGCGCTCCGGCACCGTCACCGGCGTCGCCACCCCCGTCCACCGCGGCCGCTCCACCACCACCTACGAGATCGTCATCAGCGACGAGGAGGACCGCCGGGTCTGCACCGCCCGCCTCACCTGCCTGCTGCGCGACACGGACTCTTAACAACAGGGCCGATACGAGCAGTTGTGCAGCCACCGGCGCCGGTCTAGCGTTCCCGCATGGGATCGGGACCGGCGCCGCGGCGCGCCACGACCGCCTGCGCGGCGACGGCACTCCTGGCCGCCGCGCTCCTCTCATGCGGACCGAAAACCTCCGCATCCCCCGCCCCGCACACCACCTCACCCCAGGAACTGTGCACCACCCTGGTCACCCACTGGGCCGGGGTGATCCTCGACGCCGACCACGGCCAGGACGCCGTCGGCCTCGACTACCAGGCCATGGGCCTGTCCGGCGGCCAGAACGAGATCCTGCGCACCGTCCTCGACGGGGCGCGCGCCGAGCAGCGCGCCAAGGGCCCTGCCGCCGCACGCGAGTTCACCGCCCGCGAGGCCGCCCGCCGCTGCGCCGACCGCTACCGCACGGGCACCCCGACCGGCGGTCCCTGGTGAGCGGCGGCATAGGCCCCGTCGAGCCCGGGGACGGCACCGAGGGCCGCGAGGCCCCGCCCGCGTCGCCCCGTACGCCCGCCGCCCGGGCCGTGGACCGGCTCGGCGCCGCGTACGTCCGCCACCGGCGGGCCGTCCTCACCGTGGCGGCCGCGGCCGTGCTGGCCGCGGGCGCCGCCCGCTGGTACGCCACGCGGCCGGTGCCGGTCGCCGCCGCTCCCCCGCCCGCCCCGTCCCAGTCCGTGTCCCTCGTCTACGTGGAACCGCTGGAACCGGCCCCCGACGACAGCTCGTTCGCGCTCACCGTCCGTGTGCGCAACCGGGGCGCCGGCGCCGTCACGGTGGAGCGGATCGGCCAGCCGTCGCGGGCGCTGAGCGTGACGATCCGGCCACCCCTGCCGGTCACGATCGGTGCCGGAGAAGCACGCGACCTCGCGGTGCTCTTCCGGACCGAAGACTGCGTGCATGTGGCACGGAATTCCGGACTCCCATTCCTTGAAGTAACCCTCAGTAATGGATTCCAGAAAGAGGATCACAGTTACATCCCCGGTGACCGTTATGCCAGGGACCTTTCCGCCGCTCTGACCAGGGCGTGTCCCGAAGATCGAGACAACGCGCCCACCGGGCCGTCATGACCAAAAACCGCCAGAGTCCTGGCAAGTCAGCAGCTAAACCGAGGTTTGATCCTCACCTGTCTCAGAATGCGGACAAGACGAAACGGCCTGAATTCCCCCGTTCCACCCGCACACATCCGCTATGCATTACGCCGTGGCATAACAAGAGAGTCACATCATTGGCCTCAGCCCTCCATAACCCGCGATCCGCCGCCTAGAGTCACCGCCAGTTACCGCGACCACCGGATTTCCTTCAGTTCGGTTCCCCGCGTTCGACTCGACGCGTCCCACGGGGGACGCGGCGCCAGGAAAGGACTGATCGTGCGTCATCGTCAGCTCATCGCCGTGACCGCCGCCCTCGCTGCGGGCGCCCTCACTCTCACCGCCTGCGGCTCCCGCGACGACAAGGGCGGAGCCACCGCCGACGGCGGCGGCACCACGGTCGTCATCGGCGTCGACGCCCCCCTGACGGGCGACCTCTCCGCTCTCGGCCTCGGCATCAAGAACTCCGCGGACCTCGCCGCCAAGCAGGCCAACGAGAAGAAGTACGTCAAGGGCGTCACCTTCAAGATCGAACCCCTCGACGACCAGGCGCAGGCCTCCTCCGGCCAGCAGAACGCCACCAAGCTCACGGCCAACAAGGACGTCCTCGGCGTCGTCGGCCCGCTGAACTCCTCGGTCTCCGAGTCCATGCAGAAGGTCTTCGACGACGCCAAGCTGGTCCAGATCTCCCCGGCCAACACCAGCCCGTCCCTGACCCAGGGCCCCAAGTGGGCCGAGGGCCAGAAGACCCGCACCTACAAGAGCTACTTCCGCACCGCCACCACGGACGCCATCCAGGGCCCGTACGCGGCGCAGTACCTCTTCAACAAGGCGGGCAAGAAGAAGGTCTTCATCATCGACGACAAGAAGACCTACGGCGCCGGCCTCGCCGGAACCTTCAAGGGCGAGTTCACCAAGCTCGGCGGCCAGGTCGCCGGCGAGGGCCACATCGACCCCGAGTCCAAGGACTTCTCGGCGATCGTGACCCAGGTCAAGAGCTCCGGCGCCGACGTCGTCTACTACGGCGGCGAGTACCCCGCGGCCGGCCCCCTCAGCAAGCAGATCAAGGCCTCCGGCGCCAACATCCCGCTCGTCGGCGGTGACGGCATCAAGGACAAGAAGTACGTCGAGCTCGCCGGCGCCACCGCCGTCGGTGACTTCGCCACCTCCGTCGGCGCCCCGGTCGAGAGCCTGCCCTCGGCCAAGGAGTTCATCGACAACTACAAGAAGGCCGGCTACAAGGACGACTACTCCGCCTACGGCGGCTACTCGTACGACTCCGCCTGGGCCGTCATCGAGGCCGTCAAGAAGGTCGTCGACGCCAACAACGGCAAGCTCCCGTCCGACGCCCGCGCCAAGGTCCTCGAGGCCGTCCAGGGCGTCTCCTTCGACGGCGTGACCGGCAAGGTCTCCTTCGACGAGTTCGGTGACGCGACCAACAAGCAGCTCACCGTCTACAAGGTCGAGGGCGACGACTTCAAGGCAGTCGAGTCCGGCACCCTCGGCGGCTGACCACCAGCGGCGGCTAGCACGCTGACCCGCTAGCCCCCTCACCCCTCATTTGCCGCGCGGGGCGCGCACAATGCGCCCCGCGCGGTGTCACATCCGTCGAAAGACTCGGAGGACCTGCGGTGCACGAACTGCCGCAACAGCTGGTCAACGGCCTGCTACTGGGATCCATGTACGGGCTCGTCGCCATCGGCTACACGATGGTCTATGGCATCGTCCAGCTCATCAACTTCGCCCACGGCGAGATCTTCATGACCGGCGGGTTCGGAGCCCTCACGGTCTGGCTGATGCTCCCCGGCGGCACCACCATGTGGATCGCCCTGCCGCTCATGCTCATAGGCGCGATCCTCGTCGCCACACTCATCGCCGTCGGAGCCGAACGCTTCGCCTACCGGCCACTGCGCTCCGCGCCACGACTCGCCCCGCTCATCACCGCCATCGGCCTCTCCCTCGCCCTCCAGCAGGCGGTATGGGCCTGGTACCCCGACGCGAAGTCCTCCATCGTCTTCCCCGAGATCCCCGGCGGACCCTTCCACATAGGCAGCATCACCATCCAGACCGGTGACGTCTTCCTCCTCCTCGCCGCCCCCGTCTCCATGGCCTTCCTCGGCTTCTTCGTCAAGAAGACCCGCACCGGCCGCGGCATGCAGGCCACCGCGCAGGACCCGGACACCGCCAAGCTCATGGGCATCAACACCGACCGCATCATCACGGTCGCCTTCGCCCTCGGCGCGGCCTTCGCCGCCATCGGAGCCGTCGCCTACGGCCTCAAGTACGGCGAAGTCAACTTCAAGATGGGCTTCCTGCTCGGCCTCAAGGCCTTCACCGCAGCCGTCCTCGGCGGCATCGGCAACATCTACGGCGCCATGATCGGCGGCCTCGTCCTCGGCCTCGCCGAAACGCTCACCACCGCCTACGTCGCCGACGTACCCGGCATGGAGCAGCTCGGCGGCCAGACCTGGGGCAACACCTGGGCGTTCGTACTCCTCATCCTCGTGCTCCTCTTCCGGCCCCAGGGCCTGATGGGTGAGCGCGTGGCGGACAGGGCGTGAGAATCATGACGACCACCACAGCAGAATCCACGGACACCGTGACGACCACCCCCGTCCAGGGCCTCATATCCCTCCCCGAGAAGACGGCCCGCGCCCTCGCCACCGCAGGCGGCGCCCTCACCGCCATCTCCTGCTTCCTCTCCTGGACCTGGACCGCCGCCTACCCCGGCAACCTCACCGTCTACGGATACCCCGGCGGTATCCAGTGGCTCGTCCTCGTCGGCGGCGTCCTCACCACCCTCTTCGGCCTCTCCTCCTACGGAGTCAAGGGCCTCGGCTGGCTCGCCCCCGCCGGCGCAGACGCGGCGATCAAGCTCTCCGCAGTCGCCGCCTTCGCCACCGCCTGGTACACGGTCATCTCGATCACCACCACCCTCGGCGGCGTCGTCAACCTCGAGCCCGGCGGCCTGGTCGTCGCCGTGGCCTCCCTCCTCGCCCTCGTCGGCGCACTCGCGCTGCCCTTCAAGCACCCCGTGCTCGAAGGCCCCGACCCCGACGACAGCGCCTGGGAACAGCGCAAGCACCACCTCGGCAACCGCTGGACGACCGTCAAGGCCGCCTTCGCCACCGGAACCCCCCGGCCGGCCCGCCCCCTCCCGGCCTGGGCCGAGATCCTCCTGATCACCGCGGTCCTCGCCTTCGCCCTCGGCGTCTTCACGTACGGCATCACCACCCCGTACCAGGACCTCTTCATCACCTTCCTGATCACCGCCGGCTTCGGCTTCGGCGCCCTCCACCAGGCCGGCCTGGTGGCCCGCTTCACCGCACTCACCACCAAGCACCGCAACGTCTCCCTCATCGGAGCCTTCGTCGCGGCCGCCTGCTTCCCCCTCACCCAGACCGACGACCAGTACGCGACCCTCGGCGTCAACATCCTCATCTTCGCCACCGTCGCCCTCGGCCTGAACATCGTCGTCGGCCTCACCGGCCTCCTCGACCTCGGCTACGTCGCCTTCCTCGGCGTCGGCGCCTACACCGCGGCCCTGGTCTCCGGCTCCCCCAACTCCCCCTTCGGCGTGCACTTCCCCTTCTGGGCCGCACTCCTCATCGGCGCCGGCGCATCCATGGTCTTCGGCGTCCTCATCGGCGCCCCCACCCTGCGCCTGCGCGGTGACTACCTCGCCATCGTGACCCTCGGATTCGGAGAGATCTTCCGGATCTCGATGAACAACCTCGACGGCACCTCCGGCCCCGACATCACCAACGGCCCCAACGGCATCGCCGGCATCCCCAACGTCGACCTCTTCGGATTCGACTTCGGAGCCAGCCACGTCATCGCCGGATTCACCGTCGGCCGCTTCGCCAACTACTTCCTGCTGATGCTCCTGATCACCCTCATCGTGGTCATGGTCTTCCGCCGAAGCGCCGAATCCCGCATCGGCCGCGCCTGGGTCGCCATCCGCGAAGACGAAACCGCCGCCGAAGCCATGGGCATCAACGGCTTCCGCGTCAAGCTCATCGCCTTCGCCCTCGGCGCCACCCTCGCCGGCCTCGCCGGAGCCGTCCAGGCACACGTCAACTACACGGTCACCCCCGACCAGTACGTGTTCGCCAACGCCGTCCCCCCGAACTCGGCCTTCCTCCTCGCCGCGGTCGTCCTCGGCGGCATGGGCACCATCAGCGGACCCCTCGTCGGCGGAGCACTCCTCTTCCTGCTCCCCAACAAGCTCCAGTCCCTCGGCGACTACCAGCTCCTCGCCTTCGGCGTCGCTCTCATCATCCTGATGCGCCTGCGCCCCGAAGGAATCATCCCCAACCGGCGCAACCAGCTCGAACTCCACAAGGACCTCGAAGCGCCCACAGTCCTCAGCAAGACAGGGGCCTGATCCATGACCACCACCACGACCACGACCGCGACCGAAACGGTCCTCGACGCCCGCGGCGTCACGATGCGCTTCGGCGGCCTCACCGCCGTCAAGAACGTCGACCTGACCGTGCGCAGCGGCGAGATCGTCGGCCTCATCGGCCCCAACGGCGCCGGCAAGACCACCTTCTTCAACTGCCTCACCGGCCTCTACATCCCCACCGAGGGCGAAGTCCGGTACAAGGGCACGGTCCTGCCGCCCAAGTCCTTCAAGGTCACCGCGGCCGGCATCGCCCGCACCTTCCAGAACATCCGCCTCTTCAACAACATGACGGTCCTGGAAAACGTCCTCGTGGGCCGCCACACCCGCACCAAGGAAGGCCTCTGGTCGGCCCTCCTGCGCCTGCCCGGCTTCAAGCGCGCCGAAGAGGCCAGCCGCGAGAGGGCCATGGAACTCCTCGAGTTCATCGGCCTGGCCCACAAGGCCGACCACCTCGCCCGCAACCTCCCCTACGGCGAACAGCGCAAGCTCGAAATCGCCCGCGCCCTCGCCAGCGACCCCGGCCTCATCCTCCTGGACGAGCCCACCGCCGGCATGAACCCGCAGGAGACCCGGGCCGCCGAAGAGCTCATCTTCGCCATCCGGGACAAGGGCATCGCCGTCCTCGTCATCGAGCACGACATGCGCTTCATCTTCAACCTCTGCGACCGCGTCGCCTGCCTCGTCCAGGGCGAAAAGCTCATCGAAGGCACCGCCGCCGAAGTCCAGGGCGACGAACGCGTCATCGCCGCCTACCTCGGCGAACCCTTCGAAGGCGCCCCCGGCGCCGAAGAAGCCGCAGAGGTCGAGGCGGCCGAGATCGCCGAGGTCGAGGCCATCGCCGCCGAGCCCGAGGCCGAGGCCGACGAGCCCGCCGACGCCGCCGACACCGTCGAGGCGGACAGCACCACCAGCACGGACGGAGAAGCCAAGTGACCGCACTCCTGGAGGTCGAAGACCTCCGCGTCGCCTACGGCAAGATCGAAGCCGTCAAGGGCATCTCCTTCACCGTCAACGAGGGCGAGATCGTCACCCTCATCGGCACCAACGGCGCCGGCAAGACCACCACCCTGCGAACCCTCTCCGGCCTGATCAAGCCCAAGGGCGGCCAGATCAAGTTCCAGGGCAAGTCGCTCAAGAAGGTCGCCGCGCACGACATCGTCCAGCTCGGGCTCGCCCACTCCCCCGAGGGGCGGCACATCTTCCCGCGCATGACGATCGAGGACAACCTCCTCCTCGGCGCCTTCCTCCGCAACGACAAGGAAGGCATCCAGAAGGACGTCCAGCGCGCCTACGACCTCTTCCCCATCCTGGGAGAGCGCCGCAAGCAGGCCGCCGGCACCCTCTCGGGCGGCGAGCAGCAGATGCTCGCCATGGGCCGCGCGCTCATGTCCCAACCCAAGCTGCTCATGCTCGACGAGCCCTCCATGGGCCTCTCGCCGCTCATGATGCAGAAGATCATGGCGACGATCGCCGAGCTCAAGGCCTCCGGCACGACCATCCTCCTGGTCGAGCAGAACGCCCAGGCCGCGCTGTCCCTGGCCGACCAGGGCCACGTCATGGAGATCGGCAAGGTCGTCCTGACCGGACAGGGCCGCGACCTCCTCGTCAACGAGGACGTCCGCAAGGCCTACCTCGGCGAGGACTGACACTCCCCCGCAGTACGCGTGAGGCCCGTCTCCCCTCGGGGGGAGACGGGCCTCACGTCGTGTCCGACCACTGCTTGCTACTGACCGCTTTCCTTCTTCTTCGCCTCGGCGTCCTCGATGACCACCTCGGCGACCTGCTGCATCGACATGCGACGGTCCATGGACGACTTCTGGATCCACCGGAACGCGGCGGGCTCCGTCAGGCCGTACTGGGTCTGCAGGATGCTTTTGGCCCGGTCGACGAGCTTGCGGGTCTCCAGCCGCTGGGAGAGGTCCGCGACCTCCTTCTCCAGCGCCTTCAGCTCCGCGAAGCGGGACACGGCCATCTCGATGGCGGGGACCACGTCGCTCTTGCTGAACGGCTTCACGAGGTACGCCATCGCACCGGCGTCCCGGGCCCGCTCGACGAGGTCGCGCTGCGAGAACGCGGTGAGCATGAGCACGGGGGCGATGGACTCCTCCGCGATCTTCTCGGCGGCGGAGATCCCGTCCAGTACCGGCATCTTCACGTCGAGGATGACGAGGTCGGGCCGGTGCTCGCGCGCGAGCTCCACGGCCGTCTGCCCGTCGCCGGCCTCGCCGACCACGGCGTAGCCCTCCTCTTCGAGCATCTCTTTGAGGTCGAGACGGATGAGCGCCTCGTCCTCGGCGATGACGACGCGGGTCGTCAGCGGAGGGACGTGCGACTGGTCGGCGTCGGGGGCGGGCGTCGACTCGTGCTCGGCGGTCACGGGGGCTCCTCTTTGCGGGGCTCTGCTGCTTGGATGAGCCTACCTAGCAGCGCAGGCGCATGGTCACCCGGTACACTCCGACGAGCAACCCTGCCGGGTTGGTGGAATGGCATACACGGATGTCTCAAACACATCTGCCCGTGAGGGCTTGCGGGTTCGAGTCCCGCACCCGGCACATGTTCGAAGAGCGAACGTTCACTTTCGAGTGAACGTTCGCTTTTTTACTACTCATCGCCACCGACTGTCACGCACAGTAGCTGCATGGAGTTTCACAGCCTCGAGATACGACAAACGGCCCTCTCTCTGTTGCGCGGCGGGGCGCGAAATGCAGAGGTGGCCCGCCATCTCAGTATCCCGCCCGGCACCATCGGCTACTGGAAGCACATGGACCGCGCCAAGCGTGGCGAGTGCCCGGGTCCCCACGACCCGGACTGCCCGAGATGCGACGGCAGCGCGCTCGATGAGCAGGCGTACTCGTACCTCCTGGGCCTCTACCTCGGCGACGGCCACATAAGTCACTACTCGGGCCACCGCGTACCCAACCTCATGATCACCTGCGGGGACGACTGGCCGGGCCTGATGAACTCCGCCGAAAAGGCCATGCGGCTCGTCTTCCCGTTCAACCAAGTCTGTCGTGTGCGCAAGGTCGGTTGCCACAACGTCAAGGTGTACTCGAAGCACCTTGAATGCCTGTTCCCGCAGCACGGCCCGGGCAGGAAGCATGATCGCCGGATCGTCCTCGAAGACTGGCAGCAGGAGATCGTCGACGTACACCCCTGGGAGTTCATCCGGGGCCTCATCCACTCCGACGGCTGCCGGATCACCAACTGGACCGTCCGCAACGGCAAGCGCTACGAGTACCCGCGGTACTTCTTCACCAACAAGTCCGACGACATCCGGAAGCTCTGCACCGACACCCTCACCAAGGTCGGGGTGGAGTGGACCATCACCGCCCGCGGCCAAGACCCCTACAACGTGTCAGTCGCCCGCAAGGCATCCGTCGCTCTTATGGACGAACACGTCGGGCCGAAGCACTGAGGATGATCACCCGCGCCCTACGGTCGGCGCATGAACCGACCACGTCTCGCCGTGACCGCCGCCCTCCTCGCCGCCGTGTGGGCCGGGGCCATTCCCACCGCCGATGCCGCCGCCGATCCCTCCGCCCTGGTACAGGCCTTGCAGGCTGCCACGACCGCCGGCGCACCGGGGGCGATGGCCCGGTTCAGTGAGCCCGGTGGGGTGCGGACCGAGGTGGTGGGGGTGCGGGACCGGCGTACGGGGGCGGCCATGGATCCCCGGGCGCGGTTCCGGATCGGGAGCGTGACGAAGACGTTCTCCGCCGTCGTCGTGCTGCAGCTGGTCGACGAGGGGAAGGTCGATCTGGATGCGCCCGTCGAGCGCTACCTGCCCGGGGTGTTGCCCGACCGGCGGATCACGGTGCGGCACCTGCTGAGCCACCGCAGCGGGCTGGCCGATTACACGGACGCGATGTTCGAGAAGACCGTGCCCGGCTTCGAGGCGGTGCGGGGGCGGGTGTTCCGGTACCAGGAGCTGGTGGAGTTGTCGCTGCGGGAGCCGCGGACCACGGAGCCGGGGGTGGCGTACTCGTACTCGAACACCAACTTCGTCGCGCTCGGGATGCTCATCGAGAAGGTGACCGGGCGGCCGGTGGGTGAGGCGTATGCCAAGCGCGTGTTCAAGCCGCTGGGGCTGCGCGGCACGTCGTACGTGCATCCGGGGACGAAGATCGCGGGCCGGCACGTGCGGGGTTATCTGCACCCGGATGAGGAGGGGGCGGCGCTGGTCGATTCGACGGAGCAGACGGTGTCGTGGGCGCAGTCGGCGGGGGCCGTGATCTCGACGGTGGCCGACTTGAATGCGTTCACGTCGGCTTTGTTGGGTGGGCGGCTGCTGCCGGCGCGGATGTTGGACCTGATGGTGACGGTGGCTCCGGTGGATGCGGCGGGGACGCGGTTCTACGGGCTCGGGCTGCGTCGGTACGACCTGTCGTGCGGGGCGTCGGTGTACGGGCACACGGGGACGGTGCAGGGTTTCTACACGTACGCGTTTTCCACGCGGGACGGGCGGCGGAGTCTGGCGGCGATGGCGAACACCTCGAACCGGGGTGCGGCGAACACGGCGCTGGGTGGGACTTTGGAGGCGGCGTTCTGTGGTGTGGTGCCGGGGGCTCGGGGCGGGGTGGTGAGGGGGTTCTCGGCCGGTCCGGCGGATGCGGATGTGGCGGAGCACGGCGCGGGGGTCTAGCGGGGAGCGCTTCGTACGCGTCGGGGGTGATGGCGGTGATCGGGTGGGGGCCGTGTCGGGGTTCTTCCGGCATGGCTTCGGCGTCGTAGGTGAGTTCGTTCGGCATGGGGGCAGTGCGCACGGGGCTGGAGTTAGGTTGAGGTGAAGGTGGTTCGAGAAGGGGATGTGTGATGAGTGAGAAGGCCCGGAAGTTGTTCGATGCGCTGGATCTGAACCATGACGGGCAGCTGACCCGTCTGGAGGTGATCACGGCGTTGCGGTCGAAGGGGCCGACGTTGGCGGCGCAGGGGGATCTGCCGTTCTGGGCGTTGGGGGATGCGGATGCGTCGTCGGCGTTGTTCGATGCGGCGGATGCGAATGGGGATGAGGTGTTGAGTTTCGAGGAGTTCGAGGCGGTGGTGGACCGTCGGTTCGGTTGGTAGGCCCTGTCCGCCCTGTCCCTACTGGCCGCGGGGGGTGAGGCCGGCGAGGACGGTCCTGACGTGGGCTTCGGCGTCGGTGGGGGTGAGGGGGGCGTGGCCGATGAGGAGGCGGTACCAGAAGGGGCCGAAGATCAGGTCGGTGGCGTGGTCGAGGTCGGTGGTGGTGGGGAGTTCTTCGCGGGTGATGGCGCGGCGGAGGATGTTGGTGACGATTTCGCGGCGGGTGGCGGTCCAGGCGCGGAAGGGTTCGGTGAAGGCGGGGTCGAGTTGGGCTTCGGCCATGAGGCCGGTGAGGGCTTTGGTGCGGATGGGGTCGTCGCCGATGCGGTAGAGGTCGGTGACGAAGGTGGTGAGGTCGCCGGTGAGGGTGCCGGTGTCGGGTTCGGGGACGCGGGTGGCGGTTTCGTGGGCGTAGGCGTCCATGACGAGGGTGGGTTTGGATTTCCACCAGCGGTAGACGGTGCTTTTGGCGACGCCTGCGCGTTTGGCGACGCCTTCGATGGTGAGGGCTCCGTAGCCGTTTTCGACGAGTAGGGCGGTCGTCGCTTCGAGGACGGAGTGGTGGGCGTCTTCGTTGCGGTTGCGTCCGCCCGTTCGGGGTGGGGGGTTCTGGGGAGTGGTTGACACGGGATCACGATAGCCTTAGCTTTAATCGAAACGCTGCGTAGCGTTTCGATTGATGGATGGACTGATGGGTCGGTCGGTGGACCGGCCTCGGGGGGAGAGTCATGAGCAGGATCGTGATCGCGCACGGGTACGGGATGAGCAGTGCGGAGCACTGGTACGGGTCCGTGGCGGAGGAGTTGTCCGGGGAGGGGCACGAGGTGCGGGTGCCGGACTTTCCGGAGCCGTTCGCGCCGGAGGCCGGGGCGTGGCTGAAGGCGCTGCGGGCGGAGACGGAGGGGGCGCCGGCGGGTGAGACGGTGCTGGTGGGTCACAGTCTGGGTGGGGTGAATGTGCTGCGGCTGCTCCAGGAACACGACACGGAGGCCGAGGGGGCTTTCGCGGGGGTGGTGTTCGTGGCGTCGATGAATGCCGAGGTGGGGTATGACGCGTTGGCGCCGTTCTTCTCGCCGGAGTTCGACTGGGCGAGGATCCGTGGGGCGGCGCGGGGGTTCCGGGTGTTGCATGCGGCGGATGACCCGGTGACCGGGGAGGCGACCTCGGAGCACGTCATGCGGTTCGTGACGGAGCTGGGGGCGACGGCGAGGGTGACCGCGTCGGGCGGGCATTTTCCGAGTACGGGGGTGAGCCTGTTGAAGTTGCCCGACGCGGTGCGTCTCATACGTGAGGTGTTGTAGCGGTGGTCGCCGGGTCAGCGGACGGGGTCGCCGATGTGGTGGATGCGGACCATGTTGGTGGAGCCGCTGACGCCGGGGGGTGAGCCGGCGGTGATGACGACGGTGTCTCCGGGGGCGCAGCGGCCGATGCGGAGGAGTTCTTCTTCGACCTGGGCGACCATGGCGTCGGTGGAGTCGACGTGGGGGCCGAGGAAGGTTTCGACGCCCCAGGTGAGGTTGAGCTGGGAGCGGGTGGCGGGGTCGGGGGTGAAGGCGAGGAGGGGGATGGGTGAGCGGTAGCGGGAGAGTCGGCGGACGGTGTCGCCGCTCTGGGTGAAGGCGACGAGGAATTTGGCGTCGAGGAAGTCGCCCATTTCGGCGGCGGCTCGGGCGACGGCTCCGCCTTGGGTGCGGGGCTTGTTGCGGTCGGTGAGGGGCGGGAGTCCCTTGGCGAGGATGTCTTCTTCGGCGGCTTCGACGATGCGGGACATGGTGCGGACGGTTTCGACCGGGTATTTGCCGACGCTGGTTTCGCCGGAGAGCATGACGGCGTCGGTGCCGTCGATGATGGCGTTGGCGACGTCGGAGGCTTCGGCGCGGGTGGGCCGGGAGTTGTCGATCATCGAGTCGAGCATTTGGGTGGCGACGATGACGGGCTTGGCGTTGCGCTTGGCGAGTTTGACGGCGCGCTTCTGGACGATCGGGACCTGTTCCAGGGGCATTTCGACGCCGAGGTCGCCGCGGGCGACCATGATGCCGTCGAAGGCGGCGACGATGTCGTCGATGTTCTCGACGGCCTGGGGCTTTTCGATCTTGGCGATGACGGGGAGGCGGCGGTCTTCCTCGTCCATGATGCGGTGGACGTCTTCGATGTCGCGGCCGGTGCGGACGAAGGAGAGGGCGATGACGTCGGCGCCGATGCGCAGGGCCCAGCGGAGGTCTTCGATGTCCTTGTCGGAGAGGGCGGGGACGGAGACGGCCACGCCGGGGAGGTTGAGGCCCTTGTGGTCGGAGACCATGCCGCCTTCGATGACGGTGGTGTGGACGCGGGGGCCGTCTACTGCGGTGACTTCGAGGGTGACGCGGCCGTCGTCGACGAGGATGCGTTCGCCGGTGGTGACGTCGGTGGCGAGTCCTTTGTAGGTGGTGCCGCAGGTGTGGCGGTCGCCTTCGTGGTCTTCGACGGTGATGGTGAATTCGTCGCCGCGTTCAAGGAGTACGGGGCCTTCGCGGAAGCGGCCGAGGCGGATCTTCGGGCCTTGAAGGTCGGCGAGGATGCCGACGCTGCGGCCGGTCTCGTCGGAGGCCTTGCGTACGCGCTGGTAGCGCTCCTCGTGTTCGGCGTAGGTGCCGTGGCTGAGGTTGAAGCGGGCGATGTCCATTCCGGCTTCGACCAGGGCTTTGATCTGGTCGTATGAGTCGGTCGCGGGGCCCAGGGTACATACGATTTTCGCTCGGCGCATGGGGCGAGCGTATTCCCCTACTTGGGAGTAGGTAATCGCTTCCGGGTGTCCACTCAACAACCTTTGGGCAAAAGGTTGTTGACAATTGTTGAATGTGCATGGGGGTGCTCTGATGAGCACCCCCGGGGCGTGGTTTTCGGTGGTTTCGGAGCTGCGGTTCAGAGCCGTGGCGGGGTCATCGTGAAGCGGGCGTTCACCTGGGCGTAGACGGTCTGGCGCTGGGGTTCGAGGTCGAGGGGCGGGGGGCCGGCGTCTTCGGCGGCACTGAAGGCCATGGTGCGCATTCCGGCTCCGCCGGGGCGGGCCATGGGAGCACCGTTCTCGGCGCCGAGGTCGGCGAGTTCGACGAGGGCGGCGAGGTGGGCGCCGAGGGCTTCGGCGTATTCGCGGGCGCGTTGGACGGCTTCGAGAACGGCTTGGCGGCGGGCTTGGCCGTGGGCGGGCGAGGTGGGGCGCAGGGCCCACCAGGGGCCGTCGACCTGGGTGAGTTCGAGGTCGGCGAGGCGGGTGGTGAGTTCGCCGAGGGTGGTGAAGTCGTTGAGTTCGGCGGTGATGTGGACGCGGCCGTGGTAGGCGCGGATGCGTTCGGCGCGGCCGTGGCGGGTGAGTTCGGGGGTGATGGAGAAGGAGCCGGTTTCGAGTTTTTCGACGGGGTCGCCGTAGCTCTTGATGAGTTCGAGGACGGTGTTGTTGCGTCGGGTGAGGTCTTCGAGGGCGGTGCGTCGGTCGGTGCCGCGGGCGCTGACGGTGATGCCGATGCGGGCGATTTCGGGGTCGACTTCGAGGCGGGCTTCGCCGCGGACTGCTACGCGGGGGACTTCGGGGGTTCCGTAGGGCTGGTGCGATGCGTCCTGGGTCATGGTTTCACTGTCGCACCGCGGCCCGTGGGGGTGTGGTCATCGGATCGAAACCTGGTGGGGGTGTTGCGGCTTGTTACCTGTGGGTCAGAATCTACGCGCGTTGTTCACGCCTCAAAAGGGGAGATGGCATGGCGTTCGACCGCAGGACTTTTCTGGGGACCACGGCTGCGACGGGTGCGGCCGTGGCGTTGGCGGGGGCCACGAGCTCCCCTGCCGCCGCTGCCGAGTCGGCCGGCCCGACGGGTTCGGCCGGTGCGCGTACGTACTCGTTCACGGTGATGGGTACGACCGACTTGCACGGGAATGTCTTCAACTGGGACTACTTCACGGACAAGGAGTTCGACGACAAGGCGCACAACGATGTGGGTCTGGCGAAGATCTCGACGCTGGTGGAGCAGGTGCGGGCGGAGAAGGGGCGCTGCAACACGCTGCTGATCGACGCGGGTGACACGATCCAGGGCACGCAGTTGTCGTACTACTACGCGAAGGTGGATCCGATCACGGCGCGGCGTGGTCCGGTGCACCCGATGGCGCAGGCGATGAACGCGATCGGGTATGACGCGGCGGCGCTGGGGAACCACGAGTTCAATTACGGGATTCCGGTGCTGCGGAAGTTCGAGGAGCAGTGTCGTTTCCCGCTGCTGGGGGCGAACGCGCTGGATGCGAAGACGTTGCGGCCGGCGTTCGCGCCGTACAGCATGCACCGGTTGCGGACTCCGCACGGGCGGGATGTGATGGTGGCGGTGCTGGGGTTGACGAACCCGGGGATCGCGATCTGGGACAAGGCGAACGTGCAGGGGAAGATGACGTTCCCGGGGCTGGAGGAGCAGGCGGCGAAGTACGTGCCGCGGCTGCGTTCGATGGGTGCGGACGTGGTGATCGTGTCGGCGCATTCGGGGTCGAGCGGGACGTCTTCGTACGGTGACCAGTTGCCGTACATCGAGAACGCGGCGGGTCTGGTGGCGGAGCAGGTGCCGGGGATCGACGCGATCCTGGTGGGGCACGCTCACACGGAGATTCCCGAGTACCGGGTGAAGAACAAGGCGACCGGCAAGGACGTGGTGCTGTCGGAACCGCTGAAGTGGGGGCAGCGGCTGACGCTGTTCGACTTCGAGCTGTCGTGGTCGCGGGGTCGCTGGTCGGTGGAGAAGGTCTCGGCGAAGGTGTTGAACTCGAACACCGTCGCGGAGGACCCGAAGATCACCGGGTTGCTGGAGGACGAACACCGCAAGGTCGTGGCGTACGTGAACCAGGTGATCGGTACGTCGACGCAGGCGATGTCGTCGGCGGAGGGCCCGGTGAAGGACGTTCCGATCATCGACCTCATCAACCACGTGCAGGCGGAGACGGTGAAGGCGGCTCTGGCCGGCGGGGAGTTCGCGGCGCTGCCGGTGTTGTCGCAGGCCTCGTGCTTCTCGCGGACCGCCTCGATACCGGCCGGGCAGGTGACGATCAGGGACGCGGCGGGTCTGTATCCGTTCGAGAACACCCTGGAGGCGCGTCTGATGACGGGTGCGCAGCTGAAGGACTACCTGGAGTACTCGGCGAAGTACTACGTGCAGACCGCGCCGGGTGAGGTGGTGGATCCGGCGAAGCTGACCAATGCCGAGGCGACGCCCGACTACAACTACGACGCGGTGTACGGGCTGTCGTACGACATCGACATCGCGCAGCCGAAGGGTTCGCGGATCGTGAACCTGACGTTCGGTGGGAAGCCGTTGGATCCGGCGGCGCAGTTCGTGCTGGCGGTGAACAACTACCGGGCTTCGGGTGGTGGGAACTTCCCGCACGTGCCGGGCGCCCGGCAGTTGTGGGCGAACTCGGACGAGATCCGGAACACGATCATCGGGTGGGTGAAGGCGAAGGGGACGGTGGATCCGGCGCAGTTCGCGTCGGTGGACTGGCGTCTGACGCGGGCCGGTACGCCGGTCTTCTAGCGGCTGGTCGTACCTGTGCGGGGCCGGGGTTCGCTGGGGCGGGCTCCGGCCCCGTGCGGGTTCACGGGGTGGTGTGGACGAGGTGGGCGGGGACGGCGGCGTCGAGGGCGGCGATGAGGTGTTCGCCGTGTGCGACCTGGTGCGGGTGGAGGTGCATTTCGCAGCCGCAGCCGGTGAGGACGATGCGGCCTGGACCTTCGTGGCGCATGAGGGCTATCTCGTCGAAGCGGATGTCGTGTTCGTCGCGGTGGGCGTCGCGGACGACGATGCCCCAGGGGGTGAGGACGTATTCGCCGTGGTGGCGGCGGCGGGTGACTGCTCGGCGCAGTGGGTTCATGCGGTAGCGGGTGCCGGGGGTGGGGGGCCTGCGGCCGTGGGGGTGCCAGCAGTCGGAGTTGGGGAGGGCGGCGCCCTGGGGGGTGCGCAGGTGGAGTTGTCGGGTCTTGTGGGGGACGACGAGCACGGCGTCGTCGAGGGCGCGCTCCAGGTAGGTGCGGACGGCTTGCGGGGTGACGTCGGCGTAGCTCTCGAAGAGGGTGTCGTCGTCGATGTAGGGGATGGCGAAGTGCTCGGCGACGACGGCTCGTTCGAGTGGGCGTCTGCTGCCCCAGACGGATCCGGTTTCGGAGCGGATGTCGTGGACGAGGGTGTCGAGTTCTGCTGGTGTGGGGCCTTTGCGGGTGAGCCGGAGGGTTTCCTGCCAGAGCGTCACGGCGGCTTCCCTGGTCCTGCCGGGGCGGGGGTGGATGACGAGGGCGCGGTCGAGGGTGTCGTGGCCGCGCAGGAACCAGTGGGCGCCGATGTCGGCGGATATGTCGTGCACGGTGCATGCGGCGCGTTCGACGCGGTGGCGCAGGACGAGTTGGGCCATGGTGGCGGCGGCGTCGGAGGGGTGGCAGGCCAGCAGGAGGGAGACGGTGTCGACGGGCCGGTGCTGCCAGGATCCGGGGACGTGGGGGCGTGTGCGGGGAGTGGCCCGGTGGGGTGGTGGGCCTTCGGGCAGGGGCAGGGCGAGGCCTGGGGGCGGGGGGCCGTCGAGGGCCAGGACGGCGTTGCCGCAGGTGAAGCGGGCGGTGGCGTGGGCACGGACCGTTTCGGGGGTGAGGGCCGCGTACATGCCGGGGTGTGCGTGCGTGATCAGGCCGGAGGCGTGGGGGCCGTAGAGGGCGCCCAGGGGTTCGGCCACGTGGTGGACGGGGGTCCGGGCGGCGTGGCCGGAGAGCAGGCCGGTGGCCTGTGAGGTGCGGTGGAGTGGGAGGTCGAAGAGGGCGCGGCAGATGGCGAGCAGGAAGCCGGTGACGTCCTCGGGGGTGCCCTTGGCCGTGAATTCGGTCAGGTCCTCGCGGACGGAGCTGCTGTACGCATGCGGCCGGCTGCCGACCTCGGACATGACGAGGCTTTCGATGACGTGGGTGACGCCGAGGGTGGGGGCGGTTTCGTCCCTGATGCCGGTGCCGAAGGTGAGCTGCGCGGTGAGGGGACCGGGTGTGGGGGCGGGTGTCCACAGGACGGTGACCCCGTCGGCACTGGTTCGCTGCATGTCGGCGACCCTAGTGCCGGGCGGGCGGCCGGGTGGGGGTCAGGGGTGGTCGACGAGCGGGAGCAGTTCGACGGTGGGCCGGGGGCGGGTGTGTTCGCGCTGTTCGAGGCCGAAGGTGGTGAAGGCGGTGCGGGTGGGCTGGGGGTAGGGCTCTTTGCCGGTGAGGGTGTTGAGGATGGCGGCGCTGCGCCAGGCGGCGAGGCCGAGGTCGGGGGCGCCGACGCCGTGGGTGTGGCGTTCGCCGTTCTGGACGAAGATGCTGCCGGTGACGCTGGGGTCGAGGACCATGCGGTGGCGGTCGTCGATGCGGGGGCGGCCTGAGGAGTCCTTGCGCATGTACGGGTCGAGGCCTGCGAGGAGGCTGGTGAGCGGGCGTTCCTTGTAGCCGGTGGCGAGGACGACGGCGTCGGTGGTGAGGCGGGAGCGGCTGCCCTGTTCGATGTGTTCGAGGTGGAGTTCGACCTTGGTGGTGGCGACTCGGCCTGCGGTGCGGACGCTGACTCCGGGGGTGAGGACGGCGTCGGGCCAGCCGCCGTGGAGGGTGCGGCGGTAGAGCTCTTCGTGGATGGCGGCGATGGTGGCGGCGTCGATGCCCTTGTGGAGTTGCCATTGGGCGGGGACGAGGCGGTCGCGTACGGGTTCGGGGAGGGCGTGGAAGTAGCGGGTGTAGTCGGGGGTGAAGTGTTCGAGGCCGAGCTTGGAGTACTCCATGGGGGCGAAGGAGGGGGTGCGGGCGAGCCAGGTGAGGCGTTCGCGGCCGGTGGGGCGGGCGCGGAGGAGGTCGAGGAAGACTTCGGCGCCGGACTGGCCCGATCCGATGACGGTGACGTGGTCGGCGCCGAGGATGCGCTGTCGGTTGTCGAGGTAGTCGGCGGAGTGGATGACGGGGACGGTGGGGGCTTCGGCCAGGGGGCGCAGGGGTTCGGGGACGTAGGGGGCGGTGCCGATGCCGAGGGCGAGGTTGCGGGTGTGGGTGCGGCCGAGGGCTTCGGCTTCGCCGTCGGCGTCGAGTTGGGTGAAGTCGACTTCGAAGAGGTCGCGTTCGGGGTTCCAGCGGACGGCGTCGACCTGGTGGCCGAAGTGGAGTCCGGGGATGCGGCCGGAGACCCAGCGGCAGTAGGCGTCGTATTCGGCGCGCTGGATGTGGAACTGCTCGGCGAAGTAGAAGGGGAAGAGCCGTTCCTTGTGCTTGAGGTAGCTGAGGAAGCTCCAGGGACTGGTGGGGTCGGCGAGGGTGACGAGGTCGGCGAGGAAGGGGACTTGGAGGGTGGCCCCGTCGATGAGGAGTCCGGGGTGCCAGCGGAAGTCGCGGCGCTGGTCGTAGAAGGCGGTGGAGAGTTCGCCGGCTCCGTGGTGCGGGAGGCCGTGGGCGAGGGCGGCGAGGGAGAGGTTGAAGGGTCCGATGCCGATTCCGACGAGGTCGTGGGGTGCATCGAGCTGGGCGGTCATCGGTGGGTGCTGCCTTCCAGGAGGGTGATGAGGGTGTCCAGGTCCCTCGCCGTGGTGTGGGGGTTGAGCAGGGTGGCTTTCAGCCAGAGGCGGCCGTCGGCGTGGGTGCGGCCGAGTACGGCGCGGCCTTCGTGGAGGAGGGTGCGGCGCAGTTCGGCGACGTCCTCGTCGGTGGCGTGGGCGGGCCGGAAGAGGACGGTGCTGATGGTGGGCGGTGCGTGGAGTTCGAAGCCGGGGTGGGCGTCGAGGCGGTCGGCGAGTTGGTGGGCGAGTTCGCAGGTGTGGTCGATGAGGTGGACGAGGCCGTCGCGGCCCAGGGCGCGCAGGGTGGTGGCGATCTTGAGGGCGTCGGGGCGTCGGGTGGTGCGCAGGGAGCGGCCGAGGAGGTCGGGCAGGCCGGCTTCGGTGTCGTCGGTGGCGTTGAGGTAGTCGGCCTGGTGGGCGAGGGGGGCGAGCAGGGCGGTGTCGGGGACGAGGAGGAGTCCTGCGGCGACGGGCTGCCAGCCGAGTTTGTGGAGGTCGACGGTGAGGGAGTGCGCGCGGCCGATTCCGGCGAGTTTGTCGCGGTGGCGGGGGCTGAGGGCGAGCGGTCCTCCGTAGGCGGCGTCGATGTGGAGGTCGGCGCCGTGGCGGTCGCAGAGGTCGGCGATGCGGTGGAGGGGGTCGATGAGTCCGGCGTCGGTGGTGCCGGCGGTGGCGGTGACGAGGGTGGGGCCGGTGGTGGCGGCGAGGGCGTCGGCGAGGTGGTCGGGGTCGAGGGTGCCTGTGGGGGTGGGGACGGCGACGGCGGGTGGGAGGCCGAGGAGCCAGGCGGCGCGGGGGATGGAGTGGTGGGCGTTGGCGCCGTGCAGGACGGTGAGGGCGGGGCCGTGGCGTTCGCGGGCGAGGAGGATCCCCAGCTGGTTGGCTTCGGTGCCGCCGGTGGTGACGAGGGCGTCGGCGCGGGGGGTGTCGTAGAACTCGGCGGCGAGTGTGCGGGTGAGGAGGGCCTCGATCGCGGAGGCGGCGGGGGCCTGGTCCCAGGAGTCGAGGGAGGGGTTGAGGGCGTCGGCGGCGAGGTCGGCGGCGGCCGCGACGGCGAGGGGCGGGCAGTGGAGGTGGGCGACGCAGAGGGGGTCGGCGGGGTCGGCGGCGCCGGCGGTGAGGGTGCGGACGAGGGTGGTGAGGGCTTCGTGGGGGCCGGTTCCCTTGTCGGGCAGTACGTCGCCCGCGCTGCCCGTGTTGCCCAGTGCGGCTTCGACGCGGGCGGTGACGGTGGCGGGGCCGCCGGGTGGGAGGGGGCCGCCGCGGTCCCGGGCGCCGGTGTGGAGGGCGGTGAGGACGGTGTCGAGGAGGGGGCGCAGTGACTCGGCGCCGGTGGCTCCGCCGGCGAGCGGTGGGATTCCGGGTCGGCGGGCGGGTGGCAGCGCGGTCATGTCGGTGTCCTCACGGGAACGGAACGGGGCGGCGGCTGGGGGCCGGCCCTTCGTGGGGGCACGTGGCGCGGGGCGGGGCCGCGGTGGCGGCGGGTGCCCGGTGGGTACAACGATCAGACCCGAATGGGGTAACCGCCGGGGTTTTTCCGGGTTTCGTTTCGACCGGTTCCCTCCCGGGGTGGGGGGCGGTTCGGGGGCCGGGGGTTCGGGGTGGGGCGGGGGTTCGGGGGGCGGGGGTTCGGGGGGGCGGGGGCCGCTGCGCGGAGCTGGTCCCCGCCCCGCCCTTTCTCCGTTTCCCGGGCTCTGCCCGGACCCCGCGCCTCAAACGCCGGCGAGGCTGGGTTTGGCCCGGCGGGGCCGGGTTTGGTCAGGTGCCTCGGACGTGGAGGGCTCGGGACAGGTCGTCCAGTTGGTCGATCAGTTTGCGGCGCAGGAGGGGGACGATGTCCGGGTCCGCCAGGCAGGTGTGGCCGGACTGGAGGTTCGACTCGTCGATGGCGTACACGGGGAAGGCCCAGCGGCCGGCGGCTTCGGCGATGGCGGGGCCTCGGCGGGCTCCGAGGGCCACGGCTTCGGGGTAGAAGCGGGGCACGTAGTCCCGTACGAGGTCGGTCTGTTCGGGCTGCCAGAAGCCCTGGGCGGTGGCGCTGAAGAGGTAGTTGGACAGGGTGTCGTCGTGGAAGAGGCGTTCCCAGGCGGCGGCCTTGGCCTCGGGGTTGGGCAGGGCGGCGCGGCAGCGGGCGGCGCCTTCCTGGCCGGTGGCGCTGGGGTCGGAGGCCAGCGCGGTGTCGATGGCGGATTCGTCGACGGCGCCGAGTACGCAGAGCCGGGCGAGGATGCGCCAGCGCAGCTCGGGGTCGAGTTCGGGTCCCCCGGGGACGGAGTCGTCGGCGAGCCAGGCGGCGATGGTGTCGGGCTGGGTGGCGCTGTCGACGAGGGCGCGTACGGCGGTCAGCCGCAGGCCCGGGTCAGAGCCGTCCTCGGTGCGGCGCAGCAGGTCGCGGGCGATGCCCGTGAGGGTGCCGAGGGCGGCGGTGCGCTCCTCGGGCGGGAGGTAGCGGACGGCGATCTGGGTGCGGGCGAAGGTGAGGACGCCCTGGACGATGGCGAGGTCGTGTTCCTGGGGCAGGTGTGCCTCGGCGGTGGTGAGGTAGTCCTGCGGGTCGAGTTCGCCGTCGCGGACCATGTCGCGCAGGGAGTTCCAGACGACGGCGCGGGTGAGCGGGCCGGGGATGCCGGAGAGGCCGCGCAGGACGGTTTCGACGGAGGTCTCGTCGAGGCGGACCTTGGCGTAGGTGAGGTCCTCGTCGTTGACGACGAGGAGTGCGGGGCGCGGGCCGCTGACGGAGAGGACCTCGTCGGAGGGGACGTCGAGGTGGAGGAGTTCGGTGCGTTCGAGGACGTGGCCGTGGACGGGGTCGCGGTCGTAGATGCCGACGGCGACGCGGTGGGGGCGGCTGCCGTGGCGGTCGAGGGTGAGGGTCCAGCCCGTGGGGCCGTCGGTGGCGCCGGGGTCCTGCTCGATCTGGGGGGTGAGGGTGTCGATGCCGGTGGTGCGCAGCCAGATGTCGGCCCAGGCGTGGACGTCGCGTTCGGTGTGGGCGGCGAGGGAGTCGACGAAGTCGGCGAGGGAGGCGTTGGCGAACTTGTGGCGGGCGAAGTGGGTGTTGATGCCGGCGAGGAAGTCCTTCTCACCCAGCCAGGCGACGAGTTGGCGCAGGGCGGAGGCGCCCTTGGCGTAGGAGATGCCGTCGAAGTTGAGGAGGGCGGAGGCGGTGTCGGGGACGTCGTCGGGGGTGGGGGCGACGGGGTGGGTGGAGGGGCGCTGGTCGGCGTCGTAGCCCCAGGGTTTGCGGGTGACGCCGAATTCGGTCCAGGTGTCGGTGAAGCGGGTGGCTTCGGTGAGGGTCTGGTAGCCCATGTATTCGGCGAAGGACTCGTTGAGCCAGATGTCGTCGAACCAGGCGAGGGTGACGAGGTCGCCGAACCACATGTGGGCCATCTCGTGGGCGATGACCATGGCGCGGGACTGGCGTTCGGTGTCGGTGACGGCGGAGCGGTAGATGAACTCGTCGCGGAAGGTGACGAGTCCGGGGTTCTCCATGGCTCCGGCGTTGAACTCGGGTACGAAGGCCTGGTCGTAGGAGTCGAAGGGGTAGGGCTCGGTGAACTTCTCCTGGTAGCGGTCGAAGCAGGCCTTGGTGATGGACAGGATCTCTTCGGCGTCGGTGTCCAGGTGGGGGGCGAGTGACTGGCGGCAGTGGATCCCGAAGGGCAGTCCGGCGTGCTGGGTGTGGACGCTGTGCCAGGGGCCTGCGGCGACGGCCGCGAGGTAGGTGGAGATGAGGGGGGTGGGGGCGGAGTGCCAGATGCCGGCGGCGGCTGCCCTCTCCGTGTCGCTGCCGTCGCCGTCGCCGTCGCGTTCGCCGGTGCGGGTGGTGATGCCGTTGGCGAGGACCGTCCAGTGGGCGGGGGCGGTGACGGTGAACTCGAAGACGGCCTTGAGGTCGGGCTGGTCGAAGGCGGCGAAGACGCGTTGGACGTCGTCCATGAACATCTGGCTGTAGACGTACGTCTCGCCGTCGGCGGGGTCGGTGAAGCGGTGGAGGCCTTCGCCGGTGCGGGAGTAGCGCATGCGGGTGTCGATGCGCAGCTCGTGGGGGCCTTCGGTGAGGCCGGTGAGGGGGAGGCGGTTGTCCTGGAGCGCGGTGACGGGGAGGGGTTCGCCGTCCAGGAGCGCGGACTTCAGGGTTTCCGGCTTGAGCTCGACGAACGTGTCGCCCGCGGCGCGTGCGGTGAAGCGGATGTGGACGCTGGAGTCGAAGGTCTCGTCGCCGACGGTGAGGTCGAGGGCGACGGCGTAGTGGTGGACGTCGAGGAGTCGGGCTCGGAGTTGCGCTTCGTTGCGCGTCAGTGCGGACATGGGGCCCATGCTGCCGCAGTGGGCAGTCGGACCCCAGTCACCTGCTCGGAAGGCTCTGGCGTCGTTCGGCGTCGTTTGCTTTTGGGCTACGCCTCGTCTTCGCCCGCGGCGATGGTCTCGTGGTGGCGGATGACCTCGGCGATGATGAAGTTGAGGAGCTTCTCGGCGAAGGCGGGGTCCAGTTTGGCGTTCTCGGCGAGCTGGCGGAGCCGGGCGATCTGGGCGGATTCACGGCCCGGGTCGGCCGGGGGCAGCTGGTGGCGGGCCTTGAGGTGGCCGACCTGCTGGGTGCACTTGAAACGCTCGGCGAGCATGTGGACCACGGCCGCGTCGATGTTGTCGATGCTGTCCCGCAGGCGGGCGAGTTCGGCGGCGACGCTCTCGTCGATGGCACTGTTGTTCATGGTCCCCGAGAATACGTGCCGGTGGCGGCCGTGGCCCCGGACAGCCGGTTGGTGAGACGCGGTCGTGATCTTGGGGTCACAGGGGCAGGAGTGCGGTGACGGTCCAGCCGCCTTCCGGGGTGGGGCCGGCGGTGAGGGTGCCGCCGAGGGCTTCGGCGCGTTCGGCCATTCCGGCGAGTCCGTAGCCTCCGCCGCGGGCGTTCTCGGAGAGTCTGGCGGGGTGGCCACCGTCGTCGGCGATCCGTACTTCCAGGCCGCCGGGAACGGTGCGCAGGCCGACGCGGACGGCGGTGGCGGTGGCGGCGTGCTTGCCGGTGTTGGTGAGGGCTTCCAGGACGATGCGGTGGGCGGTGGCGGCGACGTGGCCGGGGATGCGGTTCTCCAGGCCTTCCTCGATGTAGAGGGCCACGGGCGGGCCGGTGGCGGAGAACCGTTCGGTGAGTTCGCGGATGTCCGTGAGGCCGGCGACGGGGGTGGTGGTGGCCGTGTCCGCTCCGGGGGTGTCGTTCTCGCGCAGGACCTTGACGACGCGGCGCATGGAGCCGAGGGCTTCGTCGCCGGCGGTCTCGATGCGGCCGAAGATCTCGGCGGCTCGTTCGGCGGAGACCTTGGTGAAGCGGGCGGCCCGGGCCTCGACGACGATGCCGGTGACGTGGTGGGCGACGAGGTCGTGGAGCTCGCGGGCGAGCTCCAGGCGTTCGGCGGTGCGGACGGCCTGTAGGTCGCGCAGGCGCTGGACGGACTGGAGGCGCAGGAGGAGCGAGTACGTGCTGATGACGACGGTCAGGACGGAGAAGAGGAGGGTGAAGCGGCCGGGGTCGGTGTCCCGTACGGGTACGGCCATGCAGCCGAGGCCGAGGAGGGGTCCGAGGACGGCGGCGGTGCGGGCGGGGGCGCGGCGCAGGACCTGGGAGAGGAGGACGAGGAGGGCGAGGGCCTCGCCGCCGCCCCAGACGACGAGGGGGTGGTTGCCGAACATCAGGGCGAGGGTGGCGGTCCAGGTGACGGCGGCGGCGAACCAGGCGCGGGTGAGGAGGGGGATGCGGGGCCAGGGCGCGGCGCTGAGGCAGACGAGGATGCCGGACACCCAGACGGTGGCGTGCGGGAGGCTGGGCTGGCGGGCGAGGACGACGCCTTCGAAGGTGACGAGGGCGAGGAGGACGAGGGAGAGGGTGAGGCGGGCCAGGTCGGCGGCGTGGGGGTGGCGGCGGGCCCAGCCGCTGAGGGGGCTCACCCGTCGCCCCCTGCCCCTGGGACTCCGTCCCGGACCTGGCACGTGGAGGCGGGCGCGCGGCCGGCCCCGGCGGGGGTAAGGGTTCCCGTGCGGGTGGGCGGGGACGGGTACGGGGCGGCTGCGCCGGGGCCTTCCGGGGCGCTGCCCCCGACCCTGCGGGTCGAGCGCCGGGCGGGCTGGGTGTGGCCGGCGTCGGCGGGCTCGCGCGCGGCGAAGATCGGGGCTGCGCCCCGGGCTCCGCGCCTCAAGGGCCGGTGGGGCTGGATGTGACTGATGTCGCCTGCCTGGCGCGCCTCAGGGATCGGGGCTCCGCCCCGGACCCCGCTCCTCAAACGCCGGAGGGGCTGGTTTTCGCCCGGCATCCCCGGAATGCCGGGCGGGGCCGGGAGAAGGAGGATGGGGCCCGGCCGTGCCGGGAGCTCGGGCTGAGGCGGCGCGAGGGGGACGGGGGTCGGGCGCGTTCCTCGGCGCGACGGGTTCCGGGTGCGGGGGTCCGGGTTTGCCGGTGGGGGTGCGGCTCGGGCCGCGGACGGCGTCACGCCGTGGTGGCGGCCAGGCCGCTTTCCCAGGCCCAGGCGGCGATTTCCACCCGGTTGCGGGCGTCGAGTTTGGCCTGGACGTTGGCGAGGTGGGTTTTGACGGTGGAGAGGGAGACGTAGAGCTCCGCGGCGATCTCCGCGTTGGTCAGGCCGCGGGCGAGGCAGCGTACGACCTCGCGTTCCCGTTCGGTGAGTGGTTCCGCGGGGCGGCGGGCCTGGCCCGCGGGGGTGTGGGGGGCCAGTTCCCGCAGGAGGCGGACGGTGATGGCGGGTGAGACCAGGGAGTCGCCGACGGCTGCCGCGCGGACCGCTTCAACCAGCATGGCCGGGCTCGCGTCTTTCAGGAGGAAGCCGGATGCTCCGCCGTGGAGCGCCGCGTGGACGTATTCGTCGAGGTCGAAGGTGGTGACGATGACGATGCGTGGCCGGTCGCGGCCGGAGAGGCGTCGGGTGACTTCGAGGCCGTCGAGTTTCGGCATGCGGATGTCGAGGAGGAGGACGTCCGGCTGGTGTTCCTCGACGGCGGCCAGGGCGGCCTCTCCGTCGACGACGTCGGCGAGGACCTCGATGTCGGTCTGGCTTTCGAGGATCATCCGGAAGCCGGTCCTGACCATTTCCTGGTCGTCCGCGATGACCACTCTGATCGTCATACGCTGCCTGCCCCACTGTCGCCCGCTGCCGCCGGATCCGCCGGCTTCGGCGGATCCTCCCCATGGGACCGGTGCGGGCGGCGGGCCGCAAGCGCACGGGGCCGGGTGTGCGGGGCTTCGTCCTTCCGGCCGAACGGGAACGGGCCGGAAGGACGAAGGGTGCCTGCTAGAGGGTGGCCGCCGCGGCCTTGATGTCCGCCGCGAAGGTGGAGACCTCGGTGTAGACGCCGGGGTAGTCGGGGCGGGCGCAGCCTTCGCCCCAGCTGACGATGCCGACCTGGATCCAGGCGTTGGTGTTGTCTCGGCGGAACATGGGGCCGCCGGAGTCGCCCTGGCAGGTGTCGACGCCTCCCTGGTCGAAGCCGGCGCAGATCTCCTCGCCGGGGACGAGGGAGCTGCCGTACGCGGCCTGGCAGGCGGCGTCGGAGACGAAGGGGACGGTGGCCTTCATGAGGTAGCGCTGCTGGGCGCCGCCTTCGCGGGTGGCGCCCCAGCCCGCGACGGTGAAGGTGCCGTTGTCGAAGGTCTTCGTCTCGGCGATCTTGAGGGTGGGCAGGTTGATGGGTTTCGCGAGCTTGATGAGGGCCCAGTCCTTGCCCTGGCCGTTGTAGCCGGGGGCCTGGAGGACCTTGGTGGATTTGACCTTGATGGCGCTGGAGCTGCGCAGGTCGACGACGCCGGCGGTGGCGGTGATGGTGGTGTTGTTGCCGGAGCCGTCGACGCAGTGGGCGGCGGTGAGGACGATCTGCTGGGTGTAGAGGGCTCCGCCGCAGCCCATGGAGAGGCGGACCATGAAGGGGAATTCGCCTTGTGCGGCGCGGGTGCCGCCGACGACGGGGGTCGGGGAGGCGGTGGCGGCGCCGGGCTGGAGGCTGACGGCCGCGAGGGCGACCGCGCCGACGGCGAGGGTGCGCTTGATGAGTCGCGCGAGGGTGGTCACAGTCGACACACTGCCTTTCGTGGGGGGTTGGGCGGTGCGGGCCATCAAAGAGATGACGGGGCCATGACACACCTGGGGGCCGGTGGGCATCAAGAACGGGATTTCGGCCAATTGCGGGCGGGCGCCGGAGGGATTGCGGCGGGGGGTGCCCGATGACGCACGACGGGAGGCCGGGCGGCCCGGTCGAGCACGGATTTCCGCACCTGCCCGTGGTGCGCGCCTCGATCACCGCACTGTTCCGGCGGCTGTCGGCCGACGGGATCCGCGCCTACGCGACGAGCTTCTCCCCCGCCGACGCGGCCTTCGGCGCCTCCGACGACCTGTACCTCGGCGCCCAGCGGGTGGCCTCGGCGATGGTGCGCGCGCTGGGGTTGCCGGACGCGCGCATGGTGGTGAGCTTCCGGCCGATGCAGGACGCGGCGACGGTGGAACTGGCGGCCGGGCCCGAGTACTTCGTGGAGGTCAACGACCGCTTCCGCACGCACCGGCGGGACTTGGCGGCGGCGCTCTCCCACGAGGTGGCGCACGTGCTGCTGCACCGCCTGGGCCTGCGCTTCGCGGACACCGCGCGGAACGAGATCCTCACCGACACCACAGCCGCCTACCTCGGGGCCGGCTGGCTGCTGCTGGACGCCTACCGGGAGGACGCGCTGACCCGCCAGCGGTTCGGCTACCTCACGCCGGAGGAGTTCGGGTTCGTCCTGGCCAAGAGGGCCGCCCTGTTCGGCGAGGACCCCTCGTCGTGGTTCACCAGCCCGCAGGCGTACGAGGCGTACGTGCGCGGCCGCGCCGTGGCCGAGCGGGACCGCCGCCGGGCTCCGCTGGCCGCGGCGGGGCCGGTGGCCCGGCTGCGTTACGCCAAGGACCGCCGCGCCGGGGCGGCTTCGGCGCCGGGCGCGGGGGCGGCGTACCGCTTCGAGGGGGAGGACGGGGGTCCGCTGCGGGTGAGCTTCCCGTGCCCGGTCTGCGAGCAGCGGGTACGGGTGCCGGTGCGGGGGCGGCTCAGAGCGCGGTGCGGGCTGTGCCGCACGGTGCTGGACTGCGAGACGTAGCCCTTCACCCGGCGGCCACGAAAAGTTTCCTACCGACCAGTAGACATGGAGCGGGATCTGGCCAAGGCTGGGCGCGTACATGCCAATTTGTGATCGAGGAGCGTCCCCCACATGCGCAGCACCCGTACCGCCGCCACCACCGCCGCTCTGGCCGCGGCCGCCGCCGCCCTGACCCTGGTTCCGGCCGGCGCCGCCCAGGCCGCGCCCGCGCCCGCCGCGGTGACGAGCCGTACCGCGTCCGCGCCCGGCGGGAACGCGGCGATCCTCGGCATCGACTACGCCACCTGGCAGCGCGACGTGGCGGGTGTCATCGACGCGGTCCGCCCCGCGATCGAGCAGCGCATCGCGGCCTCCCCGGCCGGCGAGAAGCCCGCGATCGTCCTCGACATCGACAACAGCTCGCTGGAGACGGACTTCCACTGGTTCTGGACGTTCCCGACCCCGGCGATCGCCAAGGTCCGCGAGCTGACCCGGTACGCGAACGACCGCGGGGTGGCCATCTTCTTCGTCACCGCCCGCCCGGGGATCGTCCACTCCCTCACCGAGCGCAACCTGCGCGCCGTCGGCTACCCCGTGTCGGGTCTCTACGTCCGTGACCTGCCCGACCTGTTCGACGAGGTCAGCGCCTACAAGACGGGCAAGCGCGCGGAGATCGAGGCGCGCGGCTACACGATCATCGCCAACATCGGCAACAACACGAGCGACCTCGTCGGCGGGCACGCCGAACTCACCGTCAAGCTCCCGGACTACGGCGGCAAGCTGTCCTAGTCCTGCCGCCGTGCCCGGCCCGCCCGGCCTCAGCGGGCCGGGTCCGGCCGCTCCCCCGCGATGGTGTTGACCGCCGCCCAGCCGAAGGCCATGGCGGGGCCGATCGTCGCGCCGGGGCCGGGGTAGGTCTCCCCCATCACCGCCGCCGAGCAGTTCCCGGAGGCGTAGAGGCCGGCGATCACCGTGCCGTCCTCGTGGAGCACCCGGCCGTCCCCGTCGGTGACCAGGCCGCCCTTGGTGCCGATGTCCCCGGGGTGGACGGGGACCGCGTAGAAGGGGCCCTTGTCGATCGGTGCCAGGTTCGGGTTCGGCAGGGTCGGGTCGCCGTAGTAGCGGTCGTAGACGCTGCCGCCCCGCCCGAAGTCCTCGTCGAGGCCCTGCTCGGCGAAGCCGTTGAAGCGGCGGATCGCGGCGGGCAGTGCGGGCGCCGAGATCTGCCGGGCCAGCTCCTCCACGCTGTCGGCCCGCTTCAGGAAGCCGCTCTCCAACCACTTCTTGGGGAAGGGCTGGCCGGGGAAGAGGCCGGCGAAGATGTACCGGGCCTTGGAGCGGGCGTCGAGGATCAGCCAGGAGGGCACGGTCCGGGCCTCGGGGCGGTCGGCGGCGTACATGCGGTCCACGAACGCGTGGTACGGCGCGGCCTCGTTCGCGTACCGCTCCCCCGCCTCGTTGACGATGACCATGCCCGGGATGCCCCGGTCGGCGACGAGGAAGAACGGCTTCTCACCGGGCGGGCACACCGAGGGCGCGCCCCACACCTTGTCGAGCAGGTCGGTGGCGGCGCCCAGTTCCTCGCCGAGCCGCAGCGCGTCACCGGTCTGGCCTTCGGAGGCGTGCGTCCAGGCCGTGGAGGTGGGGTGCGGCAGGTGCTTGTCGCGCAGCTGCTGGTCGTGCGAGAACCCGCCGGAGGCCAGCACCACCCCTCCCCGGGCCCGTACGGTCACCTCGCGCCCGTCCCGGGTGACCCGTACGCCCGTCACCCGGCCCGACGCGTCGGTGACCAGGCCGGTCAGCGGCGCCGACAGCCACAGCTCGCCGCCGAGCCGGTGCAGGGACAGCCGCATGCGGGCGACCAGGGCCTCGCCGAGGGAGAGCAGGCTGCGGCCGGTGATCAGGGCCTTCACCGCCCGCGCCCCGACCTTGAGGGACACCTTCTTGCCCGCCCAGGTGCGGCTGACCATGTTCAGGAAGCGGAAGTCGTACGAGGTCATGGTCAGCCCGTACGTGGGCAGGCCCGCCCGGCGCATGTCGTGGCGCAGCGCGCCCAGCTGCTTGAAGTCGACGATGCACGGCTCGATGGAGCGGCCCTGCGCCATGCCGCCCTGGGCTTCGGGGAAGTAGTCCGAGTAGCCGGGGGTGTACATGAAGCGGATCGCGGTGCGGTCGTGGAACTCCTTGACCATGCGCGGCCCGTGGGCGAGGTAGGCCTCCTTGCGGGCGTCGGGGACGCGGTCTGCGACGGTGGCGTCGAGGTAGGCGCGGGCCTTGTCGTGGGTGTCGGCGAGGCCGGCCCGGTCGAGGTGGAAGTTGCCGGGGACCCAGATCGCGCCGCCGGACAGGGCGGTGGAACCGCCGTACTTGTCGGTCTTCTCGACGACGAGGGCGCTCAGGCCGCGCAGCCGGGCGGTGACGGCGGCGGCGAGGCCGGCCGCGCCGGATCCCACCACGACCACGTCGTACTCGTGCTCGTACTCGGGCTGGTCGGTCATTCGAAGGCTCCGGTGGCGTAGTCGCTGCGGAAGTAGAGCAGGGGTGATCCGCCTTCGCGGGCGGCCAGTTCGAGGATCCGGGCGGTGACCAGGTAGTGGTCGCCGGCTTCGTGGACCTCTTCGAGGGCGCAGTCGACGGTGGCGAGCGCCCCGGAGATCCGGACGGCACCGTGTTCGGACAGCTCCCACTCGACTCCGTCGAACTTCTCGCCGCCGCGCCGGCCGAGGGCCTGGCACACCTCGCGCTGTTCCTCGGCGAGGATGCTGACCCCGAACCGGCCCGCGGCCCGTACGGCGGGCCAGCTGGAGGAGGACTTGCCCACGCACAGCAGGACGAGCGGCGGTTCCAGGGACAGGGAGGCGAAGGACTGGCAGGCCAGGCCCGCCGGGCGGCCGTCGTCCCCGACGGCCGCGACGACGGTGATCCCGGAGGCGAAGGCACCGAGCACCTCGCGGAAGGAGGCCGGGTCGACCGGGGCGGCTGCGGTCAGCCGTTCCACTGGTGGCCCCAGAAGCTGTCCGCGGTGATCTCCTTCGCCGTCCAGGTGGCGGGGTCGACGATCAGCCCGTCCCAGCCGTATTCGACCTGGAAGCCGCCGGGGGCCTGCGCGTAGAAGGAGACCATGTGGTCGTTGGAGTGCCGGCCGAGGGTGGAGGCGATGGGGATGCCCGCCGCGTTCATCCGGTCCAGGCAGTAGCCGACGTCGTCGAGGCGCTCCAGTTCGACCATGAAGTGGACGATGCCGGGGGGCAGGGCGCCCGGGTAGAGGCCGAGGCTGTGGTGGCGGCGGTTGGGGCTGAGGAAGTGCATCCAGTGGAAGTCCTTGCCGGGGGCGCCGGTGGGGACGGCGACCGGGGGCAGCTTCATCGAGTCGCGCAGCTGGAAGCCGAGGAGGTTCTCGTAGAAGTCGAGGGTGGTCTCGGTGTCGGGGGCCGGGAGGACGACGTGGCCGAGGCCCAGCTCGCCGGTGACGAAGCGGTTGCCGTAGGGGGAGGCGAGCGGGGTGTGGTCCTGGGCCTGGCCCCAGCAGAGCTCCAGCGGGTTTCCGCTGGGGTCCTCGCAGTGGACCAGGCCCTGGACGCGGCGGTCGGCGAGGGTGGCGGCGTCGCCCTCCTTGACGGCGTGTCCGGCGGCCTCCAGTTCGGCGGCGGCGTCCTGAAGGGCGCGCGCGTTCGCGACTTCGAAGCCGGCGGCGAGGAGCCGGTCCTGGGTGCCCGCGACGAACTGGAAGCGGTGGATGCGGTCGTCGATGCGGACGTTCAGCTGTGCGTCCGTGGAGCCCTGGGCCTCGGTCATGCCGAGGACGTCGAGGACGTAGGTGCGCCACGCGGCGAGGTCGGTGGTCTCGATGCGGAGGTATCCGAGTGCGCGGATGTCCATGTGCGGGCTCCTAGTGCAGGAAGAAGGAGGTGGCGAGGGCGTTGAATTCGGCGGCGGCCTCGGTCTGCGCCCAGTGGCCGCAGTGCGGGAAGACGTGGAGGCGGGCGTCGGGGATGGCCTTGAGGGCGACGAAGGCCCCGTCGATCGGGTTGACGCGGTCCTCGCGGCCCCAGGTCAGCAGGACGGGGCAGGTGATGCGGTGGGCCTCGCGCCAGAGCAGGGTGTCCTGGGGCCACGTGGCGAAGGCGGCGCCCATCCGGGCGTTGCCGAGGGCGGCCTCGGGGTCGGTGGCCTGGAGGTAGCGCTCCTCGACGAGTTCGTCGGTGACGATCGCCGGGTCGTACACGAGGGTGGTGAGGAAGGCGCGCATCTGCGCGCGGGTGGGTTCGGGGCTGCCGGAGAACTCGAAGAGCCGCTTGATGCCTTCGGTCGGGTCGGCGGAGAAGAGGTTGAGGGAGATCCCGCCGGGGCCCATGAGCAGGAGCTTGTCGACCTTGGCGGGGTGGTCGAGCGCCATGCGGGTGGCGGTGCCGCCGCCGAGCGAGTTGCCGATGAAGTGGGCCTTTTCGATGCCCAGTTCGTCCATGAGGGCGGCGATGGCGTCGGCGGCGAAGCTGAAGAAGTCCTTGTCGAGCTCGGGCTTGTCGGACTTGCCGAAGCAGGGCTGGTCGACGAGGAGGGTGCGGAACCGCTCGGCGAAGTGGGGCAGGTTGCGGCCGAAGTTGGACCAGGCGGAGGCGCCGGGGCCGCCGCCGTGCAGGAGGATCACGACCGGTCCGTCCGCCGGACCCGCCTCGTGGTAGTGGAGGGTCAGGCCGGCGGCCTTGGCGGTGCGCGAGGTGTTCTCGTAAGTGATCATCACAGCATGGTGTCCTGGATGTCGAGGCCGAGGGCGCCCTGGCCGAACAGGACGAGGGCCCGCTCGGGGTCGTTGGCGGCGTGGCCGCGCCCGGTGTGGACGTCGCGCCAGGCCCGCTGGACCGGGTTCGGGCCGGTGCGCATGGCGCTGCCGCCCGCGTTCTCCATGAGGAGGTCGACGGCGGCGACGCAGCGTTCGGTGGCGAGGACCTGGTCGCGGCGGGCCCGGGTGCGCAGCGGCATCGGAAGTTCCTCGCCGCGCTCGGCGAGGGCGTACAGCTCGGCGATGTTGCGCCGCAGCTGGAGCCAGGAGGCGTCGATGTCGCTCGCGGCGCGGGCGATGCGGACCTGCGCGAAGGGGTCCTCGGCGACCTGCTGGCCGTAGGAGATGCGGAACCGCTCGCGGGTGGCGGCGACGTACGCCTCGTAGGCGCCTTCGGCGATGCCGACGATCGGGGTGGAGATGGTGGTGGTGAAGACGGAGGCGTAGGGGAGCCGGTAGAGGGGCTCGGGGTTGGCCGCGTGGCCGGGGACCTTCAGCGCGGTGACGGGGCCGAAGCTCAGCGCGCGGTGTTCGGGGACGAACACCTGGTCCAGGGTGATGTCGTTGGAGCCGGAGCCGCGCAGGCCGACCGTGTCCCAGACCTCGTCGACGCGGTACTGGGAGCGCGGGACGAGGAAGGTGCGCATGTCCACGGGCCGGCCGTCGGCGTCGGTGACGAGCCCGCCGAGGAGGGCCCAGTCGGCGTGGTCGCAGCCGGAGGAGAAGTGCCAGCGGCCGCTGACGGTGAAGCCTCCGTCGACGGGGGTGACCTTGCCGGTGGGGGCGTAGGAGGAGCAGATGCGGGTGTCGGGGTCGGTGCCCCAGACCTCTTCCTGGGCGCGGGGGTCGTAGAGGGCGACGTGCCAGGGGTGAACGCCGACGACGGAGGCGACCCAGCCGGTGGAGCCGCAGGCCTTGGCGATCTCCTTGACCGCGTCGTAGAAGACGGTGGGGTTCGCGGCGCGGCCTCCGTGGGCCCTGGGCTGGAGGAGGCGGAAGAAGCCGGTGTCGGCGAGCTCCTTGATGCTCGCCTCGGGGACCTTGCGCTGGGCCTCCGCTTCGGCGGCGCGTTCGCGCAGGGCCGGGGCGAGGGCGCGGACTGCGTCGAGGACGTCTTCGTCGCTCATGGTGTCCCTTTCTCAAGGTCGACTTCTCGGGTCGACTTCTCGGGTCGACGGGGGTCGACAGCGTCGACGGCTTCGAGTTGCGGTGAACGTACGCCCGGGGGTCGGGGGCGTGGAACGGGCGGTTCCCGGTGAGTGGGAAGCCGCCTCCCGCGCCCGGCGCCGGTACCGATCTGGCTACTAGAAGTATTACTGAATGAAATACATCGCTCCGGGTGCTTCCCTCCGCCGGGGGGCCCGTGGCAGGGTCGGCCCAACGCCTCACGCAGGGGGTTTCTCGTGCTCGACCAGGTCATGGAGACCGAGCTCGCACCGCTGTCGCTGCTGGAGAAGGCCGCGAGGGTGCTGGGCGCCTTCGAGGGTCCGCAGCCGCGGCTGTCGCTCACCGAGGTCGTCCGCCGCTCCGGGCTCCCACGCTCCTCCGCCCACCGGATCCTCGACCAGCTGGTGCGGCTGCGCTGGCTGGACCGCGAGGGCCGCGACTACCGGATGGGCATGCGCATGCTGGAGCTCGGCGCGCTCGCCTCCCACCACAACCGGCTGCGCCGGGCCGCCCTCCCGCTGCTGCACGCACTGCACGAGCAGACCGGGCAGCTGGTGCACCTGTCGGTGCTGGACGGGGCCGAGGTGGTCTGCCTGGAGCGGATCGGCGGCTCGGAGGCCACGGCCGTGCCCTCCCGGGTCGGCGGCCGGATGCCCGCGTACTGCACCGCCGCCGGCAAGGCGATCCTCGCCTTCAGCGACCCGGCGGAGCTGGAGCACGTCCTCGGGCACGGGCTGCGGCCACGTACGCCCCGGACCCTGATCCGGCCCCTCGCGCTGCGCGCCGAGCTGGCCGCGACCCGCGAGCGCGGGGTGGCGTACGACCGGGAGGAGAGCTTCCGGGGCATCTCCTGCGTGGCCGTGCCGCTGCGGGGCGCGGGGCGCGCGGTGGCCGCGGTCTCGATCTCCACCGGGCGCGGGGAGCGCGAGCTGGCCCGGCTGGCACCGGCGGTGAGCGCCTGCGCGCGGGCGGTGTGGCGGGAGCTGTACGGGCCCGGGCGGGCGGGGCGGGCGGCCGCGGCGCCTCTGCCCGAGCCGGCGCCGGCCGTTTCGGCGCAGGCGATGGACAACATGATGGGCTGGCTGCGGTTCAGCGAGTGGATGTAGCGGGTAGTCATATCCCATCGCACGAACGAAGGACCCGGACCCGACCCCTCGCCAGGGGGCCGGGCCCGTTCCTTTTCCGGCCCCCGCGCACCTCCGCTCAGCCCTCGTAGGTGACCCGGACCCGGTCGCCCTCCGGCAGGGCCTGGCAGGCCAGGACGTAACCCTCGGCCAGGTCCTCCTCGTCCAGGACCTCGTTGCGGGCCATCGTGACCTTCCCCTCCAGGACCCGGCAGCAGCAGGCACTGCACGCCCCTTCCCGGCACGAGTAGGGCGCCGGGACGCCCGCGGCGAGCAGGGCGTCGAGCAGCGGGACTTGCGCCTCCCACGGCACGGTGTGCACGACGCCGTCGAGCTCCACCTCGGCGGTGGCGGCGCCCTCCCCCGGTTCGGGGGTCCGCGGGCGCGGGCCGAAGACGTCGCCGCTCAGCGAGAAGTACCGCTCCCGGTGTATCGCGCGCGGGAGCGCACCGGCGGCGCGCAGCGCCCTCTCGGCGGCGTCCATCAGCGGGCCGGGTCCGCACAGGTAGGCCTCGCGGCCGGCGTACGGGGCCACGAGCGGGCCGAGCCGGACGGCGGTCGGCAGTCCCTGGAGGCTCTCCAGCCAGTGGATGACGGTCAGCCTCCCGGGGTGCGCCTCGGCCAGCCCCCACAGCTCGTCGCGGAAGATCACCGACTCGGGGTCCCGGTTGGCGTACACCAGGGCGATCCGGGCCCGGCCGGCGGCGAGCGCCGACTTGGCGAGGGAGAGCACCGGGGTGATCCCGCTGCCGCCCGCGAGCAGCAGCAGGTCCCGGTCCAGGCCGCCGGGGCCGGGGGTGAAGGTGCCTGCGGGCGGCAGGACCTCCAGTTCGTCCCCGGCGGCGACCTCCTGGCAGATCCAGCCGGAGCCGAGCCCGCCGGGAACCCGCTTGGCGGTGATCCGCATCGGCTCGCCGGTGTGCGGGGAGCTGGCCAGCGAGTAGCAGCGGGCCGCGCCGCCGGGTATCCGCAGGGTGAGGAACTGGCCGGGGGCGTAGGGCAGGTCGCAGTCCAGTACGAGGGACACCGCGTCCGCGGTCTCCTGCACCCGCTCGCGCACCCGCACCCGCACCGGGCCCCCGGCCGTCGGGGCTGCGTGCTCAGACATCGGCGGGCACCTCCAGCCGGCCTTCGAGGACGGCCGCCTCGATGCTCGCGCGCAGCGCCGTACAGGAGCGGACGCGGGCGCTGAGTTCCCCGGCGGCCACCCGGGCCGCGATGTGGGGGCAGGTGGCGGCGGCCTCGTCGGTCCACTGGACCTGGGTGTGCGCGGGGCTGAACTTCTCGCACAGCACGGCGGTGCCGCACTCCCCGCACGCGACGGGGCGCATCAGACGGCCCCGGCGGCGCGGCGGGCCAGGTTCTCGGCGACCTCGGCCTTCCAGGCTGCGGTCGCGCGGGTGGTGTCGATCTCGAACTCGAAGCGGCGCACCATCTCGTCCTTGACGTCGGCGGCGTCCACGTAGAACTGCTCGTACCAGCGGCGCAGCTGGTAGACCGGCCCGTCCTCCTCCGTCAGGAGGGGGTTGTCGATGCGGGTCTTGTTCTTCCAGATCTCGACGTCCTGCTCGAAGCCGACCGCGAGGCCCTCGGAGGTGAGGCGGGCGGCGTCGGCGGCCTGCTCGTCGGTCATGCCGGGGAGCTTCTTGACGATCGCCCCGTACATGAGCATGAAGCTGTTCTCGTCGATCGGGTAATGGCAGTTGATCAGGACCGACTCCAGCTCGACTCCTCCGCCGACGTCGCTCCACAGCTTGTCGATCATGTACGAGGGGCCGTGGTAGGAGGCGTCGGAGCGCAGGCCCCCGCCGGTCGAGAGGGTGCCGAGGTCGACGTCGCCGCGCGGGGTGGACTCCATGTACTGGGTGGCCACGTGCCCGTCGAAGACGTTCTTGAAGTAGTGCGGGAAGGCGTAGTGCACGTAGTAGAAATGCGCCATGTCGACGACGTTGTCGACGATCTCCCGGCAGTTGGAGTTCTCCACGCGCAGGAAGTTCCAGCTCCAGTCGCTCCATTCGGGGCTGTCGACGCCCTCGATCTCGGGGATGGTGACTCCCTCGGGCGGCGGGTTGCCCTCCGGGTCGTTCCAGACGTAGAGCTGGGCGTTGCGCTCCAGGGTGGTCCAGGCGCGGGTCCGGGCGCGGGCCGGGACGCGGCGGGCGTACGGGATGGCGGCGCAGCGGCCGTTGCCGGACCAGCGCCAGTCGTGGAAGGGGCAGGCGAGGGTGTCGCCCTTGACGGTGCCGTGGGCGAGGTTGCCGCCCATGTGGGGACAGTGGGCGTTCAGGACGTGCAGTTCGCCGGTGTCCTGGCTCTGGAAGACGACGAGCTTGGTGCCGAAAGCCTCGACCTCGTGGGGGGCGCCGTCCTTGAAGGAGGCGGCGAGTCCGAGGCAGTGCCAGCCGCGGGCGAACCGGGTCGGCACGGCGGCCGCCTCGATGACACGGGGGGCGTCTTCTGTTGAGGTCATGGGGCTCTCCACTTCATCGGGGTAAGCGGTGGGTTCCGGGTCGGGGGGTGCGGTGCGTGGTCGGCTGGGCGCCGTCTCCTGGGGCTCCGCCCCAGACCCCGCGCCTCGAACGCCGGCGAGGCTGGGATACCGCCCGGCCCGGGGTGCGGCTCGAACGCCGACGTAGCCGGGGTCGCGGGGCGGGGGTCGCGTCAGCGTTCGGCGAGTTCGACGGCGATGTCGATCAGCTGGTCCTCCTGGCCGCCCACCAGACGGCGTTCACCGGCGCGCAGCAGGATCTCGGCGCCGGAGACGCCGTAGCGTTCGGCCTGCCGGTAGGCGTGCTTGAGGAAGCTGGAGTACACGCCGGCGTGCCCCATGAGCAGGGCCATCCGGTCGAGTTGGCATTCGTCGTCCATGACGGGCCGGACCACGTCCTCCGCCGCGTCGATGATCTTCAGTACGTCGATGCCGGTGCGGATGCCCATCTTCTGGCAGACGGCGGCGAAGGCCTCGACCGGCGTGTTGCCGGCGCCCGCGCCGAGCCGGCGGGTGGAGCCGTCGATCTGCAGCGCCCCGGCGCGCACGGCGGCGACGGAGTTGCCGACGCCGAGGCCGAGGTTCTCGTGGCCGTGGAAGCCGACCTGCGCGTCGTCGCCGAGTTCGGCGACGAGGGCGGCCACGCGGTCGGTGACCTCGTCCATGACCATGGCTCCGGCGGAGTCGACGACGTACACGCACTGGCAGCCGGCGTCGGCCATGATCCGGGCCTGGCGGGCGAGGTTCTCGGGGGTGGTGGAGTGGGCCATCATCAGGAAGCCGACGGTTTCCAGGCCCATGTCGCGGGCGAGGCCGAAGTGCTGGACGGAGATGTCGGCCTCGGTGCAGTGGGTGGCGATCCGGCAGATCGACCCGCCGTTGCCGTGCGCGGCCCGGATGTCGTCCTTCACGCCCAGCCCCGGCAGCATCAGGAAGGCGATCCTCGCGTTCCGTGCCGTGTCGGCCGCGATCCTGATCAGTTCCTGCTCGGGGGTCTTGGAGAAGCCGTAGTTGAACGACGACCCTCCCAGTCCGTCCCCGTGGGTGACCTCGATGACGGGGACGCCCGCGCCGTCGAGGGCGGTGACGATCGACCGTGCGTCCTCGCTCGTGAACTGGTGCCGCTTGGCATGCGAACCGTCGCGCAGGGAGGAGTCGGTGACCCTGATGTCGAGGGTGTCGGAGTAGGTCTTCCGGTTGTTCACGCGACGATCCCCTTCGCGAACTCCTCGCCGACCTTGGTGGCGGCGGCGGTCATGATGTCGAGGTTCCCGGCGTACGGCGGCAGGTAGTCGCCCGCGCCCTCCACCTCCAGGAAGATCGCGACGCGGGCCATCCCGCCGTTCATCGCGGAGGCTTCGTCGAACTGCGGCTCGGTGCGCAGCCGGTAGCCGGGTACGTACGTGGCCACCTCCGCGGCGATCTGCTTGACGGAGGCGGCGATGGCCGCGTGGTCGGCGTCGGGCGGAATCGCGCAGAAGACGGTGTCGCGCATCATCACGGGAGGCTCGGCGGGGTTGAGGATGATGATGGCCTTGCCGCGTGCGGCGCCGCCGATCTCCTCGATGCCGCGGGCGGTGGTGCGGGTGAACTCGTCGATGTTGGCGCGGGTGCCGGGGCCGGCCGAGACCGAGGCGACGGAGGCGACGATCTCCGCGTAGGCGACGGGCACCACGCGCGAGACGGCGTACACCATGGGGATGGTGGCCTGGCCGCCGCAGGTGATCATGTTGACGTTGTCCGCGCCGAGGTGCGCGGTGAGGTTCGCGGGCGGCACCACGGCCGGCCCGATGGCGGCCGGGGTCAGGTCGATCGCCTTGATGCCGAGTTCGGCGTAGCGGGGGGCGTTGGCGCGGTGCACGTACGCGGAGGTGGCCTCGAAGACGAGGTCGGGGAGCTCGCCCTGGCCCAGCAGCCAGTCGACGCCCTCGTGGGAGGCGTCGAGTCCGGCGCGCCGGGCGCGGGCCAGGCCTTCACTGTCCGGGTCGACGCCGATCATCCAGCGGGGCTCGATGTACGGGGAGCGCTGGAGTTTGTACAGCAGGTCGGTTCCGATGTTGCCGGAGCCGACGATGGCGGCGGTCGCTTTCGTCTTGGTCACGGTCACCTCAGGAGCTCAGGAGAAGGAGAGGGACACCGAGCCGAGCCCGGTGAAGTCGGCGGTGTAGGTCCGTCCGGCGGTCACGTCCACGGCGCGGGTGCAGGAACCGGGCAGGACGAGGTGGCCCTTGCGCAGGGGGACGCCGAAGCGGGCGACGGTGCGGGCCAGCCAGGCGACGGCGGTGGCGGGGTCGCCCAGTACGGCGTCGGAGCGGCCGGTGGCGAGGGTCTCGCCGTGGCTGGTGAGGCGGGCCTCGACGGCCTTCAGGTCGAGCTCGCGCGGGTCGCGCCCGTCCCCGATGACGTATCCGGCGGAGGAGGCGTTGTCGGCGATGGTGTCCGCGATGGAGATCCGCCAGTCGGCGATGCGGCTGTCGATCAGCTCCAGCGCGGGTACGACGCGTTCGGTGGCGGCCAGGACGTCGGCCTCGGTGCAGCCCTCGCCGGGCAGGTCGGCGCCGAGGACGAAACCGACCTCGACCTCGATCCGCGGCGCGCAGTAGGCGGCGATGGGCACGGGGGTGTCCTCGCGCAGCTCCATGGCGTCGAGGAGGTGGCCGTAGTCGGGCTCGTCGACGCCCATCATGGCCTGCATGACGGGCGACGAGAGGCCGACCTTGTGCCCGGTGACGCGGGCGCCGTCGCTCTCCACGCGGTGGCGGATGTTGAGGAGCTGGATCTCGTAGGCGTCCTGCGCGTCGATGCCTTCGTACAGCTCGATCAGCGGCCGTACGGGGGCCCGCCGCCGCTCCGCCGCGCGCAGCACCTCGGCGGCTTCGCGCCGGTGCCGGTCGTTGAGCATGGGGTCCTCCCGGCTGCGGTGGTGTGTGGTGCGGCAGACGGTAGGCGGGGGGCGGGCGCGGGCGGGAGGCCGTGTTCCCGCTGAGCGGGAAGCAGGACGAACGGGTGCGGGCCGGGACGTCGCCGTCCCGGCCCGCACCCCTTCGTACGTCGTTCCTACGCGGCCACGGGCTCCGCCTCGGGCAGCGGTTCGCGGGACACCGAGGTGCGGGGCAGGGCCAGGCACAGCACCGCGCTGAGCAGGAATCCGGCGCTCACCCAGGGCATGGCGGTGCCGAGCGCGTCGGTGGGGCCACCGTCCCGCAGCACGCCGAAGAAGACGGAGCCGATGACCGCCGCTCCCAGCGCACCGCCGAACTGCTGGGCGGTGGAGAAGATCCCGGAGGCGCCGCCGGCGATGTCGGCGGGGACGGCGGAGAGCACCACGTTGACCAGCGGTACGACGAGGAAGCCGAGGCCGGCACCGGCGACGAGCAGACCGGGCGTGAGCGGCCAGGCGCCGGTGTGCGCGGCGCTGGAGTGGGCGACGGCGTACCAGACCCAGGCGAAGCCGCCCGCCATCATCAGCGCACCCGCGGCGAGGACGAGGCGGCCGAAGCGCCCGGCGAGGGCGTCGGCGACGGGGGCGGTGAGGAAGCCGCCGACGGAGAAGGCGACGGTGACCAGCCCGGCCTGCATCGGGGTGTAGCCCTGGCCGCCCTGCAGCCAGATCGCGAAGACGAGGAAGAAGCCCTGCATGCCGACGGCGAACAGGAGTTGGACGGCGAGGCCGACCGAGAAGGCCGGGAGCCGGAACGCCCGGGCGGGCAGCAGCGGCACGGTCGCCTCACCGCTCCGACGTGCTTCGAGAACTCCGAGGCCTGCGACTGCGAGCACCCCGCCGCCCAGGCAGAGCCAGCCCCACAACGGCCAGCCGTTGGCCTCGCCCTGGACGAGCGGCAGCACGATCGCCACGAGGCCGGCGGCGAGCACGAGGCTGCCGAGCAGATCGGGCCGCCCGGCGCCGCGCTCCCGGGTGGCGGGCACCAGGACCACACCGGCGACCAGAGTGACCGCGGCGACGGGCACGTTGACGAGGAACACGGAGCGCCAGCCCCAGCCGAACAGGTCGGCGTCGGTGAGCACCCCGCCGAGCAGCAGTCCGACGGCGGAGGCGAAGCCGGCGACGCCTCCGTACATCCCGAACACGGCGCCGCGTTCCTTGCCCTGGAAGAGGGTCCGGAAGGAGCCGAGCACCTGGGGCATGAGGAGGGCTGCCGTGACGCCCTGGACCGCGCGGGCGGCGATCAACTGTCCGGGGCTCTGGGCGATGCCGCAGCCGAGACTGGCGAGCCCGAAGCCGGCGGTCCCGGCGAGGAAGAGCGCCTTGCGCCCGTACCGGTCGCCGAGGTGGCCGGAGACGATCAGCGTGGCGGCGAAGCCGAGGAGGTAGGCGGAGACGAGCCATTGGAGCGCGCTCTGGGAGGCCCCCAGGTCGCGGCCTATCGACGGAATGGCGACGTTGACGATGGTGACGTCGAGCAGGTCCATGAGCGCGGCGACCATCATGACGACGGCTGCGGCCCAGCGGCGGGGATATGGGGTCATGGCGGCCTCCAAAACTCTTTCGTTCGGACGAACGAAAGAGTTGCACGAGAACGACCATGCCCGCAAGTCTTTCGTTAGACCGAACGAAATGATTGGTACCCTGACCCCATGGGCGACGAGATGGACGCGCGACGCGCGAAGGTCCTGGAGGACCTCAACCGCACAGGCCGGGAAACCAGCGCGGTGACGGTGATGTTCCACTCGGCAGTGGCCGAGCGGCGCGGCTTGAGTGCGACGGAGACCAAGACCATCGACCTCCTCCTGCGGCACGGCCCCCTCACCGCGAAGGAACTCGCCCAGCACTCGGGCCTCGCCCCGGCCTCGGTCACGGGCCTGGTCGACCGGCTGGAGCGCAAGGGGTACGTACGCAGGGCCGAACACCCGACGGACGGCCGGCGGGTTGTGGTGGAGGTGCGGCCGGAGAAGCTCCGCGAGCTGGAGCCGGTGTACGAGGACTGGGCGCGGGAAGTCGCCGAACTGTGCGCGGAGTTCACGACGGAGGAACTGGAAACGGTGATCCGCTTCCTGCACGGCTCGAACACCCGCCAGCGCCGCGCGGCGGCCCGCCTGTCCGTGCCGAGCTAAGCCCGGGGGCCGGTGCGGCGCCGCGCGCCTCCGGCGGGGTGGCGTGGTCTTGCCGGGCGCGGCGCCGTTCCGGGGGCTCCGCCCCCGCGCCCCCGCGCCTCAAACGCCGGCGGGGCTGGATGGTGTCCTGGAGCGGGACCGGCCGGGTTGGGGCGGCGGCCCTCCGGAGTGTCTCCTCGTCCTCGCGCCTGCGGCCACCGCAAGACAGCTCGGCGTGGTTGCGCGCTCGTCCTGCGGGGACCCTCCTGCGGACCCCCACCCCAACAGCACGCTCCCGCCCCGGCCGGGCAGGGTCTTGGCCGGACTGTCGGAGCGGGGGCACGGTGGGGCGTCCCCGCAGGACGAGCGCGCAACCAGCCCGGCGTGTCGAAGCGGTGCCCGCAGGCGCGAGGACGAGGAGACGCCCCGCCGGGACACCGCGCAGCACCCGCAAGGGGCGGGGCCCCGGCCCGGCAAACTCCAGCCCCTCCGGCGATTGAGGAGCGGGGTCCGGGGCGGAGCCCCGGCAACGGACCCGCACCGGACAGCGGGCACCAGCCAACCTCCAGCCCCGCCGGAGGCGAGAGGCGCGGGGACGCGGGGGCAGAGCCCCGGCAACGGACCCGCACCCGGTACCGCCGACCGCGCCGGCGGCGAGCGGTGGAACTACCCCGCCGCGCCGTACACCGGCATCGGCGGCAAGGACTCCGCGAGGAGCTTGACCGCGGCCTCGCCCGCCTCCGCCGGGGTCCACCTGGCTCCGCGGTCCGCCGTGGGGCCGGGACGCCAGCCCTCCATCACCGTGATGCGGCCGCCCTCCGCCTCGAAGACCCGGCCCGTCACCCCCGCGGAGGCGTCCGCGCCGAGCCACACCACCAGCGGGGACACGTTCTCCGGAGCCATCGCGTCGAAGGAGCCGGAGGCCGGCGCGGCCATGGTTTCCGCGAAGGTCCGTTCCGTCATCCGGGTCCGCGCCGCCGGGGCGATCGCGTTGACCTGGACCCCGTACCGGCCCATCTCCGCCGCCGCGACCATCGTCAGGCCCAGGATCCCCGCCTTCGCCGCGCTGTAGTTGCCCTGTCCCACCGAGCCCAGCAGCCCGGCCCCCGAGGAGGTGTTGACCACCCGCGCCGCCGGCCGGCGGCCGGCCTTCGCCTCCGCCCGCCACCACGCCGCCGCCGACCGCAGCGGCAGGAAGTGCCCCTTCAGGTGCACCCGCATGACCGCGTCCCAGTCGTCCTCGTCCAGGTTGACCAGCATCCGGTCCCGCAGGAACCCGGCGTTGTTGACCAGGGTGTCGAGCCGCCCGAAGGTGTCGACGGCCGCCGCCACCAGCGAGGCCGCGCCTTCCGAGGTCGCGATGTCCCCGCCGTGCGCCACCGCCTCGCCGCCCAGTGCGCGGATCTCCTCGACCACCCGCGCCGCCGGGGAGTCCGGCCCGGGCAGCCCGTCCAGCCCGACCCCGAGGTCGTTGACGACGACCTTCGCGCCCTCCGCCGCGAAGGCCAGCGCGTGGGCCCGGCCCAGCCCCCGCCCCGCGCCCGTCACGATGACCACACGGCCGTCAGCGAGTCCAAGTCCCATGTCAGCTCTCCTTGTTCACAGTTGCCGCATCCAAGAACGCGGGGCGCTCCCCGCCCCCGTGCACCAGCAGGCTCGCCCCGCTCACGTATCCGGCCCGCTCCGAGGCCAGGAACACCGCGGCCTCCCCCACGTCGGAGGGTTCCGCCAGCCGCCCCAGCGGTACGGTCGCGCCGACCGCCGCGATCCCGGCCTCGTCCCCGTAGTGCAGGTGGGACAGCTCGGTCCGCACCATGCCCAGGACCAGCGAGTTCACCCGTACCTCGGGCGCCCACTCCACGGCCATGGAGCGGGCGAGGTTCTCCAGGCCGGCCTTGGCCGCGCCGTACGCCGCCGTGCCCGGTGAGGGTCTGGTCCCGCTGACGCTGCCGATCATCACGACCGAGCCCCGGGTCCGACGCAGCCACGGATGGGCGGCCAGCGAGGCCGTCATCGGGGCGATCAGGTTGAGCTCGACGACCCGCGCGTGGCGCTCGGCCCCGCCCTCCCCCAGCAGTCGGTACGGGGTCCCGCCCGCGTTGTTGACCAGGCAGTCGAGCCGCCCGTGGCGGTCCACCACCGTGCCGAAGAACTCCTCCACGGCCGCCGGATCGCGCAGGTCCAGCGGTACGAACGACGCCTGCCGGCCACCCGCCGAGACCGGTTCCTCCGGAGGCCTGCGGGCGCAGACGACGACTTCGGCGCCGGCCGCGAGGAACGACCGGGTGATTCCGGCGCCGACGCCCCTGGTTCCCCCGGTGACGACGACAACCCTCCCGTCGAGCTCCATAGGCTGCTACCTTCCTCACCTAACAAATGTTTGGTGGAAAGGTAGCTGATCCGCTCATGGGTGTCTCCACCTCAAGCCCGGACAAGGGCATCGCACTCGTCACAGTCGACTTCCCGCCCGTCAACGCACTGCCGGTGCAGGGCTGGTACGACCTCGCCGACGCCCTGCGCGCCGCCGGCCGCGACCCCGAGATCCGGTGCGTGGTCCTGGCCGCCGAAGGCCGCGGCTTCAACGCCGGCGTCGACATCAAGGAGATGCAGCGCGACACCGGCCACGCCGCCCTCATCGGCGCCAACCGGGGCTGTTACGAGGCCTTCGCCGCCGTGTACGAGTGCGAGGTGCCGGTCGTCGCGGCCGTGAACGGGTTCTGCCTGGGCGGCGGCATCGGCCTCGTCGGCAACGCGGACGCGATCGTGGCGAGCGACGACGCCACCTTCGGCCTGCCCGAACTGGACCGGGGCGCGCTCGGCGCCGCCACGCACCTGGCCCGGCTCGTGCCGCAGCACCTGATGCGCGCGCTCTACTACACCTCGCGCACCGCGACCGCCGCCGAACTGCACGCGCACGGCTCGGTCTGGAAGGTGGTCCCCCGGGACGAACTGCGCGCGGCCGCCCTGGAACTGGCCGCCGAGATCGCGAAGAAGGACGGCTACCTCATCCGGCTGGCCAAGGCCGCCATCAACGGGATCGACCCGGTGGACGTGCGCCGCAGCTACCGCTTCGAGCAGGGCTTCACCTTCGAGGCCAACCTCAGCGGGGTGGCCGACCGGGTGCGGGACACCTTCGGGAAGGAAGAGGGACACAGCGCATGACCGACAAGACCATGAGCCCGGACGAGGTCGTCGGGCAGCTCCGCAGCGGGATGACCATCGGCATCGGCGGCTGGGGGTCCCGGCGCAAGCCCATGGCCCTGGTGCGGGCACTGCTCCGCTCCCAGATCACCGATCTCACCGTGATCTCGTACGGGGGCCCCGACGTCGGCCTGCTGGCCGCCGCCGGCCGGATCCGAAAGCTCGTCGCCCCCTTCGTCACCCTCGACTCCATTCCTCTGGAGCCCCACTACCGGGCCGCCCGCGAGCGCGCCGCCTTCACCCTCACCGAACTCGACGAGGCCATGTTCATGTGGGGCCTGCACGCCGCCGCCAACCGGCTGCCCTTCCTCCCCGTCCGGGCCGGCCTCGGCTCCGACGTGATGCGGGTCAACCCGGAGCTGCGCACCGTCACCTCCCCCTACGCCGACGGCGAGGAGCTGGTCGCCGTCCCCGCCCTGCGGATGGACGCCGCCCTGGTCCACCTCAACCGCGCCGACCGCCTCGGCAACGCCCAGTACCTGGGCCCGGACCCGTACTTCGACGACCTGTTCTGCGAGGCCGCGGACGCCGCGTACGTCTCCTGCGAGCAGATCGTGGAGAGCGCCGAACTCGCCAAGTCCGGCCCCCCGCAGTCCCTCCTCGTCAGCCGCCACTCCGTCACCGGGGTCGTGGAGACGCCGAACGGCGCGCACTTCACCTCCTGCGCCCCCGACTACGGCCGCGACGAGGCCTTCCAGAAGCTGTACGCGACCACCCCCTGGCCCGAGTTCTCGGCGCGCTTCCTCTCCGGGGCGGGCGAGCACGACTACCAGTCCGCCGTCCGAACCTGGCACGAGGAGCAGAAATGACCATCAGTCGTTCGGAGTACTGCGTGATCGCCTGCGCCGAGGCCTGGCGCGACAACGGCGAGGTCCTCGCCAGCCCGATGGGCCTGATCCCCTCCTTCGGCGCCCGGCTCGCGAAGCGGACCTTCTCCCCCGACCTGCTGCTGACCGACGGTGAGGCCATGCTCGTCGGACTCGACGGCACGGCCGAGGGCTGGCTCCCGTACCGGCGCCACCTGACCATGGTCACCGGCGGCAAGCGGCACGTGATGATGGGCGCCAGCCAGATCGACCGCTTCGGCAACCAGAACATCTCCTGCATCGGCGACTGGGCGCGGCCGGCCCGCCAGCTCCTCGGGGTGCGCGGAGCGCCGGTCAACACCCTCAACAACCCGGTGAGCTACTGGGTCCCCAAGCACTCCACCCGGGTGTTCGTCGAACGCGTCGACATGGTCAGCGGCGTCGGCTACGACCGCGCCGAGGCGGCCGGCCCCTCCGCGACCCGCTACCACCGTCTGCCCCGCGTGGTCAGCGACCTCGGCGTCTTCGACTTCACCGGCCCCGGCCACTCGATGCGCCTGGCCTCCGTGCACCCGGGGGTCACCGTCGACCAGGTGCGGGATGCCACCGGCTTCGAACTGGCCGTCGCGGACGAGGTCCCCTTCACCCGGGAACCGACCGCGCAGGAGCTGCGGCTGATCCGCGAGGTGATCGACCCCAAGGGCCTGCGGGACCGGGAAGTGCGGGTCTGAGGTCATGGAGACGGCATTCACCAAACTCGTCGGCGTCGAGCACCCGATCGTGCAGACGGGCATGGGCTGGGTTGCCGGCCCCCGCCTGGTGTCGGGTGCGGCGAACGCGGGGGCCCTGGGCATCCTGGCCTCGGCGACGATGACCATCGAGCAGCTGCGGTCCGCGGTCCACGAGGTCAAGTCCCGGGTCCCGGAGGGGACTCCGTTCGGTGTCAACCTGCGGGCGGACGCCGGTGACGCGGCCGAGCGGGCGCAGCTGATCATCGACGAGGGCGTACGGGTCGCCTCGTTCGCCCTCGCGCCCTCCAAGGAGCTGATCGCGCGGCTGAAGGACGCGGGCGTCGTCGTCATCCCGTCGATCGGTGCCCGCCGGCACGCCGAGAAGGTGGCGGCGTGGGGCGCCGACGCGGTGATCGTGCAGGGCGGGGAGGGTGGCGGTCACACCGGGGACGTGGCCACGACGGTGCTGCTCCCGCAGGTGGTGTCCGCCGTGGACATCCCGGTGGTCGCGGCGGGCGGCTTCCGTGACGGCCGCGGCCTGGTCGCGGCGCTGGCCTTCGGGGCGGCGGGCATCGCGATGGGCACCCGGTTCCTCCTCACCTCCGACTCGACCGTCCCGGACGCGGTGAAGGCCGAGTACCTGAAGGCCTCGGTCAAGGACGTCACCGTCACCACGGCGGTCGACGGCCTGCCGCACCGGATGCTGCGGACCGCGCTGGTCGACTCCCTGGAGCGGGCGGGCCGCACCCGGGCGCTGGCCCGGGCCGTCCGGCACGCGGCCGGCTTCAAGAAGCTGTCCGGTCTGAGCTGGTCGCAGATGGTGCGCGACGGCTTGGCGATGAAACACGGCAAGGACCTGTCCTGGAGCCAGGTCCTGCTCGCCGCGAACACCCCGATGCTCCTCAAGGCGTCCATGGTCGAGGGCCGTACGGACCTCGGAGTCATGGCATCGGGCCAGGTCGCGGGGGTGATCGACGATCTCCCGTCCTGTGCGGAGCTCGTCTCCCGCGTCATGGCCGAAGCACGACAGGCACTCGAAGAACTGCACTCGCTCCGCACCCTGCCACCACCAGGGTGATCCCCCTTCTCCGTCACAGGAGTCGCACATATGAGCCGTGCCCGAATCCGCCTGGCGACCGCGGCGGCCGCCGCCGCACTCGTCATCGGGACCCTGCCCGCCTCCGCGTACGCGGCGACGGCGCCCGGAGCCGGGGTCAGTGCCCGGCACCACCACCACCACCAGCAAGCAGAACCGATCCGTCAGATCCCCCTCCAGGGCGCGGTCAACTTCCGTGACCTGGGCGGGTACCGCACCTGGACCGGCGGTCAGGTCCGCCAGGGCCTGGTCTACCGCTCCGACGCGCTGAGCAAGCTGACCGCCGCGGACGTCACCACCGTCTCCGGTCTGGGCCTCACGAAGGCCGTCGATTTCCGCGTCCCCATGGAGCTCCAGTACGACGGCGCCGACAAGCTGCCCGCCGGACTCGCCCCCACCTCGCGCCCGGTCAACGACCTCGGCCTCTTCGGCACCCTCATGGGCGCGATCGCCAGCGGCGACCCCGTCAAGCAGGAGCAGATGCTCGGCGGCGGCCGCGCCGAGGCCTACATGCGCGACGTCTACCGCAACTTCGTGACGAACCCCGAGAACCGGGCGCAGTTCGCTCAGACCGTGCGGGAGATAGCCGACGGCAAGCAGGGACCGCTGCTCTACCACTGCACCTCCGGCAAGGACCGGACCGGCTGGATGAGTTACGTCCTGCTGCGCGCGCTGGCCGTCCCGGAGGGCACCGCGGAGCGCGACTACCTGGCGTCGAACACCTTCCGCGCCACGTACGACGCCCAGGTGCGGGCGGGCCTCAAGCAGTCCGGCCGGATGCAGAACCCGGACCTGCTGATCCCGCTCCAGGAGGTCCGCCAGGACTACCTGGACGCGGCGACGGCGCAGATGGAGGCCGATTACGGCAGCTTCTACGGCTATCTGACGGACGGCCTCGGCCTGGACCTGCGGACGCTGGCGAAGCTCCAGAACAAGATGGTCCGCTGACGCGCAGCGGGCCACGAGAGCACTACGCCGGGCAGTGGGAAAAGCACTGCCCGGCGTAGTGGCTTACGGGGGTCAGACCGCCCGGCGGCGGCCCTGCCCGCCGGAGCCGACCCGGCTGCGCGCGGACGCCGCGGCGGCTCCGCCCGAGGTGGCACCGCCGGAGCGGCGGCCGCGTTCACCGGAGCCGGTGGCAGCGCCGCCGGCGCCGCCCTGTCCACGGCGGGCCTGGCCCGAACCGGAGGCCGCCGGGGCCTGCCCGGAGCCACCGCCGCCGGAGCGGCGGCCGCGGCCGCCGGCCGCCGGAGCCGAGCCCGTGGCGGAGCCGGTGCGCGGCCCGCCCGAGCGACGGCGCGAACCGGATCCGGAACCGGAACCGTTGCGCGGCTTCGGCGCGGCGGGCTGCTGCGGCACCTCCAGCACCACGGGGACGCCCGAGGGCTCCTTGGCGCCGGTCAGCCGGGCGAGTTCCTCGTCGGAGGACTTGATCTGCGCGGTGCGCGGGGAGATCCCGGCGTCCGACATCAGGCGGGTCATGTCCCTCTTCTGGTCGGGCAGCACCAGGGTGACCACGCTGCCGGACTCGCCGGCCCGGGCGGTACGGCCGCCTCGGTGCAGGTAGTCCTTGTGGTCGGTGGGCGGGTCCACGTTCACGACGAGGTCGAGGTCGTCGATGTGGATGCCGCGGGCGGCCACGTTGGTGGCGATCAGCGCGGTGACCTCGCCCGTCTTGAACCAGTCGAGCGTGCGGTTGCGCTGCGGCTGCGAGCGCCCGCCGTGCAGGCCGGAGGCGCGTACGCCCTCCGCGAGGAGCTTCTTGACCATGCGGTCGACGCCTCGCTTGGTGTCCACGAACATGATCACCCGGCCGTCGCGGGCGGCTATGCGCGTGGCCACGGCCTTCTTGTCGGTCTCGTCCATGACGTACAGGACGTGGTGCTCCATCGTGCTGACCGCGCCGGCGGACGGGTCGACGGAGAAGGCGACCGGGTCGTCGAGGAACATCTTGACGAGCTTGTCGATGTTCTTGTCGAGGGTCGCCGAGAACAGCATGGTCTGGCCGCCCTCCTCGACCTGCTTGAGCAGCGCCGTGACCTGCGGCATGAAGCCCATGTCGGTCATCTGGTCGGCCTCGTCGAGGACGGTGATCGAAACCTGCGAGAGGTCGGCGTCACCGCGGTCGATGAGGTCCTTGAGGCGGCCGGGGGTGGCGACGAGCACCTCGGCGCCGCGGCGCAGGGCGCCGGACTGCCGGTTGATCGACATGCCGCCGACGACGGTCGCGATGCGCAGGTTGACGGCCGTGGCGTAGGGGGCCAGGGAGTCGGTCACCTGCTGCGCGAGCTCGCGGGTCGGTACGAGGACCATCGCGAGCGGCGCCTTGGGCTGCGCGCGGCGACCCGCGGTCCGGGCCAGCAGCGCCAGGCCGAAGGCCAGCGTCTTGCCGGAGCCGGTGCGGCCGCGGCCGAGCAGGTCACGGCCGGCCAGCGAGTTCGGCAGCGTCGCGGCCTGGATCGGGAACGGCTCGGTGACGCCCTGGGCGGCGAGGGTCTTCAGCAGCGCCTCGGGCATGCCCATGTCCTCGAACGCGGCGACCGGCGGCAGCGCCGGCGCGATCGGCTCGGGCATGGTGAATTCCTGGGGCCGGGGGGCGGGGGCGGACTTCTGGCGTCCCGCGCCAGCCTTCGGACGTCCCTGGGCCGCACCTCGACCCCGGGTGGGGCGGCGGCTGGGTCGTGCGGAGCTGGAGCTGGTCATGCGAGAAAGCCCTCCTGAAACCGGCAGGTGAAACAAAGGTCGAGACAGCAGACAAGCCGGGGTCCGCACCTCACGGTGCGGACCCCGGCCAGCTGAAGAAATTAGGCGGGGATGATGTTCTCCGCCTGGGGGCCCTTCTGGCCCTGGGTCACGTCGAAGGACACGCGCTGGCCCTCGGTGAGCTCACGGAAGCCAGAGGTGGCGATGTTCGAGTAGTGGGCGAAGACGTCCGGACCGCCGCCGTCCTGCTCGATGAAGCCGAAGCCCTTTTCCGAGTTGAACCACTTCACGGTGCCAAGTGCCATTTTGAATCTCCTGAGTAGGCGGCAAGGGCCCCATCCGGAGATTCCGGCGAAAAACAATAAAAGCGCCTGAGGACATTCCCGTCAGGCGCACATAAAGTTCATGGGTACCACAACTGCAACGCCTCTAAGCTAGCACACGCCGATCCGGCAGCGTCGCCGCGAGGGTGTGACCTCCATCCGTGGCCGTTCCGGCACTCAGTGTGCCACCGACCTCGGCGAGGGCGGCCCGCAGCCCCGGCAGACCCATCCCGCCCGAGTCGAGCACGATCCGCTCGCCCTCGGGGGCGGTGTTCACCACCTCCAGGCGGACGTTCCCGCCCTGCGCGGAGAGGTTCATCCGCACCGCCGAGCCGGGCGCGTACTTGGCGGCGTTCGTGAGCCCCTCGCGGGCTATCCGCAGCAGCAGCCGCCCGTCGGCCGCGGGGAAGTCCCCGAGGCCCGGCTGCACCTGGTGGCCGATCTCCATTCCGGTGGCGCGCATGTTCCGGGCCAGGGCCGCCAGGAAGCGGCCCACGTCGACGGGTGCGGTGTACGCGCGCGCCCCGGCCGGGTCGGTCAGCATGTCCAGCACCTCCCTGACCTCGGCCATCGCGGCCCGCGCCGATTCCTCCACGGCCGCCGCACCCTCCCGTACGCGGGGGTCCGCCCCGGCGTCCAGGCGCAGGGCCGCGGCCTGCAGGGTGAGGGCGGTGAGCCGGTGGCCCAGACCGTCGTGGGTGCGCTGGGCCAAACGGGTGCGTTCCTGTACGACGGCCAGGTCGGCGGCCTGGTCCACGGCGGCGTGCGCCTGGCGGGCCCGCTCCCGCAGGGCCGCCATGACGTACCGGTTGCGGCGCACGGTCTCCCCGTACAGGCCCGGCACGAGGATGGCGCCGAGGACGAAGGAGGCGGGGTCGCGCCCCGCGTACCCGGCGGGCAGGAACAGGTCGCGCGTGACGACGTAGAAGACGCACATGAGCAGCCCCCCGACCAGCCGGTGGGCGCCGCCGTACGCGGCCAGCGCGTACGCGGCGAAGATCAGGGGCCCGCGGTCGTCGGAGACGAGGGTGGCCGCGGAGGCCATGACGGCCGGGATCCAGGGATGGGACCTGCGCCAGTACAGGGAGGCGGCGGTGGACCAGCCGACGGCCAGGCTGGTGGCGTAGTCCTGGACGAGCCCGATGCGGTGGATGTCCTGGAGGTTGAGCGTGCTGAGCAGCCCGCAGAGGACGATCAGGCAGATGTCGACGCGGCGGGCCCGGCCCGGATCGGGCGCGCCGGGCCCTTCACCGGTAAGCAGGCGCGGCAGGCGCTCCAGGAACCGTCCGACCTGCCCGGGCACGAACCGCATGCGGATATCCCCCCTCTTGTACGCAAACGTCCCCCCAGATTGCCCAAGTTCCGTCGAACGGGCATCCCGGGGGGACGAGGTGACGCGCTTACAGGGAGACGCCGTGCCGGGCGAGCCAGGACACGGGGTTGATGTCGGCGCCGTAGCTGTTGCTGGAGCGGACCTCGAAGTGGAGGTGCGGCCCGGTGGAGTTGCCGGTGTTGCCGGACGTACCGATCTGCTCACCGGCGGAGACGCGCTCGCCCTCGGAAGCGCCGGCCCGGGAGAGGTGGGCGGAGAGGGAGTAGCGGCCGTCGTCGTGCTTGATGACGACGGCGTTGCCGTACGCGCCCTGCCAACCGGCGGAGACGACGGTGCCGGCGGCGGCCGCCCTGACCGGCGTGCCGGTGGGGACGGCGAAGTCGATGCCGGTGTGGTGGCCCGCGGCCCAGCTGCCGGGCTGGCCGTAGCGGGCGCTGACGGACCCGCCGGAGACCGGCTTGGCGCCGCTGCCATTGCTCTCGGCCGTGGAGGACCGCGGGGCGGTGGACTTCGGCGCGGCCGGCTTGCTCGCACCGCCGGAAGCGGAGCCGCTGCCGTACGAGAGGCGCTGGCCCGGCATGATCACGTCCGGGTCGCCGCCGATGACGGAGCGGTTGTCGGAGTACAGCTTCTGCCAGTCGACCCCGAGCCGGGAGCCGATCCGGCCGAGGGTGTCACCGCCGACCACGGTGTAGGTGCCGCCGCCGGTGGCGGTGCTCCGCTCGGCCGGGGCGCTCTGCCCGGCCGGAGCGCTCGGGGCCTCGGGGGCCGGCCCGCCGCGCTGGAGCCCGGCGGCCTTGCCGCAGCTGGGCCAGGCACCGGGGCCCTGCACCGCGAGGACCTTCTCGGCGACGGCGATCTGCTGCGCCTTGGTGGCCTGGTCGGCCTGCGGCGCGTACTGCCTGCCGCCGAACTCCGCCCAGGTACTGGAGGAGAACTGGAGGCCGCCGTAGTAGCCGTTGCCGGTGTTGATGCTCCAGTTGCCGGTGGACTCGCACTGGGCGACCTCGTCCCAGGTGCCCGCCGACGCGGCGGCTGCGGGCTGTGCCACGAGGGCGACCGCGGCGGGGGCGGCGATACCGGCCACGACGAGGCCGGCGAGGGCACGGGTGCGGCTGCGGCGGGCGTGACGACCAGACGGGAAAGACATGCGGAGTTCCTGACTTCGGGGACATGACCGAGGCCGTGTGCGCCGTGGCGCTCTCGGCCTCGGTATCCACCGTCCGGGAGGGGAGGGGTGCCGCGAAGTCGCCGAAAGAGGACAAGGGGGACGGCAAATGGGGACTGAACGGGGAGCTTTGCGAGGCCTTTAGTCCCTATAAGCCGGTAATGTCCGCCATAAGACGGGTACTCAGGGAGGCGGGCGGCATGACGATCCGGATGATGGTGGTCGACGACCAGAGCCTCATACGGACCGGGTTGGTCACCCTGCTGGCGAGCGCGCCGGACATCGAGGTGGTCGCGCAGGCGCAGGACGGCGCGGAGGCGGTGCCGCTGGCGCGGGAGCACCGGCCGGACGTGGTGCTGATGGACCTGGTCATGCCGAAGGTCGACGGCATGGAGGCCACGCTCCGGCTGCTGCGGCTGCCGGAGCCGCCGCGGGTGCTGGTCCTCACCGGGTACACGGCGGACGACCTGGTGCTGGACGCGCTGCGGGCGGGGGCGGCGGGGTTCCTGCTGAAGGATCAGCGCCCCGAGGAGCTGTTCGCGGGCATCCGCACGGTGGCGGCGGGCGGCAGCGTGCTGGCCCCGGCGGTGATGCGGGTGCTGCTGGACCGCGCGGCCGACCGCCCCGAAGCGCCCGCCCACTCGGAACGGCTGGAGTCCCTATCGCCCGGGGAACGGGGCGTCCTGGCGCTGGTCGGCGAGGGCCGCACGAACCAGCAGATAGCCGAAGCCCTGCATCTCTCTCCGGCGAGCGTGAAGACGTACGTCTCCCGCATCCTGACGCAGCTGGACCTCTCGAACCGCACCCAGGCGGCGATCCTCGCCCACGAGGCGGGCCTGGTCCGTGCGGCGTAGCTCCGCCGGGGTTCCGCTGTCTGGTGCGGCGCCGTGCCGGGGGCTCCGCCCCGCGCCGCGCGCCTCCCGCGGGGTGGCGTGGTCTTGCCGGGCGCGGCACCGTTCCGGGGGCTCCGCCCCCGCGCCTCGCGCCTCCGGCGGGGTGGCGTGGTTTTGCCGGGTGCGGCGCCGCTGCCGGGGGCGCTGCCCCCGTGCCCCCGCGCCTCAAACGCCGGCGGGGCTGGGTGGTGTCCTTGGGCGGGACCGGCCGGGTTGGGGCGGGGGCCCTCCGGAGTGTCTCCTCGTCCTCGCGCCTGCGGGCACCGCGAGATGGGGCGGGGTGGTTGCGCGCTCGTCCTGCGGGGACCCTCCTGCGGACCCCCACCCCAACAGCACGCTCCCGCCCCGGCCGGGCGGGGTCTTGGCCGGACTGGCGGAGCGGGGGCACGGTGGGGCGTCCCCGCAGGACGAGCGCGCAACCAGCCTCAGCACTTTCACGGTGCCCGCAGGCGCGAGGACGAGGAGACGCCCCGCCGGGACACCGCGCAGGACCCGCACGACCGAGGCCCCGACCAGCAAAACCCAGCCCCTCCGGCGATTGAGGAGCGGGGTCCGGGGCGGAGCCCCGAATCGTTGACCCGCACCGGACAGCGGGCAGCACCCCTCGCGGGAGCGAAAGGGCGTGGCGGGAACTCCCTGGGCCTCCCGGGAGTCGGATGCTATGCAGACAAAACCGGCGCCCCAGGGGGAAGGCAGGAGCACGTGACGAACCGCACCACAGCCGGAGGCGACGGCACCGGCGACACCGGGAACGGCGCCGGCACGCTCGCCCCGCCCAGACCGGCGGCGTCGGCGACCGCTCCCGGGTTCGTGTTCTCCGCCGCCGACGAGGAGCGCCGCCGCGGTGTCCGCCGGATGAAGGCCACCGCGACCGGCCTCCTCGCCCTGGTCGCGCTGGTCTACGTACTGGCCAAAGTCGCCACGCACGCCTGGGGCGCCGGCGCCTGGGCCGGCTACGTCGCGGCCGCCGCCGAGGCCGGCATGGTCGGCGCGCTCGCGGACTGGTTCGCCGTCACCGCCCTCTTCCGGCATCCGCTCGGCCTGCCCATCCCGCACACCGCGATCATCCCGACCAAGAAGGACCAGCTCGGCGTTTCCCTCGGGGAGTTCGTCGGCGAGAACTTCCTCTCCTCCGACGTGGTCAGGGCCCGCCTCCACGCCCTGGGCATCGGCGGTCGCCTCGGTGCCTGGCTGGCCGAGCCCGCCCACGCGGACCGCGTCACCGCGGAGCTCGCCACCGCCCTGCGCGGAGCGCTGACCGTGCTGCGCGACTCCGACGTCCAGGCCATCGTCGGCGAGGCCATCACCCGCCGCGCCGAGACCGCCGAGATCGCCCCGGGCATCGGCAAGACCCTCGAGAAGGTCGTCGCGCAGGGCGGCCACCGGCGCGCCGTCGACCTGATCTGCGCCAAGGCCCACGACTGGCTCGTCACGCACGAGGGGTCGATCACGGACGCCGTCCAGGGCGGCGCCCCCGGCTGGACCCCGCGTTTCGTGGACCGCAAGGTGGGCGAGCGCGTCTACAAGGAGCTGCTCCGTTTCGTCACGGAGATGCGGGACATGCCGCAGCACCCGGCGCGTGGCGCGGTGGACCGCTTCCTGACGGACTTCGCGGCCGATCTCCAGTCGGACACGGAGACCCGCGCCCGCGTCGAGCGGCTGAAGTCCGAGCTGCTCGCCCGCGACGAGGTCCAGGACGTCATCACCTCCGCCTGGACCGCCATCCGCACGATGATCATCTCGGCGGCGGAGGACGAGCGCAGCGAGCTGCGCTTGCGCGTCCGCTCCTCCCTCCTCTCCCTCGGTGCTCGCCTGGCCACCGACGGCCGCCTCCAGTCGAAGGTGGAGGGCTGGATCGAGGGCGCGGTCGTCTACGTGGTCACCACCTACCGGACCGAGATCACCTCGCTGATCACGGACACGGTCGCGGCCTGGGACGCCGAGCACACCTCCCGCAAGATCGAGGCCCACATCGGCCGCGACCTGCAGTTCATCCGCATCAACGGAACGGTGGTCGGCGCCCTGGCGGGCCTGCTGATCTACACGCTGTCCCGCGCCCTGGGGGCCTAGGGTCCGCCGCCGCGGGTCTCAGCCGCGGTCGGCGACGGCCCAGGTGGTGGCGGCGACGACCCCGGCGGCCGCGAAGACGGCGGGCCAGGCGCCGACCTTCTTCGCGAGCGGGTGCGAGCCCGCGAAGCCTGCCACGTAGAGCGCCCCGAGTCCTGCCGCCACGGGGGCGCCGCCCCTTCGGTGCCATTCCCGGCCGGCCATGACCCCGGCGGCGCCGAGGACGACGCCGCCCAGGGGCCGCTTCTTGGTCCACCGGGCGACGGCGTATCCGCCGACCAGCCCGGCCGCCGCCACCGCGGAACTCGGTACCCGTGCCATGTCGAACTCCTTTGATCTTCTTGTCGTACGGGCTTTCCTGTGAGGCTAACGCGACCGCCGGGTCATCCGGCGGCCGCCCGATACTCCGACGAGCAGCAGCACGGCCCCTCCGATGACGGCATTCGGCACCACGTCCCGCACCGAGCGCGGCAGAAGCGCCACGATGCCCAGGACGAGGAGAAAGGCGAGCGCGCACCGGCCGGCCGCCCGAATCAGTCTTTCCATGGCCTCTCAACTCCGGCGCGGGGGTCCCCGACACGGAGGGCCGGGAGGGGATTTGTCGCACACTCGCCGGATCCGTGCGATGTGCGCCTTCGGAACCCGGACGGCATAAATTCGCTCTCCCCACCCAAACGGGAGATTCCCCGCCAGTCGCGCTCGCCCCGACCGCTCGACATCAGGAGCCAGGACATCGTGATCTGCTACGGAGCCGCCGTCCTCGACCTCGCGGACGAACTGGTCGACACCTACGCCGACGTCTTTTCCGCCCCGCCGTGGAACGAGGATGAAGAAACCATTCGCCAGTTCGCCGCCCGTCTCCAGGCGGACACCCGACGCCATGGATTCCGTACGGCCCTCGCCCAGTCGGAGGCCGGCATCGACGGCTTCGCCACGGGCTGGGTCACGCCTGCGGCCTTCCCCCGGGACCGGGCGTACCCGCAGGTCGCGGCCCAACTCGGCCGGGACCGCGTACGGGAGCTCCTGACCGGCGCGCTGGAGATCGACGAACTCGCCGTACGCCCCCACGCGCGCGGACGGGGCACCGGCCGGGCCCTGCTCACCGAGATCACGGCCGACGCCCCGGACGGGAAGGCCTGGCTGCTGACCTCCCGCCTCGCCACCGACACCGTGGCGACGTACCGCCGCCTGGGCTGGCACGAGGTGGCGGCCCTCCCCGGCACGGAGACCGGGGTGATCGTCTTCCTGTCCCCGGACCACCCGGACCGCTAGGGGTACGCCCTTCCGCAACCGGGCATACCGGCGCCATGATCACCGCGCAGCAGCCCAGGGTGGCACGCAGGCAGCTCGGCCTGGCCACCCGGCACCAACTGGTCGGAGCCGGCATCCCGGAGGGCACGATCACCTCCCGCACCCGCCCGGGAGGCCCTTGGCAGCGCTTACTGCCCCGGGTCTACCTCCTCCAGACCGGCCCCCCGGACCCGCGCCAGCGAGCCCTCTCCACCGTCCTGTACGCCGCGGAGCCCGCCTCGGACCCGCTGACCGGCGACACGGCCGCCCTCACCGGGGGCGCCGCCCTCGCCCTGCTCGGCATCCGCGAGGCCCCGCACGACCCGGCCGACGTGCTGATCCGCGCCCCGCGCAAACTCGGCGCCACCGCCTGGGTCCGCCCGCTCGCCACCTCCCGCTGGCCCGGCACCATCACGGTCTCGGGCATCCCCAGCACCCGCCCCGTCCGCGCGGCGACCGACTTCGCCTCCCGCGCCGACCACCCCGACCGGATCCGCTCGGTCCTCGCCCACGTGGTCCAGGCCGGCTGGTGCCACCCCCACGACCTGCACGCCGAGCTCCGGGCCGCCCGCCTCCTCACCCGCCCCGCGGTCCGAGCCGCCGCGGCGGAACTCCTCGCCGGAGTCCGCTCGATCGCCGAGGCCCGGGCCCGCGACACCCTCACGGCGACGGACCTCCCGACGCCCCTGTGGAACGCCCGCCTCCACACCCCGGACGGCACTTTCCTGGCCAGCCCGGACGCCTACTGGCCCGACGAGGGCGTGGCCCTGGAGATCGACTCGGCGGAGTACCACTACACGCGCGACGCCTGGCACGCCACGCTCCGCCGGCGCCTGCGCCTGGAGGCGCACGGCATCCTGGTGGCCAGCGCCACCCCGTCCATGATCCGGGACACCCCTGCGGAAGTCCTCGCGGCCCTCCGCACCTTCCTCGCCCTCGCCGCCACCCGCCCCATCCCACCGACGGCCGTCGTCCGCGGCCACCACCAGCTCGCGCTGCCCTTGTGAGCGGGGCGGTGTGCCGTCGGTTCACAATGGTGGGGTGGAGAAACTGGCAACGACGGCCACCGTGCGCACTCGAATGAGCCGCCAGAAGAGCCGCGACACCGGCGTCGAGGTGGCCTTGCGCAAGGCGCTGCACGCCAAGGGCGCCCGGTACCGGATCCACCGGAAGCCGGTGAAGGGCGTACGGCGTGAGGCCGACATCGTGTTCGGGCCCGCCCGCGTGGCAGTGTTCGTGGACGGTTGTTTCTGGCACGGCTGCCCCGTGCACGCCACGTGGCCGAAGAACAACGCCGAGTTCTGGCGGGACAAGATCGAGGGCAATCGGCGTCGGGACGTGGACACGGACGCCCGGCTGGCCGAGGCGGGATGGCTGGCCGTGCGCGTCTGGGAGCACGAGCGGGCGGACGAGGCGGCGGTGCGCGTACTCGCCGTCGTCGACGGTCGCCGGCCCGGTTCGCGGCGCGAGGCCCCGCGGCAGGGGGCCGTCTCGGATATTTGACGTCACTCTCCGTGTCAAATAAGCCCTGTTAAGGTGATCACGAAGTACGTCGTGGGGAGCCGAACGGCAGGGGGGCGATGCATGGAGCACCGAGGCGAGGACTTCGGCCTCTGGCTCGCGCGGCAGTTGGACCGGACGGACATGTCGCAATCCGACCTGGCAACCCGACTGGGGTTGAACCGTGCGGCCGTTGCCGCCTGGGTGAACGGGAGCGCGGAGCCTCGCGACGAGACCAAACGGTCACTGGCCGAGGTGTTCGGCACCCACCCGGCCCCGGGCCCGGTCGACGATCGAACGCGCGACAGGGCAGCGCACCGGCCGTTGCGGTGGCACCATCGCACGGCCCATGCCGACGGCGGGCGCGAGTACGGCAACGCCGCCGCCTTCGCATTCGACGCGGACGTGGCCGTGCTGGCCAGGGAAGCCACCCAGAACGCGCTCGACGAGCGGCTCGACACCAACGCTCCGGTTCGAGTGCACTACACCCTCCACGAATTGACGGGCGAGCACCTCTCCTCGTTCCTGAAAGCGCTCCGATGGGACGAACTGCGCCCGCACTACGACCGGGCGGCCTCGGCGGAGCAGAAGGTGTCGAGGAGCCTGCGGGCGGCATTGGACGAACTGGAGTCGAAGAACTCGCTGCTCCTGCTGCGCGTGGACGACTTCAACGCCAATGGGCTCACCGGGCCGGAGTACCAGGACGGTCGATTCGCCGCTGTCGTCAGGCGCCAGCTCGACAGCCACAAGCAGTCCGCCGGCCGTGCGGGGGGCTCCTACGGCCTGGGCAAGGCGACGCTGTGGGCGGCCAGCCGATTCGGCCTCGTACTCATCAACTCCACGCTCTCCGAGCCGCACGAGGGCAGGACCGAACGGCGCCTCATCGGACGTCTCGACCTGCCGTGGCGGCAGGTCGACGGGGAAGCGTTCGCGGGTCCGGCCTGGTTCGGCGAGCCGGACACCGACCCGGCGCACGAGGGCGTGTCCCGCTCGTGGTGGGCCGACGAGGAGACGACGCGAAGCCTGCACATCGAGCGGCGATCGGGAGAACCCGGCACGTCGTTCCTGGTGGTGGGCGCCCACGACGCCTCGGGCGACGCCGAAGAACTGCGCGACCTGCACGACAAGGTGGTCCGATCGCTGGCCGACGGCTTTTGGGCGGCGATGATCGGAGGCGTCGTGGCCGGGCCCTTGCTGGAGGCGCGCGTGTCCGCGTTTCGTGACGGGCAGGTGGTCGTGCCCGAGGAGCGGGTCGATCCGTACGGCCGGCACCCCGCCTTGAGCCGCGCGCTCCAAGCCCACCTCGACGGCCGTACGGTCGACAGCCTGACGGCGCAGGACCAGGTGGCACGGGTTGAAGTGCCGCTGATCGTGACCCCGTTGAAGGGCAAGGGAAGGGCGAGGGACAAAGGCCGGGAGCATCCGGCGGTCCTCCTGCTCACGCCGGCGGCCGACGCGGACGAGCGGCACAGCCGGGTGGTCTGCATGCGCGGCAACCGCATGACCATCACGGAGCACAGGCCGCGCGAACTGCCCCTGGGGACGATGCCCTTCCAGGCCGTGCTGCTGGCCGGTTACGCGACGGAGCGGGAGGGCGAGGACGTGGCATTGGCCGAGCGGTTCCTGCGCGCCTCGGAGCCGCCCGAGCACGACCGTTGGGACCGTACGGAGGAACTCACGTCGCTCTACGAGCGCGGAGCCGTCAGCCGCCTGAAGGAGTTCCGCAGCGATGTCGACAAGGCCGTACGGGCTCTGGTGGGCAGGCGCGAGACGAAGAAGGCGGGCGGTCCGGCGGCGCTGCGCGAACTGCTCGCCTGGGACGCGACCACCGGCTCGGCGCGCAGGACGCAGGGTTTCCCCTCGATCCGCGCGGTGACGGCGAGGGTGGAGGAGTCCGGTGCCTGGAGCGTGGCCGTGGAGGTCGGGCTCCCCCTCGCCGAGGACCCGTGGCGGTTGACGCCCGTGGCGAAGTTCGACGTGCGCTCGGGAGGCCGTCCGGTGGTGGAATGGGCGGCCCTCGCGGCCGAGGAGGACTGCCGGGTGGAGGAGGGCGACCTCGTCGTCGAGCCGGGAGTGCGCAGGGCGGTCTTCCGCGGCGTCACGGATCCGGCCACGCACCCGGTGCGCAGCGGGTACGCCCGACTGGTCGTGGAGGTCCAGAAGGCTCGCGGAGGTTCGGCGTGACGGCGGTCTTTCCCTATCCGACGCTCTTCGGGGACGTGGAGCTGCAGGTCGTGTCGGTCACGGTGGACAACCGGGAGCTTCCCTACGCGATGATTTCCGCCGTGGATCGGGCGGTGGCCCTGCATCAGAGCGGGCGCGGCGCGTGGGATCGGGCCCGGCTTCGGCTCTCCGTGAGCTTCCCCGAGGCGGAGCTCCGGTCGGGCCCGTGGACCGATGTGGTGTTCCTCGCCGTGCTCGCGGAGAAGGCGACCAACGCCCGTACGACCGCGGTGCTGTCGCGGGCGGCCGACGGGACGATGCGGGGGACCATCGAGCTGGACGGCGCGGCCCATCTGCGGCGGGCCACATTGAGCGTGTTGGTGGTCGGGACGGTGGAAGGCGTGGCCGGTCGGCTGCTGGGTTGCGCCACCCAGGACTGGTACGTAGACCTGAAGGCCGCGACACCCGCCAGGCAACGCGAGATCGAAATCGTCGAGGTGGATTTCAAGGAGGGCGAGCACGAGTGGCTTCGGCCCTACAAGGAATCCGCCTGGATCGTCGAGACCACGGGTGACGTTCCGACCGTGTACCTCAACACCGGCGCCGTCGAGGGGTTGATCGAAGCGCTCGGCGGGTCGGGTGGCAGCCCGGCGCGGCGGATGCTGCGGGACCTGGCGGCCACTCAGATCGCCCAGGACGCCTGGACCGCCATGTTCCACACGGCCATCAGCGACCTGGACGCGGACGAGGACGGAACACCGGTACTCCCGAAGGGATGGCGGGAGTCGGTGCTGCGGTCGATGCTCCCGGACGTGCTGCCGGGCCGCCAACCGACCGACGCGCTCCACGAGATCGCCGAACGGCGGACCAAGGGCTACGGATGGGCGGAGATCCAGACCGGCGTGCAGTTCGCGGCCGGCAGGCGCAGCCGCGCGACGAGGAACCTGACCAATGCGGTGCGTTCCGTGCAGAACCTCGAAGGGGCCGGTGGTACGAGGTGAATCGAGTCGACGGCAGGGACCTGCCCGCGGAGCTCGGCCTGTTGGCGGACGCCTCGGTGGCCAAGTACCTCGGTCGGGCCGTGCGGACCGGCCAGGAGCGACCGCCTCAGGTCGCGCTGCGCAGAGCGGCCGGACAGCTGGGTGCTGCGCACCGGTGGCGGACCGAGCCGGTGCGTGTCCTGGTCGACGAGGCGATGCGACGTTTCGAGGACCACCGCACCGCCGCGGACGGATGGTTCGCCCCTCGACTGCACGCGACGCTGCGCATGACGCGGGCCGAGGCCGCCGACGGCCGGCTGTGGAACTTCATCGCGATGGTCGTCGCTCCCGACTACGTGGCCTGGCGGCATCGGGGGGCGGACACGGACGCGGGTCCCGGCGCGGCGACGGCCGCGCGTTTCTGCGGGCCGCACTACACGCAGGCCTTCGCCCGACTCTGGTGGGCCGCCGAGTTGTTCCGCGACGGGGCCGACTACCGCCCGATCGAGCTCGCCTGCCGGGTACAGGACGTGTTGCAGACCACGATGCGCCTGGACGTCATCGACCACCGTCCGACCGCTCAGGCGATCCTTCGCGTACTCGAACGGCAACTCGCGGCGGGCGTGTCCCGGCCCGGGGATCAGGTCAACGCGCTCTCCGCGGCGGTGAACGCGGCCGGCAGCACCCTGGTGTACGACGTACTGGCACCGGACCGGCCGGCCGACACCGATGCGCTCCAGGATTGGATCGACGAGGCGGAGGACGCGGCGGGGGTTCCCTGGGATCGGCTGCCGGAAGGTCCCGGGGACGGCGGCGTGAGCCGTGCCTCGGTCGAGGCGCTGGTCCCGGTCTTCGAGCAGTTGTTGGCGGAGGCGCCGCTGCGGGACCGTGCGGCGAGGAGGAAGGACGTCCCCGCGCCTCGGCCGGCGGACGGAGTGGTCCTGACCAAGGCGTCGGACCGCCTCTGACGGGGCGGCCCGACGGTGTGGGTCAGCTGTGCGGGGCCAGGAAGGTGTGGATGGCCTGCGCCAGGGTCCTGCCGAGGCCGACGGGCACGGCGTTCCCGATCTGACGGGCGATCTCGATCTTGGTTCCGTACCACTTGAAGGTCTCGGGGAAGCCCTGGATGAGCGCGGCCTCGTAGTGGGTGATCGGCCGGTTCTCCGTCGGGTGCAGGTAGCGACCCTTTTCGGGCTTGTAGAACTCCGTGCGGATCGTCACCGAGGGCGAGTTCTTCCGCATGCGGCCCATGACGTCGCCGGATCCGGAATTGTGTTTGTCCCAGCTCTCGGTGGAGAGGTAGAACTCCTGCCCCCGCAGTCGGCCGTAGTCCTTTTCGGTGGAGAGGCGAATGCGGCCCGTCCGGTCGAGGCGATAGCTGACCCCGCGGAGATTGTTCCGGTTTCCGTTCTCGGGGATCGCCATGTACCTCGCGCGGGAAAGATCCTCCGGGTTTCGACCGAAATGCAGATCCGTCGTGAGGTAGTGCCCGGGGACGGCGCCGGCCGGATCTCCCTCGCCGCGCGGATCGGGCATGCGCTCCAGGATCGGGCGCTTCGCGGAGACGTCGAAGACCTTCGAAACCGGAACCCAGCGGGGCAGGGCCTGACCGCCGGGCATGGCGGCGGAGAGGGCGTCCTGCGTCCCGTCGGATTCGTATCCGTTCTTGTGGTGCGTCGGTGCGGGGTGCCGCAACGGCTCGGTGAAGTCCTTGTGGGTGCAGATGACGATGACGCGGCGCCGCGCCTGCGGGACCCCGTAGTCGGCCGAGTTCATCACGGCGGGCACGACCGTGTAGTCGTGGAGCGGGTGCCCCGGGGTCGCCGAGGCCGAAAGCAGCTCCGCGTACTGGGGGGACTTCAGGAAGCGGTCGACGTTCTCGATGACGAAGATCTTGGGGTGGACCTTGGCCACCACGCGGACGTACTCCTGCCAGAGCTCGTTGCGGGGGTCGGTCGGGTCCTCCTTGCCGAGACCGGAGAAGCCCTGGCAGGGCGGGCCGCCCATGATCACGTCCACCTGACCCTTGAAGGGCGTGGGATCGAACCCCGCGATGTCACCGGCGAAGACGTGAGCGCCGCCGAAATTGGCCGCGTAGGTGGCGGCCGCGGCCCGGTCGAACTCGACGGCGGCGACCGAAGTGAACGGACTCGCCGTCCCCTCGGGGAAGTAACGATTGAATCCCGAGGAAAAGCCCCCAGCCCCGGCGAACAGGTCCATGACGCGGATCTGCCCAGGTTGAGACGGCTGGGGCTGCTTTCTGGTCATGGGGGTCAAGTGTAGTCACCGAGCCGCAGGCCCATTGCGTCTCTCCCGGTTCCTCAGGCCCGCAGCGCGGCCGCGATGGCGGTGCCCGGCGCACATCCGACAGGAGGCGGTGAGGCATGCCCCACCTGTCGGTACATCGCGGTTGTCGAGCAGGAGGACGGGATCGAAGCCGGACTGTTCGAGGCCCAGGGCCGGCCCGCCGGCGCCCGAGCAGATGTCCGGGGAGCGGAGCCGTTCCGTCTTTCCCGTGTCCATGCCGCCCCCGAATTCCCCGTGAGGCGGCGAGACGGGCTGCCCGCCTCGCCGCCGTGCCACCGGGAGATCAACCCCTGTCGATCTCCGAGACGTCGATGATCGCATCGGCCTTGGAGGAGACGGTCGTGAATTGGACGACCTGTCCGTTCGCACTGCCGGCCGACTCGGGTGCCACGAAGGTGAACGCCATGACGATCTTGTCCGGATCGATGCGTCGGTTCGTGTCGATGGAGTGCTGGTGAGCCGTCTCGATGACCGGGTACAGGACGATCGCGCCGCGGCGTTCGGTGACGAGACGCTCCGTGGCACCGTCCCCCGAGGACTGGAGCGCGCCCGCGATCCGGTAGGCGACCGCGCGGTGCTTCTTGTCGCTGATCGCTCCGAAGAGGGGCCCTCGTTCCGCGCGGCGGTCACGGGAGAACCACGAGTACGACCGGCCGGCCGAGCCGAGGGCGACGGTCTTGGCCTCCCCGCCCGAGGCGTGCTGCGGAGCCAGTACGACCCAGTCGTCCACCTTGCCCGCCGCGGTGATCTCCGAGAGGTACCGAAGGTGCGGAAGGAAGTGATCGGCGACCTCCCAGCGCAGATCGCGGAGCGTCTCCAGGATCGTGGCGGCGGGGAAGACGCCGCTCAGGGCGGGGAAACGGTGGACGACGCCGTTGTCCGGGAAGCGGTACGCAAACGTCGTCGCCTGCGAACCGAGGGATTCGAGGTGCGGAAGCCACAACTCCGTGTTGCGCCGGAGGTCCGCCCCCTTCTGCGGATAGGCGGTGGGTTCCTCCCATCGTCCGGCGGACCGTACGAGTTCCAGCCGGGCGTTGTACATCTTGTTGGGGCTGGTCGGCTTCAGCCACGGCAGGTGCTGGGAGACCAGCGGAGGGACCTGGGCGGGAGTGATCTGCGGGCGGCCGTCCACCATCACGGAATAGCGGTGCAGCTCCGAACGGAACGCCTCCTCGTCGAGGCAGATCGCCTGGAAGGCGTCGTACAGATCCACCTCGGTCCGCCCCATGGTCTCCTTGCGCCCGAGGTAGAGGCGCACCAGATCGCGGTACCCCTTGCGGAATCCGAACCAGCGTCCCATCTGCATGAGGGTGGAGGCGTTTCCGGCCCGGCGACGGAAGAATGACACGGTCAGACCCTCGACCGTGAAGCCGCGGGCCAGCTTCTGGCCTCCGATGAGGATCTTCCAGATCGGACGCTTGTCGAAGTCGGCTTCGCCCGTCTCCAGATCCTTGTCCCCGTTCACGACGATGATCGGTTGACCGTCACCACCGATGCGCACGCTCGCCGGGCCGACGTGACGCATCAGCTCGTCGTAGGAAGCGGGCACCGCCTGCCCGTTCGCGCGGACCTCCGAGACCGGGGCGACATCCGTCTCGAACAGCTTGCGCAGTCGCTCGTGCCCGCGGGGGCCGGTGTATCCCGCGTTGTGCCACAGGTTCAGGACCCGATCGTGCAGGTCACGGTGGACTCCGGTGCGCACCGACTCGTGGATGAGCATCGTGTGGTGCTCGAAGTATCCGTCCCCGAGCCCGCCCGCTTCCTCCCGGTACAACTTCATGGCGGCCGTCAGCACGAACATGTCCATGGCCTGCTGGAGGCAGGTGTCGTCCTCCGCGTCGTCGACGATGTCGCGGACGTGAGCCTTCTCGTTGGAGTTGGCGACGGTGAGCTCGTGCTCCTCCACCTCGATGTCCAGATCGTGGAAGTCGCGAGCCCCCATGTACCCCTCGGGGCGGGGCAGGGAGATGAGGAAGTCCTTGGGGAAGATGTCCTCGGTGTCGCTCGGGTCCACGAAGACGTTCGCGAACGGCGTCGCCGTGTAGCCCACGTACTGCGCACGCGGCAGCATGTTCAGCAACTTCGAGATCTGCTCGTTGATCGCGCTGCGCTGGACGTCCGGCTTCGAGGTGTTGACCGAGGCCTCGTCGGACTCGTCGTCGATGATGAGGACGGGGATCTCGGCCAGCGGCGTCTTGATCTTGCCCAGGTCCTTGACGAGCTTGGCGAGCACCGTCTTGTTCTTCTTGACCACCATCAGCCGTGCCGACGAGCGGTGCAGGTTCTCCCGGTCGTACAGCGGAAGGGCCGGTTCCCGCTTCTCGAACTCCAAGGCGGTGATGCCCTGCAACAGGCTCTTGTAGTCGTCGTCGCGCGTGGTCATGCGCACGATGTCGAACGCCCCGAGCGCGGACGGCAGGCTGCCGTGGCTCACGAACCTTCCGGCCGTCCAGGCAGGGTCGTCGGCGTAGTCCGATTCCAGCTCGTCGGCTCCCCGCAGGATGTTCTCCTTGCCGACCAACTCCATGTCGAGACGCCGCTGGGTCTGGGCCCGCAGCATGTTGAGCGTGCCCCCGAGCACGATCACCAGTCGATAGCCCGCGTCCACGGCCTTGGCCATGACCCCGGTGAAGTTCGCGGTCTTGCCCGACTGCACGTAGCCCACGACGAGACCCTTGGACTGGTACACCGCCGAATCGGTCGGGTCGGCCAGCCGCTCGATCACCTGGTCGGTCGCCACGTCCAGCGCGGCCACGGCATCGGCCGGCCACCCCTTGGCGGTGAGCAGTCCGCGATAGGCCGGCCAGTAGTGGGGTCGACCGACCTGGGACCGGGGCGAGTACCAGGGCTTGTGCTCCGGGCTGATCACCACGGAGACCGCCGCCTTCGACACGGGAACCAGCCCGTCGAGCAGTGCGCTCGTGACCCCTTCGAGTTTCAGCAGGCGATGGATGTCGGCCCTGCGCCCATCCGTACGCGGCAGGGTGTCGGTCCAGGCCGGTCGGTCGGCGTAGTCCCATCGCGTGAGCTGCTTGCGCCACAGCTCGACCAGCTGATGCGTCGAGCGGGACCCCTTGAGCGCCGCTTGGAAGTCCGCCTCGTCGGCGCATGCCGCGGCTTCCGGGGACATGTCCTCGGCCTGGTACGCCAGGGCACGGGCCAGGCTCTTCGGCCTGCTGCCGTCGAGATCGGACAGCACCGCACTGTGCAGTTCGAGCCGGATGGTTTCGATGCTTGTCAATTGAGGGTCCTCGTCGGTCACGGAAGACGGAAGTCGGTGAGGTCGACCGGCGAGCCGGGCGCCGAGCTCAGGTGGGACACGTCCATGCGGTAGTCGATCGACGAGACGTGCTCTCGGACGGAGAGGGGAATCATCGACTCCGTCAGCCGCGGCAGTCGGTCGGCCGGAACCAGCAACGGTGCCGTGCGCAGGGTCCAGCGTTCGTCGTCCGGATCGTTCTCACTCCAACCAGCGGCCGCGAGAGCGCTTTCCAGACGAACGGAAGCGATGTGGTGCGCCGCGCGGGCATCACGGACCACCGAGGCCACCGACTCGCCGAGGGACCGGCCGCCGAGGCCACCACGCGTCAGTTGAAGAGAGGCGAACCAGAGGGGTCGCCCGGAGGTCTCCGTGAGCTGATGGATCCCGTGAACGGTGTGTCGACGCCTGTCGGAGGCGGTGGTCTTCACCTCGAGATCGGACTCGGGCAGCCCGAAATCGTGCTGCTCGGCCCTGGGACCCGTCCACGCCTCGATCGCCTGCGCCCACCCGTGGGAGCGGGCCACGGCGCGCAGCACCGCGAGCTCTCCGTGCAGCCCTGTGCGACGCTCCGCACCAAGGCCGCGCGGCCGGTCGAGCAGCCGGCCCCAGGCCTGGACCGTCTCCTCGAAGGCCTGGTCGAGATCGCGTCCGCCGGTGACGATCCGGTCCGCGACGGCGATGAGCAGATCGTGGAAATCGCGCATCAAGGCCACGTGGGTGGTGTGGATGCGCGCCATCCGCGTTCCGTCGCGCCGCACTTCGTCGATGGTCACCGCCGGCAGCGGTGAACGCGGGGGCTGTTGCCGACGGTCGAGTTCCACCTGGAGCGAGATCTCCTGCCCGCCGTCGCCGATCTCGTACCAGACCGCGCGTTCCGCGGACGGTGCGGAGAGCCGGTAGCCGGCCGCCTGCCGTTCCCCGAGATAGTGCTCGACGGTCGACCAGGCGAGCTCCGGGCACCCGGCGGCGTCAGTCATCGTCGCCCATGCGTTCCAGTTCGGTGCGTGCGGCGGCGACCAGGATCGACTGCCACAATTGAAGGTTGTCCTTTTCGCGGCTCCCGCTGTACTCCTTCTCGAATACCTGGTGGAGCAGCAGGTACACGAGGGACTTCAGGGTGGGGGCGTCATTGAGGCCGCCACGCCTTCCGCCGAGAATCGCCGACCGGTAGTGGTGGTTCAGGGCGATGGTCCGTTCTTCCCTGTCCACTTCGAAGAACAGGCCGTTGTCCAACGCCTGCCAGCGGATGGCGATGGGTTCCTCGCCCGGCAGCAGGGGCAGTTCCTCCTCGATCGCCTCCCGTACGGCGGGATCGAAACCCTTGCCCGGACCGATGACGGCCTTTCGCGTGGTTCCCGCCCGCTTGCGGGCCTCGCGATGGACCGACTCGGAATCCGCGACGTAGTCGACGAAGAGCCGCCCCTCGGCGTCCCGCGCTTCTTCCAGGGCGGCGATGAATTCGGGGGACACCTCCACCCCCTCCTTCTTCACGGTCAGCCGGAACACGTCATTCGCCTGCGGCGGAAGGTCGACGGCGACACGGGAGAGCGAGAGGTGCTGATCCGGCTGGCGGAAGTTGTTCCACCCGCCCGCCTGCACGAGACGATCGTGCCGGTAGAAATAGAAACCCTGGCGCTCCAGGACGGAGCCGACGGCCTTGTATCCGTCCAGGGTCGACTTCGCCGGCCAGATGTGGGCGTCGAGGGACACGGGGACGGCGGAGGCGAGATCCGCGGTGAAGCGCCGAGGGTAGTCGGCGTGGCCCGGGACCGGGTATCCGAACGGGTCGAGGGGCTCGACCCCGAAGTTCATGTACTCGGTTCCTGTGTTCACGTCCTCGACCGCGATCGTGATGTTGAAGTCGTCCTTGGCGAGGAACCTGTGCAGGTAGAGGCCGAGCTGGAGGCCGAGTTGATTGATCGTCCGATGCAGGTAGCGGTCGGTCTGCCCGCCGCCGCCGTTGCGGGGGAAGTTCTTCACCCCGTCCCAGCGGATGACGGTGCCCTGCCAGGTGATCGGGCGCTGGGCGTACCGGTCGATCAGACTCTGCGCGTAGTCGGCGGCCACGATGTCGCACTGGTATCCGTGTACGGCCCGTTCCATGAGCCAACGGCGCCCCACGGCCCTGGTCCTGCGCGTCTTGCTCACGACCGTCACCCCGGACGCGTGGCTCAGCGATGCGGACTTCAGACCGGTGCCGAACATTCCGAGGGCGTCGGAGGCGTAGTCGCGTCGGCCACCGACGGTCATGGCGACATCGAGTTCCTCTTCGGACATCCCCTTCCCGTCGTCGATGACGAGGAGGCTCACGAGCCTGTCCTCGTCACGCAGAAAGTGGATGACGACGTCCCGGGCCCCGGCGTCGATGGAATTGTCGACGAGATCGGCGATGGCCACCTCGAACCCGTATCCCTGGCTGCTGAGCGCCTCCATGTACCGGGCGTCCGGAGGGAGGTGCTTGCTGCCCGTGGTGGGAACTTCGAACTGCCAGTCGTCGGTCATTACCTGCCTCGGGGATCGTCGAATCGAGGACGAGCCTAATCCGCTCCTTTCGCCTTCGGCAGGTCTGGGGGGACGGGGCCGGAATCGACGACCGCGGAATCAAGGGCGCGTTGCGGCGTGGCACTCGTTGTACGGCTTGCCCGAGGCGCACCAGCAAGGGGCGTTCGGGGCCGGGGGCCAGGGGGTGGCCTTGCCGCGGGCTGCCAGCGTGGTGGCGTATTCGGCCAGGAGGGAAGGGGAGGCCGGGGAGGTCTTCTCCGAGGCCGCGAAGGCTTCGTAGGAGGGGACGCTGGCCGTGACGATGCCGAGGTTCGTGGTGCCCGAGGCGGCCAGGGCCCGCAGGGAGGACTCGATCTCGCGCAGATGGGCCTCGTGTGAGGCGTACTCCGTGGCCAGGGTGGGGTACGAGGTGAGGAGCTCCGCCAGTTCGCGGGCCGGCCAGTGCAGGATCGCCACCGGGAAGGGGCGGGACAGGGCGGCACGGCGGTCACCCAGCTCGGCGCGCAGGCGGGCGATCTCGGCGCGGAGTTCGGCCGGGTCGTCGGAGCCCAGGGCCCAGATGCGCTTCGGGTCGTGGAGTTCGTCGAGGGGGATCGGGCCGATGTGGCGGGTGTCCGCGACCATGTCCCAGTCGTCGTGCTGGAGTCCGAGGAGGCGGCGGACCCGGTGGCGGCCCGTCAGGAGCGCCGTGGTGGCGGGGGTGAGGGGCTCCTCCTCGGTGATGAGGAGGGCCGCGGCCTCGGTGAAGCAGTCGTGCGAGGCCTGCAACTCGTCGTGCGTCTCCAGGGATTCGGCGATGACCTCCCAGGGCGCCGGGTCCTTGGGGGCGGCCGCGCGGATGCCCGAGATGAGGGCGCGGGCCTCCGGCTCGTGGCCGTACTCCCAGAGGTTCGCGGCCTGGAGGGCCTTGATCAGGTGGGGGTTGGCGGGCGAGCCGGCGAGGAGTTGGTCGTACAGCGCGCTGGCGCGGTCCCGGGCGTCGCCCAGTTCGAGGTGGGCCGCGGCCTGGAGGAGCAGGGGCTCCTGATCCTCGGGGTAGCGGGTCGCCGTGCGGATGAGGCGCTCGGCTTCGGCGATGTGCTCGGCAGGCGTGTCAGGGCGCATGGTTGACACCGTACTGCTGCTGGTCAGTTGGCGGGGGAAGACTTAAGGTGCCGCACGTGCGAGATCGTGTGGATCGTGTGCCCGTGGTGGTGCAGGGGGGCGGCCGGCGGGTGAGCCGGTCCGGGCTCGCGCGGGTTCTGTGGGTGGGGGCCGAGGCGATCACCACGGTGGGTGTGCTGGTGGCGTTGCTGGTGGTGCACCAGGTGTGGTGGACCAATCGGCAGGCCGTGGCCGCCGCGCAGGAGCAGGTCCAGGCGCTGGAGGGGGAGTGGGGGGATTCCCCGCCCGTGCCGTTCGTTCCGGGTGATGAGGGGGCTTCTTCGTCCGGTGACCCTTCCGGTTCGGGTGAGCCTTCCGGTTCGGGCGAGGGGACGGCCGCCGGTGGTCCGACACCGTCCGGGCGGGCCTCCGCCGTCCGGCCGTCGCCGGCGCAGGACCGGGCGTACGCCGTCCTGCGCGTTCCGCGGCTCGGGCTCGCCGTGCCCGTCGCGCAGGGGGTCGACAAGCGGGCCGTGCTCGACAAGGGGTACGTCGGGCAGTACCCCGGGAGCGCGCAGCCGGGGGAGCGGGGGAACTTCGCGCTGGCCGGGCACCGCAACACGCACGGGGAGCCCTTCCGCTACATCAACCGGCTGAAGGCGGGCGACGAGCTGATCGTCGATGTGCGGGGGCGGCGGTACACGTACGTGGTGGGGCAGGTGCTGGGGGAGACGACCGAGCGGGACACCGGGGTGATCGCGCCGGTCCCGCGGAGCATCGTGAGGCCGGGGTACGGGTACAGCGAGCCCGGCGCGTACATCACGCTCACCACGTGCACGCCCGAGTACACCTCCAAGTACCGGCTGGTGGTGTGGGGGACCCTGAAGCGGTAGGCGGGCCGGGCCGATTGTCGGTGGGGCCCGTTAGTATCGATCGTGAGTGCCGGGCTTCGTAAGGAAGTTCGTGCACGGGGTGCGGGAGGGGGCGATTCGGATGGCTCGGCGACGACGCGGTGATGCGCGCTCGCTTTCCTTCCTCCTGTTCTCCCGGACTTCGAGGGCGCTGGCCCTGCTGCTTCCGCTGGTGCTGCTCGGGGCTGCGTTCGGGCTCTTCGCCGGGGAGAGCGGGCTCGCGGGTGTGGTGGTCGCCCTCGCGGCCACTCTCGCGGTGGGCGCCCAGGCGCTGGCTGCCGCCGGGCGGCTCGTGCTGCCGGTGGCGCCGCATCGAATACGGACGAAGATCCGTGACCGTGAGCAGCGCACGGCGTTCCTGCCGCAGCGCGATCCGGATGCGTCGGGCCGGTCGCGGCCCAGGGCGCCGGGCCGTCTCGTCCTGACGGCCGCGTAGGGGCGCCATCCTCTCCTGCTGACTGAGCTCTGTTGTCGCCCCTCGTGGGTCGTCACGCCGGAATGCATCGCTTTCGACGTTCGACGAGACCCCTCGGAGGGCCCACGTGTCCGTTTTCGTCCATGTTGTTGCCGAGCTGGGCCGGCTCCTTGAGCCGGCGCTGGCCGAGTCCGCGACCGCTGCCGCGATCGTGCTGTTCACCGTGCTCGTGCGGCTCGCCCTGCACCCGCTGAGCCGGGCCGCCTTCCGGGGTGCGACCCCGATGGCGGGATGCCTGCCGGTGCTGCTGCAACTGCCGGTGTTCTTCCTGATGTACCAGGCGTTCACGTCGGGCGAGGAGCTGCTCGGGGAGAGGTTGCTCGGGGTGCCGCTCGGGGCCCGGTGGAGCGATGCGCTGGGGGACGGCGGGCTCCTCGGGGCGCAGGGGCTGGTGTTCCTCGGGCTCTTCGCCGCCATCGGTGTGGTCGCGGCCTGGAGTGCGGTGCGGGGGAGGCGGGCCGCCGCCGCCGCGCCCGCGCCGGTTCCGCCCGCGTCCGGGGCGGGGCCCGCGCTCACTGCCGAGCAGCAGGCGGCGATGCGCAAGCTGGGCGGCGTACTGCCGCTGCTGTCGTTCGGGACGCTGATCACGGCTGCCGTGGTGCCACTGGCGGCCGGGCTGTACCTGCTGACCACGACGGCCTGGTCGGTGGCGGAGCGGGCCTGGCTCCAGTCACGCGGAGGGGCCGGCGGAGCGGTGCCCGGAACGGCACCCGGAGCGGTGCGCGGAGGGGAGCGCGGAGGGGAGCGCGGAGGAAGGCGTTCCAGTCTGTGAACAGGGTCTTGCGGATTGGGTGGGTTTCTTGGAGGATCGACCAATCCTCCGATGGCCGCAACCCATCGGCCGGCCCGTGGCATGCCCATGGGCCGACCACCCACGACCACGGGAGAATGCCCATGAAGCTGCTGCGTGTCGGACCCGTCGGGTCGGAGCGCCCCGCGCTGCTCGACCAGGACGGGACCCTGCGTGACCTGTCCGGCCTGATCACGGATGTGGACGGCGCCCTGCTCGCCGACGACGCCGTGCTGTCCCGCGTGCGGGAAGCGGCGGCCTCCGGGGAGCTTCCGGTGCTGGACGCCGAAGGCCTGCGGATCGGTGCCGCCGTCGGGCGCATCGGCAAGGTCGTGGGCATCGGGCTGAACTACTTCGGGCACGCGGCCGAGATCGGCGCGGAGCCGCCGGCCGAGCCGATCCTCTTCCTGAAGGCCCCGGACACCGTCGTCGGCCCCGACGACACCGTGCTCATCCCGCGCGGTAGCGTGAAGACCGACTGGGAAGCCGAGCTGGGCGTCGTCATCGGCGGCACCGCCCGCTACCTGTCCTCCGCCGAGGAGGGCCTCGCCCACGTCGGCGGCTACGTGCTGGTCAACGACGTATCGGAGCGCGAGTTCCAGATCGAGCGCGGCGGCACCTGGGACAAGGGCAAGAACTGCGAGACCTTCACCCCGCTCGGCCCGTGGCTGGTCACGGCCGACGAGATCCCGGACCCGCAGGTGCTCGGCGTCAAGCTGTGGGTCAACGGCGAGCTCAAGCAGGACGGGAACACCTCGGACCAGATCTTCCCGGTCGGCGAGGTCGTCCGGTACCTGAGCCAGTTCATGACCCTGTACCCGGGCGACGTCATCGTCACCGGTACGCCGGGTGGCGTGGCCATGGGCCAGCCCGAGCCGAAGCCGTACCTGCGGGCCGGTGACGTCGTGGAGCTGGAGATCGAGGGCCTCGGCCGTCAGCGCCAGGAGTTCAAGGGGGCGTAGCGCGCGAGCGCGTCGGCGCGTGGTGCGGTGAGGGGCGGGCTGCCGGTGGCGGTCCGCCCCTTCGCGTACTCGCCCGCGTCCTACGGCTCGATCGTCCTACAGCTCGACGGTCACGCCGTCGCGGGAGGACCTGCGGGCCGCCTCCAGGACGTCGAGGCAGTGTGCGGCCTCGTACGCCGTGACCGGCGCGGGGCCGCCCTCGCGCAGGGCGGCGGCCACGGCCGCGTAGTACGCCGGGTAGTCGCCCGGCACCGTGCGGACCGGGATGCCGCCGCCGGTCAGGGGGGATTCGCCGGACCCCACCAGCCCCCAGAGGTGCTCGGGCTCCTCGCCCCACGGGGTGCCCGGCGTCGGGCGCAGGCCCTCGCGCAGGGCGCCCTCCTGGGGGTCGAGGCCGTACTTGACGTAGCCGGCCCGCGAGCCGAGGACGCGGAAGCGGGGGCCCAGCTGGGCGGCGGTCGCGCTGACGTAGAGGTGGGAGCGGATGCCGTTCGCGTGGGTGAGCGCGATGAAGGTGTCGTCGTCGGCCTCGGCGCCCGGGCGGCGCACGTCGGTCTCCGCGTAGACCCGTACGGCCGGGCCGAAGAGCACCAGGGCCTGGTCGACGACGTGGCTGCCGAGGTCGTACAGCAGGCCGCCGATCTCCTCCGGGGCGCCGGACTCGCGCCAGCCGCCCTTCAGCTGCGGGCGCCAGCGCTCGAAGCGGGACTCGAAGCGCTGGATCTCGCCGAGCTCGCCGTCGGCGAGGAGGCGGCGCAGGGTGAGGAAGTCGTTGTCCCAGCGGCGGTTCTGGAAGACGGAGAGGAAGGTTCCGCTGCCGTCGGCGAGGGTGGCGAGTTCACGGGCCTCGGACGCGGTGGCGGCGAGAGGCTTGTCCACGACGACGGGGATACCGGCGGTGAGGGCGGCGGTCGCCAGCGGGACGTGGGTCTTGTTGGGGGAGGCGATCACGATGAGGTCGAGGTCCGGCCCCTCGTCGAACAGGTCCTCGGCGGAGGCGGCGATGCGGACGCCGGGGAACTCGGCGCGGGCCTGGGCCTGCCGCGCCGGGTCGGAGGTGACGACCGTGTCGAGGACGAGCCCGTCGGTGGCGGCCACGAGTGGGGCGTGGAAGACGGAACCGGCGAGTCCGTAGCCGATGACGCCGACGCGGAGGGGTGCGGTGCTCATGGGACCACTTTGGCAACAGTGTTGCCGAAGTGCAAGGAGGGTGGAGAATGGCCGGGTGAACAGGGGTAGCGGGGACGGGCGTGGCGGGGTGAACCTGCCGGGGGTGCGCGGGCACAACGAGGCCCTGCTGCTGGATCTGCTGCGCGGCGCCGGCCGCGAGGGGCTCGACCGGGCCGAGCTCGCCGCGCGTACGGGGCTCACCCCGCAGGCCGTCAGCAAGATCACGGCGCGGCTGGCGGCGGACGGACTCGTCGTGGAGGCCGGCCGCGCGGCGTCCACCGGCGGCAAGCCGCGGACCCTGCTCCGCCTGGCGCGGGAGGCGCGGTGCGCGGTCGGAGTGCAGATCGACCGCGACGAGCTGCGGGCGGTACGGGTGGACCTCGCGGGCGGGCTCCTCGCCGAGAGCCGCGCCCCGCTGGACTTCGGGGCCGGACCGGACGCGGTGGTGGAGGAAGTCGTACGGGCCTGCGCGCGGGTCCGTGGACCGGCGGGGCCCGCGCCGCTGGGGGTGGGGGTGGCCGCGCCGGGGCCGCTGGATTCCGTGCGCGGGGTGATGGGGCGGGTGACGGGGTTCCCCGAGTGGGAGGGGTACCCGCTGCGGGAGGCCCTTCAGGAGCGTCTGGGGGCCGGGGCGCCGGTGCGGGTGGACAAGGACACCAACGCGGGCGCCGCCGGGGCCGTGCCGGCCGGGGCGGGAGGCGGGGCCGCGTACCTGCACCTCGGGAGCGGGCTCGGCGCGGGGCTGTGGCTGGGCGGCGGGGTCTATCGCGGGGGCAGGTCGGCGGCGGGGGAGTTCGGGCACCAGGTGCTCCAGCTGGACGGTCCGCCGTGCCGGTGCGGGGGGCGCGGGTGCGCGGAGGTGCTGTGCCTGGACGCGGTGGCCCGCGGGGACCTGGTCGAGGCCGCGCGGATCCTGGGGGAGGGCGCGGCGAACCTGGTGGCGCTGCTGGACGTGGACCGGGTGCTGCTGGGCGGGCGGGTGGTCGAGGCGGCCCCGGAGGTGTTCGTGGCCGGAGTCCGCGGGGTGCTTGCGGCGCGGGCGCTGAACCCGGCCCCGCCGGTGGTGGGGGTGGCCGTGGCGGGGGTGGCGGAGGGGGCGGCGGAGCTGGTGCTGGCGCCGTTCTTCGGGCGGGCGGGGTGACCCTGCCGGGGCTCCGGCCCGGCCCTGGGCGTACCCGTACCCCGTACCTCGCGCCCCGCACCGCCGCGCCGGCGGGGTCGGGTGTGCGGTGGGGCGCCCCCGCAGGGCGTCGAACGCAACCGGGTTGTGCATGTCCGCTGCCTCTGCACGTTCGACGCCCGAGGAGGTGCCCCGGCGCGCGCCCGGCCCCGACGGCCCCTCGCGTGCGGGCCGCCCCCGGGGGTGCCGCTGCGCGGAGCCGTCCCCTACCCGCCCTTCCACCGTTCCCCGGGGCTCCGCCCCGGACCCCGCGCCTCAAACGCCGGACGGGCTGAAAAGACCCGGGGGCTCCGCCCCGGACCCCGCGCCTCAAACGCCGGACGGGCTGGAAGGGCCGGGGCCCTGGTCCCCGGGCGTCGGGCGAGCCGTGGGCCGTTTGGGGGTAAAGCGGGGCGGGGCAGGCGCGGCTGCGGCGGGAGGGTGGGCCCGCATGGCAGGGTGCGGCCTGGGTCGGGGTGATTGTCTGCTGGTCCGACCATTGTCCCGTCCGGCGAGCAGCGAAGGTCTTCCATGCGGCGACTGCGCAAAGCCCTGGCCCTCACCGCCGTTCTCTGCGCCGCCATGGTCGCCACCGCACCCACCGCCGGCGCGGACATCGGCACCGGCGGCGGTCCCCGTCCCGCGCCCGCGCTCCCCTCGCGTGCGCTTGCCACCTGCGGCGACGGGAAGAGCGCCGCGTTCCCCATCGGGGCGCGGATCCGCGGCGGGCCGGCCGTGTACCGGACCGGTGGCGGGGCGCAGAGCTGGTACCTGGACCTGACGAACACCACGAACTCCCAGTGCACGGCCATCCACCCCGTCGTCGTCTTCACGGACAAGACCCGCGCCCTGCGCCCCGCGCACATGCGCATGGACTTCGACGCGCCCGGCGGCCCCTTCCCGGTCAGCCTGGAGCGGACCGACCGCGACGAGATCATCGCCGTGTTCGACGGCGGCGACGCGTTCTCCGGGTTCACCGTCGGCCCGGGCGGGACCCTGACCGTCAAGGTCTCCCTCGCCTTCGCCCCGGACGCCCCCACCGGTGAGGTCGTCGCCGACGCCGCCCTCGTCCAGCGGAAGGGCGACGACGGCGACTGGGTCGGGGAGGCGGGCGGCTACCGGTTCTCCGTCGAGGGCCCGGACGGCGACGGAGGCGGCGACGGAGGCGACGGTGGCGACGACGGTGACCTCGGCGCGGCGGGCTCCCTCGCGCACACCGGCACCGGCCATCGCGGCCCGGCGTACGGGGTCTACGGGGCGGGCGGTGCCGTCGCCCTCGTCGCCGGCGGCGGGCTCGTCCTCGGGGCCCGCCGACTGCGCAACCCGACCCGCTGAACCTCACGAGCCACGAGCCGAACCCGCGCCTTGAACCGCGCCCTGTCCCGCGCCCGTCTGAACCGCGTCCCCTGAACCGCGCCCGTCTGAACCGCGCCCCCTGAACCGCGCCCCCTGAACCCCGTCCCCCGCCGAACCCCCGTACCCGCAGCCGGGACATCCGTCCCGCATAGAGTCCCACCGTGGAAGAACAGAACCCGCCGCACCGCCCCGGCTCACCCGTGCGCTCCGGTATCCCCGAGCACGGCCGCATCCCCAAGTACTACGCCGTCAAGGCCCGGATCGCCGGACTGCTCGACGAGCTCGGCGAGGGCGGCCTGCTGCCCACCGAGCGTGATCTCGCCGAGCGCTACGAGGTGTCCCGCGAGACCGTCCGACAGGCCCTGCGCGAGCTGCTGCTGGAGGGCCGGCTGCGCCGCTCCGGCCGCGGGACCGTCGTCGCCGGGCCGAAGCTGGAGCAACCGCTGTCGCTGGCGAGTTACACCGAGGGCGTACGGCGACAGGGCCGGCGCCCGGGGCGTCACCTCATCGGCCTGGAGCGGTTCCCCTGCCCGCCCGACCTCACCCCCGGCATCGGCGCCGAAGCCGGTGAGCCCGTCTGGCACCTGGAGCGAGTGCTGCTCGCGGACGACGAGCGCGTCGGCCTGGAGAGCACGTACATCCGGGTGGCCCGCGCACCCCGCCTGGACAGCGATTTCCAGCCCGACTCCTCCTTCTACGGGTATCTGCGCGACAGCCTCGGGATCTCCTTCGGCGACGCCGACGAGAAGCTGGAGACGGTCCTCGCGACCCCCCGCGAGGCCCTGCTGATCGGCACCCCGCCCGCGCTCCCGATGCTGCTCATCCACCGTTTCTCGCGGGATACGGACGGCCGGCCGCTGGAGCGGGTCCGTTCGCTCTACCGTGGCGACCGGTTCAGCTTCACGACCCGCCTGCGCCCCGAGTAGTGGGCTGGAAAACGGTGCATAGGGGGTGATGAGGGGCGTAGCCCGGGCGCAGTTCGATCACGAGAAGGTAACGGGTCTAGGCCAAGCTTGGGGGGCTGTTCACCGACGCGTTGCCCTTCGGATCCCCCTCCGTCACGGGGCGCGGCCACTTTGGTCGGCGTGAGAGTCATAGTCGTCGGAGGCGGCGTGGTCGGCACCATGCACGCCTGGCAAGCAGTCCAACGCGGCCACGAGGTCGTCCAGATCGAGCGAGAGGCCGAGGCCCGCGGCGCGTCCCTGCGCAATTTCGGCCAAATCTGGGTCAGTGGCCGGGCCGGGGGCGAGGAGCTCGACACCGCCCTGCGGGCCCGTGAACTCTGGGAGAGCATCGGCGCGGAGGTGCCCGGCCTGGGCTTCCGTGCCATCGGCTCCCTCACCCCCGTCCGCGGCGAGCGCGAGTACGCCGTCGCCGAGGCGGCCCTGGCCCGCCCCGACGCCGCCGCCCGCGGCTACAAGCTGGTCGGCGCCGAGGAGGCCCGGCGGATCAACCCGGCCCTGCGCGGCGCGTTCGACGCCGCCCTGTGGTGCGAGCGGGACGCGGCCGTCGAGCCGCGCACCGCTCAGCCGCACCTGCGGGCGGCCCTGACGGCCACCGGCCGCTACACCTTCCTCCCCGGGCGCGAGGTCCGCGAGGTCGTCGGCACGGGCGCCGTCCGCGACGACCACGGTGACGTCCACCGCGGCGACGTGGTCGTCCTCGCCACCGGAGCCTGGCTGTCCGGCCTGGTCCGCGAACTGGCCCCCGAGCTGCCCGTGCGCCGCGTCCGGCTCCAGATGATGCAGACCGCCCCGCTCGGCGAGCCGCTGACCACCTCCGTCGCGGACGCCGACAGCTTCCGCTACTACCCCGCGTACCAGAGCGAGGCCCTCGACCTGCTCAACGCCGAGCAGCGCCAGGCGCCGGTCGCCGCGGCGCACAAGATGCAGCTGCTCATGGTCCAGCGCCTCGACGGCGGGCTGACCATCGGCGACACCCACGAGTACGAGCACCCCTTCGCCTTCGACACCCTCGAAGACCCGTACGAGCACCTCGTCGGGGTCGTCGAATCCTTCCTGGGCCGCCCGCTGCCGAAGATCCGGCGCCGCTGGGCGGGCGTGTACGCGCAGTGCACCGACACCACCCGCGTCGTCCACCGCCAACAGGTGGCCGACGGCGTCTGGCTGGTGACCGGGCCCGGCGGCCGCGGCATGACCTGCTCGCCCGCCATAGCCGAGACCACCGCGAACGAACTGGGCTGGTGAGCCGCATGACCACCGAACACAACAGCAGCAGGCTCGTCGTCCTCGACATGGCCGGCACCACCGTCGCCGACGGCGGCCTCGTCGAGCGCGCCTTCGAGCGGGCCGCCGGCCACCTCGGAGTCGAGCCGGGCAGCGCCGACCACGCCGGCAAGCTCCAGTACGTCCGCGACACCATGGGCGAGTCGAAGATCTCCGTCTTCCGCCACCTCTTCGGTACGGAGGAACTCGCGCAGCGCGCCAACTCCGCCTTCGAGCAGGCGTACGGGGAACTCGTCGACGCCGGCCTGATCTCCGAGATCCCCGGCGCCCGCGCCGCGATCGAGCAGCTCCGCGCCGAGGGCCGCACCGTGGTCCTGACCACCGGCTTCGCCCGCGTCACCCAGGACGCCATCATCGACGCGCTCGGCTGGCAGGGCCTCGCCGACCTCACCCTGTGCCCGGCGGACGCGGGCGGCCGCGGTCGCCCGTACCCGGACATGGTGCTCGCCGCCTTCCTGCGGACCGGCGCCGTGGACGACGTACGCGAGATCGTGACCGCGGGCGACACCGCCTACGACATGCTCAGCGGCACCCGCGCCGGCGCGGGCACCGTCGCCGGCGTCCTCACCGGCGCCCACGAGCGCGAGGCCCTGGCCGGACACGGCGCGACCCACGTGCTCGGCTCCATCGCAGAACTCCCGGGACTCCTTGCATCCATGGCGCCCATGGCACCCGCCGCGTCCGTGACGGAGTCGGCGTGAGCGGCATACGTTTCGACGGGGTCAGCGTCGCGTACGGCGGCAACACCGTCCTGGACTCACTCGACCTCACCGTCGAACCCGGCGAGGTCATGGCCCTGCTCGGCCCCTCCGGCTCGGGCAAGACCACGGCGCTGCGCGCGGTCGCCGGATTCGTCCGGCCCGTCGCGGGCCGCGTGCTCATCGGTGGCCAGGACGTCACCGCGCTCCCGCCGCACAAGCGGGGCATCGGCATGGTCGTCCAGCAGTACGCGCTCTTCCCGCACATGCGCGTCGAGGACAACGTCGCCTTCGGCCTGAAGGCGCAGAAGGCGCCCAAGGCGGAGATCCCCGGGCGGGTGGCCGAGGCCCTGGAGCTCACGGGCATGGCGGCCTACGCCAAGCGCTACCCCCGCGAACTGTCCGGCGGGCAGCAGCAGCGCGTGGCCATCGCGCGGGCGCTGGCCATCCGCCCCGGGGTCCTCCTCCTGGACGAGCCCCTGTCGGCCCTCGACGCGCAGCTGCGCTCCGGAATGCTCACGGAACTGGCCCGGCTGCACCGCGAGTTGCCGGAGGTGTCCATCCTGTACGTCACGCACGACCAGGTGGAGGCGCTCACCCTGGCCGACCGGATCGCCGTCATGGACAAGGCCCGGCTCCAGGACTGCGGGACCCCGCAGGAGCTGTACCGGTCCCCGCGCACCGAGTTCACGGCGTCGTTCGTCGGCAACGCGAACCTGCTGCCGGTCACGGTCGCGGAGGGCGGCGCGGTGTTCGCCGGGCGCTCCCTGGCCCTCGACGCCGGCCGCGCCCTGCCGGGCTCCACGGCCACCCTGTGCGTACGGCCGCACCTGCTCGGACTCGGCGACGGCCCGAACGCGCTGAGCGGCACGATCGCCGAGGTCCAGTGGCGGGGCTCCACGCACCGCCTGTACGTGGACGTCGACGGCCACCGCGTGAAGGCGGACCTCCCCGAACTGCGGGAGACCCCGGCGTTGGGGGACCGGGTCACGCTCCACTTCGAACCGCGCGATGCGGTGCTGCTCGCCGCAGGGGTGACCGATGGCTGAGTCGACCCGCCGCGCGGCGGCCGCCGTCCCGGCCCAGGCCCCCTCGGGGGAGGCACGGGTCTCCGCCCCGGACCCCGCGCCTCAATCGCCGGCGGGGCCGGATTCTCCAGCCCGTCCGGCGTTCGAGGACCGCGGGTCTGGGGGCGGAGCCCACGGTTTCGGGAAGGGGCGGGGTGGGGGAAGCCCCGCAAGGGAGGGCCGCCCGCAGGGGACACGCCGACTGCCGCGCGGCGTATGGGCCGTGCCGCCCGTCGTCGCGCTCGCGCTGGTGTTCCTGTACCCGCTCGGACTGGTGGTCCAGCAGTCGTTCACCCCTTCGAGCGGGGGCGGGGCCTTCGACGCGTACGGTTCCGTCTTCGCCTCCGCCTCCTTCCGCGAGGCGCTCGGAACCACTGTCTGGCTCGCCGTCGGCGCCACCGTCGGCTGTCTCCTCCTCGGGTTCACTCTCGCGCTGATCATCGCGTTCGTGCCCTTCCCCGGAGCCCGCGGCGTCGCGAAGTTCATCGACGTCTTCCTCTCCTTCCCCTCCTTCCTCATCACCCTCGCGCTGCTCTTCATCTACGGCACCGTCGGCATGGCGAACGGGGTCTGGACCGACCTCACCGGCGCCGCCGAAGGGCCGTTCCACTTCCTCTCCACCCCCTGGGGCGTCCTCCTCGCGGAGATCACCTACTTCACGCCCTTCGTGATGCGCCCGCTGCTCGCCGCCTTCTCCCAGCTGGACACCGCCCAGCTGGAGGTCGCGTCGAGCCTCGGCGCCCGCCCCGCCCGGATCGTCCGGAAGGTGATCCTCCCCGAGGCCCTCCCGGCCCTCGCCGCCGGCGGCAGCCTCGTCCTGGTCATGTGCCTCAACGAGTTCGGGATCGTCCTGTTCACCGGGGCCAAGGACGTCACGACCCTCCCGATGCTGATCTACGGCAAGGCCATCCTCGAATCCGACTACTCGGCCGCCTGCGTGGTCGCCGTCGTCAACATCGCGATCTCCGTCGGCCTGTTCGGCCTCTACCGGGTGGTGAGCAAGCGTGCTGGTGCATAGCAAGACCGGCCGCTGGGCCGCCTGGGGCCTGTTCGGTCTCCTCTTCCTGCCGCTCTTCGCCCTGCCCCTGCTCGTCGTGGTCGCGGCCTCCTTCGCCACCCGCTGGTCCGGGGCCTTCCCCTCCGGCGCGACCACCGCGAACTACGCCTCCGCCGTACAGGGCGAATCCCTCCAGGCCCTGACCACCAGCCTGGTCACCGCCGTGGTCGCGAGTCTGCTCGCGCTCACCGTCGGCACCTGGGCCGCGCTGGCGGGCGCCGCGCTGAAGAAGCGCGGGAAGCGCGCCCTGGACGCGCTGTTCATGCTGCCCGTCGCCGTGCCGTCCGTGGTCGTCGGCCTCGCCGTACTCGTGGCCTTCAGCCGGCCCCCCGTGCTGCTCAACGGGACCGCCTCCATCGTCATCCTGGCGCACACCATTCTTGTCACGGCGTTCGCCCACCAGTCGGTTTCGGCCGCCATCGTTCGTCTCGACCCGGCCTACGAGCAGGCGGCGGCCTCCCTGGGCGCCCGCCCCTCGTACGTGCTGTGGCGGGTCAAACTCCCGCTCCTGCTGCCGTCGCTCACGGCGGCCGCGGGGCTCTGCTTCGCCCTGTCCATGGGCGAGCTGAGCGCCACGATGATGCTCTACCCGCCGGACTGGATGCCCCTTCCGGTCCGGATCTTCACGGCCACCGACCGCGGATCGCTCTACAGCGGCTCCGCCGTCGCCGTGGTCCTCATGGCCGCCACGCTGATCGTCCTGCTGGCGGTCTCCCGGATCCGCACCAAGGCCTCGTACCGCTGACCGGTCACCGCCGCCGACCGGTGCGCGATCCCCGCCCCACCACCCTGCTCGCCACCCCCCGCTCAGTCCCCTGCTGATTCCCCGCTGACTCCCTTTCCCCGTGAGGAAGTTCCATGCCCAGCAAGCTCCTGCTCCGTACCGCCTCCGCCGTCACCGCCGGCCTCGCCCTCGCCGTCTCCCTCACCGCCTGCGGCGGCGCCTCCACCACCGCCGACTCCGGCAAGGGCGGCGGCGAGAAGGTCGTCACCGTCTACAGCGCCGACGGCCTCAAGAGCGAGAAGGGCGACGGCTGGTACGACAAGGTCTTCGCCGACTTCACCAAGAAGACCGGCATCGAGGTCAAGCTCGTCGAGGGCGGCTCCGGCGAGCTCGTGGCGCGCGCCGCCCGCGAGAAGACCAACACCCAGGCCGACGTCATCGTCACCCTGCCGCCCTTCATCCAGCAGGCCGACGGCAAGGGCCTGCTGCAGTCCTACAAGCCCCAGGGCTCCGACAAGGTCAACGGCGGGGACAAGGCCGCCGACGGCAAGTGGACCTCGGTCGTCAACAACTACTTCGGGTTCATCTACAACAAGAAGGAGCTGCCCCAGGCCCCCAAGACCTGGGAGGAGCTGCTCGACGCCAAGTACAAGGGCAAGCTCCAGTACTCCACCCCCGGTGTCGCGGGCGACGGCACCGCCGTGCTCATCAAGGCGATGCACGACTTCGGCGGCAAGGAGCCGGCGAACGAGTACCTGAAGAAGCTCCAGGCCAACAACGTCGGCCCGTCCTCCTCCACCAGCAAGCTCGCGCCGAAGACAGACAAGGGCGAGCTGCTCGTCGCCAACGGCGACGTCCAGATGAACTACGCGCAGTCCAGGTCCATGCCGAACCTGGGCATCTGGTTCCCCGCGAAGGACGGCGGCAAGCCGACCACCTTCGCCCTGCCCTACGCGGCCGGCCTGGTCGACAAGGCCCCGCACACCGAGAACGGCAAGAAGCTCCTCGACTTCCTCCTCAGCGAGGACGCCCAGAAGCTGGTCAGCGAGGTCGGCGGCGGCTTCCCCGCGCGCACCGACGTCAAGCCGACCGACGCGAACGCCATCGAACTCACCAAGATCATGACGGGCGTCGAGGTCTTCGAGCCGGACTGGGCCGACATCGACAAGAACCTCTCCGCCTACGTCGACGCGTGGAAGTCGGCGACCGGAAGCTAACCGGTCACTTCCCGGTCACCCACGACCGGGAGAGTGACGCTTGCATAACGGGTCTGGACCGAAGCCGCACCCTTCGGTCCGGGCCCGTACGCACGTCCCCCGCAAGGTCCCGCACCTTCCGCCGCTCACTTGCTCCCAGGAGGAGTACGTGTCCACTGTCCTGCCCGGACGCACCCGCACCCGCAGCCTCGCCGTGGCCGCCACCGCCACGGCCCTGCTCGCCACCGCCCTCGGCGTGCACACCGTCAACGCCACCACCGCCGGCGCGGCCGGCAGCACCGACAAGGTCCTCGTCATCGGCATCGACGGCACGGTCCTCGACCGAGTCAAGGCCGCCAACGCCCCGAACCTGAAGGGCCTGATGGCCCAGGGCATGACCGCCAAGAGCACCCTGTACGCGAACCCGATGGCCGCCACCTCCTCGGGCCCCGGCTGGTCCACCATCGCCACCGGCGTATGGCCCGACAAGCACGGAGTGAAGGACAACTCCTTCACCGGCAAGAACTACACGGCCTACCCGGACTTCCTGACCCGCATCGAGAACGCCAAGCCGGCGCTCAACACGTACGCGGCCGCCGACTGGGAGCCCATCACCTCCACCGACCAGAACGGCCCGATCTTCTCCGCCAAGGTCGACAAGCGCCTGAACCTCAAGGGCGACCGCGACGGTTACGGCAGCGAGGACCCGAAGATCGCCGCGGCCGCCGCCGCCGAACTGCAGGGCCAGAACCCGGACGCCGCCTTCGTCTACTTCGGCGAGATCGACCACGCCGGACACGCCTACGGCGCCGCCAGCCAGCAGTACCTCGACACCATCGCCCGCGTCGACACGCTGATCGGCCAGGTCCTCACCGCCGTCCAGAACCGCCCCACCTACGGCCAGGAGAACTGGAAGATCCTGGTCACCACCGACCACGGCCACACCGACGCCGGCGGCCACGGCGGCTCCTCCATCCAGGAGCGCGGCACCTTCGTCATCGCCAAGGGCGCGGGCATCCCGGCCGGTTCGGTCCGCGACGACGTCAGGCTCGTGGACGTGGCGGCGACCGCGCTCCAGCAGGTCGGCGTCCCCACCACCGGGCTGGACGGCGTCCCGCTGGACTCCCCGGACGACGACCCCTTCGACACCCTGCGCCCCAACCTCCAGGCGCGCGTGGACGAGACGGGCATCCCGGCGGGCACCAAGGGCTTCACGCACACTCCGCCGGCGGGCTGGGCCGTCGACAACTCCAAGATGGGCACGGGCGGTGTCACCGAGTGGGCCGGCTGGGCCTTCGCGACCGACGAGTTCTGGAGCCAGGCCCAGCGCGACCAGTGGCGCGAGCTGAACGTCCGCTCCCGTGACGTCTTCGCGGTCGCCGACTCCGACGAGTGGGACGACAAGAGCCACACCGGAAGCTACGACTCCACCCTGATCACCCCCAAGTGGGCGGTCACCGGCGGCACCACGCGCAACCTGACCTTCCAGACGCACTACCGCCACGAGGCCGGGCAGACCGCCCAGGTCCTCGTCTCGTACAACGGCGGTACGCCGACGGTCGTCAAGAGCTACACCGCCGACGCCGTCGCCAAGTCGGAGTCGATCGCGCTCCAGATCCCGGCGGGCGCCACCGACGTCCAGGTCCGCTTCCGCTACGCGGGCAGCAACAACTGGTACTGGACCGTCGACAACGTCCGCCTGGGCTAGCCGACCTGCCTGTCCGGGCCGTGGACGCCATCGTCGTCCACGGCCCGGACTGCGGGGACCGCGTGGTCAGATCAGATCGACCAGGTTCGCGATGGAGTCCTTCACGTGCGTCGGGCGGTACGGGAACTTGTCGATGTCCTCCGGGGCGGTCAGCCCGGTGAGGACGAGGAACGTCTCCATCCCTGCTTCCAGTCCGGCGAGGATGTCGGTGTCCATCCGGTCGCCGATCATGGCGCTGGTCTCGGAGTGGGCGCCGATGGCGTTGAGGCCCGTGCGCATCATCAGCGGGTTCGGTTTCCCCACGAAATAGGGCTCCTTACCCGTCGCCTTCGTGATGAGGGCGGCAACCGCGCCGGTAGCCGGGAGTACGCCCTCGGCAGAGGGGCCCGTCTCGTCTGGATTCGTTGCGATGAACCGTGCGCCATTGTTGATCAAGCGCACTGCCTTCGTCATGGCCTCGAACGAGTAGGTTCGAGTCTCGCCCAAAATTACAAAATCGGGCTCGGTATCCGTCAGGATGTACCCCACCTCGTGGAGCGCGGTGGTCAGGCCGGCTTCGCCGATAACGTAGGCGGAACCGCCCGGATGCTGCTTGTCGAGGAACTTGGCGGTCGCGAGCGCCGAAGTCCAGATGTTCTCGGCGGGCACGTCCAGGCCGATTCGGCTGAGTCGTGCGTTCAGGTCTCGCGCCGTGTGCATGGAGTTGTTCGTCAGAACCAGGAACGGGCGGCCGGAGTCGCGCAGCTTTTTGATGAATGCGTCTGCTCCCGGCACGGGAATGCCTTCGTGCATCAGCACCCCATCCATGTCGGTGAGCCACGATTCGATGGGCTTGCGCTCTGCCATGTTGCCGGTCTCCTGTACGCGTGGGTGGCTGGGGGCGCGCCGGGACGACGCTGTGCCGACACCCCCAGCCTATCGATCCCGGTGGCTCTTGATTCGTGCTGCGAGCCTCATGGGATGCACACGCCAGTACCGCGAATCGCCCTTCCGGGATCCGGTGGCGACGAGTGCATCACCGAGGTGCTGTCCTGTTTCGGCTACTTCCAGATGATCTCGATCAGGTCGGGGCGGAAGACTCCCCGTTGGGCGCCACCTTTGCCGACGGGCTTGACCACCACGGCCTCGATGCTCTTCTGGATCTCCGCCCGCTTCATGTCGATGGTGTAATTGCCCCATTCCCGGACGATCCGAGCCGCCGCACTCCCTGTCCGTACGGGCGCAACCGAGAGGCCGGAGACGTTCTCCTTTGTCTCCCGCTCCTTCTCCTCCAGCCGCCGCATCTCCCGCGCGAACTCGGCGAGGGAGAACAGGTCATCGGCCCGAAGGCGACGGGCTTCGGCCTTGTCGGCGTCGATCTGCTTCAAGGTCGCTTTGGCCTCGGCCGGCTCGAGGTCCTCTTCTGCGGCGGAACGAACGGCCCTGGCCTGGTCCTTCAGGTTTCCGAGGAGGGCTTCCTCCACGTACTCCTCGACCGCCGGTCCACTTCTCGACAGGCTGCCGCAGCCGCCGTCTGCCTTGCGGCAGTAGTAGTAATACCCGTACTTCTCGTAGCTGGTGGTCCCACGGGCGTACATCCCGGAAGCAAGGCCGGCGCCGCACTTCCCGCAACGCGCGATACCCGTCAACAGGCGCTTGGTGACGGTGCTTCCGACCTTCCGGCCCTTGCCGGTGTTCTTGCGGGCGTCGAGCACGTCCACCAGCTCGCGCCACTCGTCAGGCGTGAAGATCGTTTCCCATTGGCCCTTGACGGGGGTCCCGTCGGTTCGTTCGATGAGCCACTCGACGGGATCGACTCGGCCTGACCGCTCGCGAACCTCCTGGGGAATGTAGGCGCGATAACCGCACAACCTGGGGTTGCGGAGCACATACTTGACGCTCGTGTACCCGATCGTCTTGCCCGGGGGAGTCTGGGGGCCTCGAATCCCGAGTTCCGTCCACTCCCGATGAACGGTGGCGACCTTCTTCCCGTTGATGATGTCCCTGCGCGCAATCACGAGAAGTTCGGCTTCCCGTTCGTCGAGGCTTTCGGAGTCCATCCAGCCGAACGCCCGCTGTCCCTTGTGGGGCCTTCCATCGATTGCCTCGGCCCGTTTTTGCCGGGCAACTCGGCGCGCGGCATCTGCCGAGAACTTGTTGGCGATGGTTACGTGGATTCGGGCTTGGAAGCGCCCGTCGGCGGTCGTGAGGTCGTAGTCTCCCGCCGTGGTGGCGAAGACCATCGGGCGACGGGCCTGCTCGTAGATGTCGATGAGGCGTTCCAGGTCGCGAGGCTGCCGCGCAATGCGGTCGATGTTGTACGCCAGGATTCCGCTGATCAGGCCTCGCTCAAGGTCGATGACCATCGCCTCGAAATCGTTGCGCTTCACGCGGCGCTTGTAGGCGGAGGTGTCATTGTCCTCATACATGCGGTGCACGTTGCATCGCATCAGCTTGGCCAGGTCGTACACGTCTTCGCGCTGACGCATCAGGCCCTCATTGCCGTCGCGCCCATCACCTAGCCGGCCGACGTCCGAGACTCGGGTGTACCCGCCGACTGTGAGCATGTCTCCCCCGCCAGTACCGGTTTTGCGGTCATCTCGAACCATACGTTTCGTGCGTGCGGAGTGAGGTGCGAACGTACATGTTTGAACACGAGGCGGGTGCCCGTTTTCATCACCGGCGAGGTCCCGCTCTGATCGACAAGCCGATCGGCAAGAAGCCGTACTTCGAGGCCGACCCCGACCCGACCCGGTCGGCCCAGCGCGTTCGGCCATGGGGGCGAACCGTGTTTGAGGCGTACGGCTGACAGGGCTGACACGTACGGCGCCGCTCCGGATGCGGAGCGGCGCGCCGCGCGTGAATCTCCTTGACGAGGAGGTTCACCATGCGCAGTGTTCTGATCGCTCTCCGTGCCGCCGGGGTGGCCGTCACCCTGACGGCGCTCTCCACGGTGGCCGCGCCCACCGCCCTGGCGGGCGAGGAGGACCGCGGCGACCGCGGCGACCGGGGTGGCAGCATCTCGGTCGAGCCGAACCCGGCCCACCCCGGAGCGCAGGTCAAGCTGCGCGTCCACGGCTGCGAGGGCACCCGGGGATCCGCGAAGTCCTCCGTCTTCGTGGACGACATCGACCTGTACGGCCGCGACGGCGGCCGCAGCCCGCTCTACGGGAGCGGCCTGATCGCCTCGCACGCCTCGCCCGGCTGGCACGCCGTCCGGGTGATCTGCGACGGCCACGACAAGGTCACCGGCTCCATCGAGATCGCCCACCACCGCCCGAGCCACCACGCCTCGCCGGTCTGGCCGGTCCACGCCGGCGGCGGCGGAATGGCGGCCGAGGTCGCCAAGCAGCAGCCGCAGAAGGCCGGCGACACCGAGCTGGCCGCAGCCGCCAAGAAGGAGCACGGGGGCGGTGGCCCGGGCCTGCCGCACACCGTGATCGGCGCGGTCCTCGCCGCGGTGGCCACCCTGGCGGTGGCCGGCCGGGCGCTGACCCTGCGCCGCCGACGCAGCGGCGAATGAGCGCGGAGGCCAAGGGTTCCCCCGGCGGGCGGCTGCTGACCTTCGCCGCCTGGTCGGTGCTGGTGCTCGGGCTGTGGCTGTGGGGCCGCCAGATCACCGGTGTCCCGGCCCCGCTCGCCGGCCAGGCCGGAGGGGCCGTCGGCCCGGGACTGCCGGCCGCGCGCGCCCCGCTCGCGGGAGCCCTGCCGCAGCGGGTCGACGTGCCCTCCATAGGCATCCAGGCCCCGGTGATCCCCCGGGACCTGGACAAGGACGGCGCGATCGAGCCGCCCCCGTACGACAGCCCGGGCACGGTGGGCTGGTGGGGGAAGGGCGTACAGCCGGGCGCGGCGGGAACCGCGCTGATGGTGGGGCACGTGGACACCCGCGCCAAACCCGCGGTGTTCTACGGCCTGAGCTCGGCGCAGCCGGGCGACAAGGTGCGGGTGGTGCGGGCGGACGGTTCGGTCGCCGAGTTCACCATCGAGGACGTACGGGTCTACGAGCGCGCGGGCTTCGACCCGCACAAGGCGTACGGGCAGCGCGTCGCGGGCCGGGCCGAGCTGCGGCTGGTGACCTGCGGGGGTTCGTACGACAAGGAGGCCAAGGAATACACGGCGAACGTGGTGGTCTCCGCCTACCTCACGGGCGCGGGGGTCCGCCCGGGCACGGCGGCGTAGTCGTTCGCACGCAACGGAAAACGAAGAAGCCCCTCGCAGTTCTCACTGCGAGGGGCTTCCTCCGTCTGTGCGCCGCCAGGGACTCGAACCCCGGACCCGCTGATTAAGAGTCAGCTGCTCTAACCAACTGAGCTAGCGGCGCTTGCTGACAGGGAAAACTCTACCCCACCTCCGAGGGTGCTCGTGACCAGCCACGCCCGCCTTGTCCGATTAACCCATGTTTGGGGGGTTTATCGTGCACGATATGTCTGGCCGTGCCGCATCTGATGCCCCGCCAGACGCGGTCCGGCCGACCAGTGGACGAGCAGGGGAGTGGACGGAACCGCATGACGATGCAGCCTCCGATGCATGAGCCGACGCCGGCGCCGGTGCCGACGCCGGTGCCGGCGCCCGAGCAGACGCCGATGTCGATGCCCGCTTTCGAGGAGTACGAGCCCGCCGGCGACTGCCCCTGCCGGGGATGCGCGGACCGTCGCCGAGCGCTGGCCCGCGCCCGGGCCATACCGCTGCGTGACGGGGGACATCCCGCGGCGCGCGGCGCCCGGCGCGCGCTGGTCCTGGCCACCGCGGCGGGAGTCGTCCTGGGCGCAGGCGCCTCGACCGCGGTCGCGGTGACCACACCGGCCCCGGGACCGGCGGCGCACGACGACCCGGGCACCCCCCAGGGCGGCAGGTCCCCGCTGCACGGCCCGAAGGGCGGCCCGGCCGGGAAGCCGGGAGCCCCGGGAGCGCCGGCGGCCCAGAAGCGGCTGGACCGGGCGACGATCGTCAACCGGGCGAAGCTGTGGCTGGACGCGAAGGTCCCGTACAGCATGTCCGACTACTGGACGGACGGATACCGGCAGGACTGCTCGGGCTTCGTCTCCATGGTCTGGAACCTGGGCTCGAACGAGTGGACCGGCAGCCTGGACAAATTCGCCACCCGCATCACGAAGGACGAGCTGCTGCCGGGGGACATGCTGCTCTTCCACAACCCGGCGGACCCGAACAAGGGCTCGCACGTCACCCTCTTCGGCGGGTGGGTGGACGAGACCCGCACGCACTACATCGCCTACGAGCAGACCCGCCCGACGACGCGGAAGCTGGCGACGCCGTACGGGTACTGGAACAACGCGACGAAGTACATCCCGTACCGCTACAACGGGGTCGTCGGCGGGGTCGACACCCCGGGCGCGCCGCCGGAAGGCTCCGCGGCGTTCCCGGGCACCGCGAAGTTCGGGCCCGGGCAGAGCAACGAGTACGTCGCACGACTCGGCCGGATGCTGATCGACCGGGGCGGCTCCCGCTTCTACCCGCAGGGCGCGAGCAGGACGTGGTCCGACTCCGACCGGCTGGCCACGCAGGCCTTCCAGCGCGCCCAGGGCTGGACGGGCGCGGAGGCGGACGGGATCCCGGGCGCGCACACCTGGCGGCTGCTGGTCGACCGCCAGGGCAAGGACATCCCGCCGACCACGGGCGGCGCGTCGGGTCCGGGCGGCGTACGGGCCTACCCCGGGGCGTCGGTGTTCCGCCCGGGCTCCTCCCACGAGGCCATCACCGCGCTGGGCCGCCAACTGGTGAAGAAGGGCTTCGGCAAGTACTACCGGACCGGACCGGGCCCCCGCTGGACCGAGGCCGACCGCCGTGCCGTCGAGGCGTTCCAGCGCGCGCAGGGCTGGCGCGGCGCGGCGGCCGACGGCTATCCGGGCCCGGAAACCTGGCGCCGGCTGTTCGCATGACGGAGGCAAACATGTACCCCACCCGCACCACCACAACCACGGGCACCCTCCGACTCCCCACCCTTCCGGCCAAGCCGGACCCCCACCAGTCCGGCGCCGCCACCCCGCCGACCGCTGCCCCGGAGCCGCACCAGCTCCCGGCCCGGTCCGCCGCGCCGGCGTCGTCCGCCGGGCCGGAGGCGGGTCGAGCTTCGGCATGGGCCGCCCCGCAGGTGGCGCCCGCCGCCGGGCCGTGGGCCCACCCGGCCGGGGCCGCCGCCCCTGCGGCGTCCGCCGAGCCGGACGCGTACCGGTCCCCGGCCCGGGCCGCTGTCCCGGCGGCCGCAGTGCCCTCCGAGCCGGAGCCGTACCAGGCCCCGGCCTGGGCCGCTGTCCCGGCGGCCGCAGTGCCCTCCGAGCCGGAGCCGTACCGGTCCCCGGCCTGGGCCGCTGTCCCGGCGGCCGCAGTGCCCTCCGAGCCGGAGCCGTACCGGTCCCCGGCCTGGGCCGCTGTCCCGGCGGCCGTGGTGGCCGCCGAGCGGGAGGCCCACCAGGCCCCGGCCGACGGGGCGGCGGTGCACGCGCACGCGGGGTCCGGGGCGGAGCCCCGGTTTCGGGAAGGGGCGGGTGGGGGAGCAGCGCCGCAGGCCCCCACCCCCCTCGTAGCCGCCCCCCGAGAGGCCGCGGCCCCCGCCGCCCCCCTGCTCGCGGCAGCGACATCGCTCACCATGGCCGCCGACCCGGAGGCGTACCCGGCCCCGGCGCGACCCGCCGGGCCTCAGGCCGTACCCGTACCCGTACCCGTACCCGTCCTCTCCCCGCCCCGCGAGGGGCCGGACCCGGTTGCCGGGGACGCCGACAGGTCCGGGGCGGAGCCCCGGTCATGGGAAGGGGCGGGTGGGGTGGCAGCGCCGCAGACCCCCACCACCCCGCACGTGGCCGCCCCCCGAGAGGCCACGGACCCCGAGCCCCCCACCACGGAGCACACGCACGCGCACGCGCACACGCACGAACTCGCCCCCCACCCCACCCTCCGCCTGCGGAGCCACCCCGACCCCGAGCCCGAGATCCCGCACCCCCACGAACCCTCCGGCATCCCCGGCCCCGGCGTGGCCGAGATCGTCGCCCAGGCAGTGGCACGCGGACTGCGCACCGAGCCCGAGCGGGGGAAGGCCGGGGACGAGGACGACACCCAGGACATCCCCCGACTCCGCCCGGCAGGCCACGGCACGGCCGTCACCGAGGTCCCGGTGCACCTCCCGTTCCGCGGAGAGCCGCAGCCGCAGCCGCAGCCCACCCGGCCCATCGCCCCCGCCCCCGAGCCCACGCCCGCCCCCACTCCACACCGGCGGACGCACCCCAAGCCCACCCCCGGTCGCCGAGTCCCCCGCGGGGACGACCGCCTCCGGGAGCACCGCGGCCCGGTGCTGCCCGGCTGGGTCGGCGTGGTCGTCGGAGGGCTCGCCCTCTCCGGCTGCACGGCCGTGCTCTGGCGGGCCGGGATCCTCCCCGCCCCCCTGGTGGCCGCCTTCGGCGGGACCCCCCGCGCCTATCAGGGGCTGCGCGCCCAGCACTGGCCCCCGCTCGCCTTCCTCGGCATCGTCGCCCTCCTCGCCCTCGGCGGCCTCGGCCGGGCCCGTACCGGCCACGCCTGGGTGCTCACCCTCTTCGGCCGCTACCGCGGCACGGTCCGGCGCACCGGCCTGACCTGGATCAGCCCGCTCCTCCTGCGCCGCCGGGTCGACGTACGCCTGCGTCACTGGCGCAGCGACCCCATGCCCGCCGTGGACTCCGGCGGCCTCGCCCTCCAAGTGGTCGTCCAGGTGGTCTGGCAGGTCAAGGACACGGCCCGGGCCACCCTGGCCGTCGAGGACCACGTGGACTACCTGGCCGAGCAGGTCGAATCGGCCATGGCGCGCGTCCTGTCCCAGCTGCCCGCCGACGCCTTCCACGAGGACGCTCCGACCCTGCGCGACGCCGAGGCCGTCGGTGACGCGCTGACCCGGATGCTGGCGGCCGAGACCGAGGCCGTCGGGATCGAGGTGTACTCGGCGCAGCCCACCCGGATCGAGTACGCCCCCGAGGTCGCGGAGGCGATGCGCCGCCGCCGGGTGGCCGCCATCGACGCCAAGCACCGGGACACCGTGCTGACCTCGGTGGTGGACGCCGTGGACGACACCGTCCACCGGCTGACCTCCCGAGGGCTGGTCGAGCTGGACGACTACGAACGCAAGGCGCTGGTGAAGGACCTGACGGTCGCCTTCTACACGGGCCGGGCGGAGTAGCGCGGACCGGCGCGGAGCAGCGCTCTCACACGACGAGAACGGGTGGCCGGAACCGACCGGACCACCCGTTCTCCCATTGGTCTGGACATGGCCAACTCCCGTCAATAACCTGAGACTTGGTCTAGACCTGAAAGTCCTGAAAGCCGGAAGATCCACAAGCCCGAACCGCAGAACCCAGAGCCCCACGCGTGCGCACGCTCTCCCCGAACCTCCCCCCACGTTCAAGGAGCATCAGCATCATGCGTTCCTTCCGCATGCCCGGACGGGCGACGGCCGCCGCCGCGCTCGGTCTCGGCCTCGTCGCCGGAGTCACCCTGCTCGGCGCCCCCACCGCCAGCAGCCACGGCTACACCGACACCCCCATCAGCCGCCAGAAGCTCTGCGCCAACAAGACCGTCTCCAACTGCGGGGCCATCCAGTGGGAGCCGCAGAGTGTGGAGGGCTACAAGGGCTTCCCGGCGGCCGGCCCCGCCGACGGCAGGATATGTTCCGGCGGTCTCTCGCAGTTCGCGGAACTCGACGACCCGCGCGGTGGCGCCTGGCCCACCACGTCCGTGACCAGTGGCCAGAGCTACGGCTTCCGGTGGCAGTTCACCGCCAACCACTCCACCACCGACTTCAAGTACTACATCACCAAGAACGGCTGGACCGGCACCAAGGCCCTCACCCGCGCCGACCTCGAACCCCAGCCCTTCCTCACCGTCGCCTACAACGGCGCCCGGCCCGCCATGACCACCGTCCACCAGGGCAACATGCCCAGCGGCAAGACGGGCCGCCACCTGATCCTGGCCGTCTGGACCGTCAACGACACCCCGATGGCGTTCTACGCCTGCTCCGACGTTCAGTTCTGACGCTTCGTCAGCTACCCTCCGGCGGCATGCGGACGACGACTGCACCGGAAACCGTCGCGGAGCTCGTGGCGCGCCAATGGGGTGATCACCGACCCGGGCTGATGTACCAGGACGCCGACGGCGACGCCGAGCGCCACGTCCTCACCCATCACCGGACCGCCCGGGAAGCCGCCGCGCGCGCCGCGCTCCTCGTCGACCTCATGCCCCCGGGGGCCGAGCCGCACATCGGGGTGCTGCTCGACAACACGCCGGAGTTCCCGTTCTGGCTCGGCGCGGCGGCCCTCGCGGGGGCCGCCGTCGCCGGCATCAACCCCACCCGGCGCGGTCCCGAACTGGCCCGCGACATCCTGCACACCGAGTGCCGGATCCTCGTCACCGAGCGGACCCACCTCCCGCTCCTGCGCGGCCTCGACCTGCCCGGCGTACGCATCCTGATCACGGGCACCGAGGAGTACGAGGCCCTCCTCGCCCCCTACGCGGCCGCGAAGCCGGGCGACGCGGCGCTGGCCGCCCCGGCTCCGACCTCCCGCCTCCTCCTGTACTTCACCTCCGGCTCCACCGGCGCCCCCAAGGCGGCCGTCTGTTCCCAGGGCCGGCTGGCGGGCGCCGGGGCCTCGCTGGCCCGGAGCTTCTCGGTCGGCGAGGACGACGTCCACTACGTCTGCATGCCGCTCTTCCACGGCAACGCGGTGATCGCGGACTGGCTCCCGGCACTGGTGGGCGGCGCGGCGGTCGCCCTGCGCCGCCGCTTCTCCGCCTCCGCGTTCCTGGACGACGTACGGGCCTACGGCGCCACGTACTTCACCTACGTCGGGCGCGCGATCCAGTACCTCCTCGCCACCCCGCCCACCCCGGACGACCGCGCGCACACCCTCCGGCTCGGCTTCGGCACCGAGGCCGGCGCGGTGGACGCGGCGCGCTTCGCCGAGCGGTTCGGGGTCCGACTGGTCGAGGGCTACGGGGCCACCGAGGGCGGCGCCTCCGTCCAGCGGACGCCCGACACCCCGCCGGGCGCGCTGGGCCGGGCGGGGGCGGGCGACGACCTCGCGGTGATCGACCCGGAGACGGGCCGCGAATGCCCACCGGCCGTCCTGGACACGGAGGGGCGGCTGGTGAACGGCTCGGAGGCCATCGGTGAACTGGTCAACCGGGGCCGCAGCCTGTTCGAGGGCTACTGGCGCAACCCGGACGCGGAGGCCGCCCGGACGCGGGACGGCTGGTACTGGACGGGTGACCTCTTCTTCCGGGACGCGGAGGGCTTCCTCTACTTCGCGGGCCGTACGGACGACCGCCTGCGCGTCGACAGCGAGAACCTGGCGGCCGCGGTGATCGAGAACATCCTGGCCCGCTGGGCGCCCGCGGCGGCGGTCGCGGTCTACGCCGTCCCGGACGAGGTCGCGGGGGACCAGGTGATGGCGGCGCTCTCCCTCCGGGAGGGCGCCCGCTTCGACCCGGACGCCTTCGCCGCGTTCCTTCTCGCGCAGCCGGACCTGGGCACGAAGATGGCCCCGCGCTATGTGCGCATCATCCCCGAGATGCCGGTCACGGCCACGAACAAGGTCCACCGGGTCTCGCTGCGCCGCGCCGGCTTCCGCTGCGCCCCGGACCCGGTCTGGCACCGCACCCCGACCGGGGCCTACACGCCCCTGGACGAGCCCGCCCTGTCCACGCTCCTGGCCTCGTACACCACCCACAGCCGGGCCGACCTCCTGGACCGCTAGCCCGTCGTGTGCGGCGGCGCTGCCGGGGCTCTGCCCCGGACCCCCAGGGAAGCGGCCCCACGCAGCGGCACCCCGACCCGCCGGACGTCCCCGCACCCCGCACGGTCAGCGGCCAGGGGCCAACGCCCCAGGGAGTTGGAACTGCCGCTTGTTGAGTGGGTGTGAGTGTGTTCTGGCATGTGTGAGCGGGTGTCTCACCGGTGCGGGGCGGATTGGTGGCGAGTGGGAACGCGGGTTCTTGGATCGAATGGGTGACCTTTGCGGGTGGTGGTCGTTGAGCATCGGGGATGGTCTTTTCGGCGGCTGAGGGGGTGCAGGGTGGGCGGGCTACGGGAGTTGTCGGCGCCCTTCGTCGCGCCATGGCCGGCCGGTGTCGCGGTGCGGACCCGGCTGAAGAACCTCACCACGCGCGATGAGGAGGTGCTGTGCCTTGCGGGCACGCACCTCGGGGCCCTGGCATCGCACGATCTCAAGGCGCGCTGTGCCGACGGGCTGGATCACTCCACGGACACCTGGGCGGCCCGTAAGCGGGGACTGACCGCCGTGTCGTCGTCGCGGTGGGCGGGGTCGGTCACCAAGGCGACGCATGACCAGTGGGCGCTGGCCCGGCGCGGCCAGGCGGCGTACATCCAAAACCTGGAAGCCGGGATCCGGACGATCACACACCGCCTGTCGTTCCCGGTAGGGGAGAAGGGCAGCAGGCGCTCTCCGGGCGGTTACCGGAGCAAGCCGGAATGGTTCGCCAAGACCCGGCGCCTGCACGTGCTGAAAGACCGGCTGGCCCGTGCGCGGGCCGACCGCGAGGCCGGGCGGGTCCGGATCGTACGGGGCGGCAAACGCCTCCTGGGCACCCGGCACCACCTCGATGCCGCCCAGCTCACCGAGACCCAGTGGCGCCGCCGGTGGGAAGCCGAACGCTGGTTCCTCCAGGCCGACGGGGAGTCCGGTAAGCGGTTCGGGAACGAGACGATCCGAGTCGCCCCCGACGGCGAGGTGAGCATCAAGCTGCCGGCCCCGCTCGCAGGCCTGGCCAACGCCGGGCGCGGCCGGTACGTCCTGACCTGCCGCGTCGCGTTCGCCCACCGGGGACCGGAGTGGGCCGACCGCGTGGAAGCCAACCGGGCCATCGCCTACCGCATCCACTACGACACGGACCGGGACCGCTGGTACCTGACCGCCTCCTGGCAATACCCGCCGACCAAGACCATCCCGCTCGAAGCCGCCCTCACACACGGAGTGATCGGTGTCGACACCAACGCCGACCACCTCGCCGCCTGGCGCCTTGACCGGCATGGCAATCCCATCGGGCAGCCGCATCGCTTCCACTTCGACCTGCGCGGGTCGGCGAATCACCGGGACGCCCAGGTCCGCCACGCCCTGACCCGGCTGCTGCACTGGGCAAAAGTCTGCGGCGTCGCCGCGATCGCGGTCGAGGACCTGGACTTCGACGCGGAGAAGACCCGTGAGAAGCACGGGGGCAGGAAGCGTTTCCGGCAGTTGATCTCCGGCATGCCCACCGGGAAGCTGCGGGCCCGCCTGACCTCCATGGCCGACCAGACCGGCATCGCGATCGTCGCCGTCGACCCGGCCTACACCAGCAAGTGGGGAGCCCAGCACTGGCAGAAGCCCCTCACCACCACCAACCGCAAGACCAGCCGTCACGATGCGGCGAGCATCGCGATCGGCAGGCGCGCCCAAGGGCACCCGATCCGGCATGGGGTATCCCCTGCTCGAAGAGCTTGGGGAGGGACGGCACCGCCCCACGACGACCAGAGCGATCGTCGTGGGCATCGGACCGTCCAGGCTCGACCGGGCACCCTCGGGCGTGAGGAACCCCGCCCGCGCGTCCCCGGACCACGCACACGATGCGTGTCGCCGGACGCGGAGCGAACGCGGGCGACCAGGACACCCAAAACCGTTCGGGATGTCCGCAGTCAGCAGGAATGGGTCCAAGACTCACTCCTGCTCACTGAGTAGGAACGGTAGGGCTGGGCATACCCCCCGGACACCCCCTGGGCCCATGGGGCGGGCGCCGCCGCGCGGCTAGCCTCGGCCGCATGGATGACGTGCGCAGCACCTGGCAGGCGCTTTCCCTCGGCCGCCGCTACCTTCTCTCCGCCTGGCCCTGGCGCTCCGTGGGCTACCTCGCCGCCGGCGTGCTGACCGGGCTCCCGCTCCTCCTCGGCCTCGTCCTGCTCGCCGCCGCCGGCGCCACGCTCAGCGTCGTGCTGGTCGGGCTGCCGCTCCTCGCCCTGCTCGGCCTCGCCGGCATCCCCGCCGCCACCGTCGAGCGCCGCCGACTCCGCCTCGTCGACACCGAGCCCGCCCCCAGCCCCCACCGCACCCCCGCCGAGCCCGGCCTCGCCGCATGGGCGCGGCTGCGCTACCGCGAACAGGCCACCTGGCGGGAGCTCGGCCACGCCTTCCTGCACGGCTTCCTGCTCTGGTGGGTGGAGCTGGCCGCGCTCGGGTTCTTCATCGGTCTCCCCCTCGCCCTGCTCACGGCCCCGATCCAGCTCGCCCTCGGCGACGGCGAGGCCCGGATCGTCAAACTCTGGCTGATCACCACGTACCCCCAGGCCTTCGCCATCGCCGCCGCCGGGGCCGTCCTCCTTCCCGCGCTCCTCTTCCCGCTCGGATCCTTCGCCGGTGCCCGCGCCGCCCTCACCCGCGCCCTCCTCGCGCCCCGCGAGCGCGAGCTGAAGGGACGCCTCGACGAGGTCACCCGCTCCCGCGCCCGGCTCGTCGACGCCTTCGAGGCCGAGCGCCGTCGCATCGAACGCGATCTCCACGACGGCGCCCAGCAGCGCCTCGTCGCCCTCACGATGAGCCTCGGCATCGCCCGCCTCGACGTGCCGCCCGGCCCGCTTTCCGACCAGCTCGCCGCGGCCCACGCGGAGGCCGGCAAGGTCCTCGCCGAGCTGCGCGAACTGATCCACGGCATCCACCCCCAGGTGCTGACCGACTACGGGCTCACCGGCGCCCTCGCCGACATCGCCGAGCGGTCCGCCGTCCCCGTCGACACCGACGCCATCGACGCCGCCCTGCCCCGGCTCCCGGAGTCCGTGGAGGCCGCCGCCTACTTCGGCGTGTGCGAGGCCCTCGCCAACATCGGCAAGCACAGCGGCGCCGCCCGCGCCGCCGTCTCCGCCCGGCACACCGGCTCCGCGCTGCTGGTCGACGTACGGGACGACGGGCGCGGCGGGGCCGATCCGGCCGCCGGGTCCGGACTGACCGGACTCGCCGACCGGATCGCCGTCCTCGATGGCACACTGACGATCACCAGCCCGCGCGGCGGGCCGACCGTCCTGAGCCTGGAGATCCCTTGCGCGCCTTGAAGATCGTGCTCGCCGAGGACGGCGTCCTGCTGCGCGAAGGACTCGTCGGCCTCCTGACGCGTTTCGGCCACGAGGTGGCCGCCGCCGTCGGGAACGCGGACGAGCTGCGCGCCGCCGTCGCCGCCCACGACCCCGACGTCGTCGTCACGGACGTACGGATGCCTCCCGGCTTCACCGACGAGGGACTGCGCGCCGCCGTCGAGCTGAGGGCGGCCCGCCCGGCCCTGCCGGTGCTGGTGCTCAGCCAGTACGTGCAACGCTCCTACGCCGCCGACCTGCTCGACTCCGGAGACGGCAGCGGCGTCGGCTACCTCCTCAAGGACCGGGTAGGGCAGGTGGAGCAGTTCCTCGACGCGGTGGTCACCGTGGCGGCCGGCGGCACGGTGGTGGACCCCGAGGTCGTACGCCAGCTGCTGCGCCGGCGGCGCGACCCGCTCTCGGCGCTGACCCCGAGGGAACGGGAGGTGCTGGGCCTGGTGGCGGAGGGGAAGTCGAACGGGGCGATAGCCCGGGAGCTGGTGGTCTCCGAGGCGGCCGTGGGCAAACACATCGGGAACATCCTGGGAAAGCTGGATCTGCCGCCCGCGGAGGAGACGCACCGCCGGGTGCTGGCCGTCCTCGCCTACCTGCGGGGGTAGTGGTTTGGAGCACCCCCTGGGACCAGGTAGTATTTTCTTTGTCAGGCGCCGCTAGCTCAGTTGGTTAGAGCAGCTGACTCTTAATCAGCGGGTCCGGGGTTCGAGTCCCTGGCGGCGCACCTGTACTTCGGGCGGTTTCCGGTTCATCACCGGAAACCGCCCGAAGTGTTTTCCACGCCGATCAGGCCGACCACGCCAGCCACGCCGACCGCGCTCACCGCGGCCCGGTGGGCCTCACAGGGTGAGCGACAGCAGCAGCGGTGCGGCTTTCCGGTTCAGGGTGTCCGCCGCGGCGCGCAGCCGGTGCGCGTGTTCCACGGGCATCGACAGGGCCAGGCAGCCCACCGAGGCGCCTGCCGTGATCGGGACCGCCGCGCAGACGGTGCCCACGGCGTACTCCTGGAGGTCGAGCATCGGCACGGTGGCGGGCTGGGCGTCGAGCTTGGAGAAGAGGATCCGCTCGTTCACGATCGTCTTCGACGTGAGCCGGGCGATCTTGTGCCTGGACAGGTGGTCACGCCGCCCGTTCAGGTCGAGCTGCGTCAGCAGGCACTTGCCGACCGCGCTGGCGTGCGCTGCGGAACGGAAGTCGACCCACTCGTGGACCTTGGGCGTGCGCGGGCTGTCGGCGAACTGGGTGATCCTGACCTCGCCGTCCACGTAACGGCTGATGTAGACGGCGGCGCCGACGGAGTCCCGCAGTCGGTCCAAGGTGTCCTGGAGCTTGTCCGTCAGCGCTTGCTGCCGGTCGACGCCGGAGCCGAGCAGGACGAGGGAATCCCCTATGGCGTAGGCGCCGTCGGACACCTGCAGCACGTATCCCTCCCGGCGCAGCATGAGCAGCATCGGGGCGAGATGGACTGCGGGCAGGCCGGTCTCACGCGCGATCTGCACGTCGGTCACACCACCGGTGTGCCGTGCGATCGTTTCGAGTACGCGCAGGGCGTACTGCACCGAGTGGAACGGCGCGGTCGGCTCGGGCTTCAGCGCCACGGTTTCCCCCTACCAGGTTGTTACCGCTTGCTCTACCACGATAGCCATCAAGAGGCCCATGTGGAGCGCCTGTTGAGGAGATTGATGGCTCAATCGCACCGTCTCGCCTGTGGCTACTCCTCTGGCATATGCCAAGGTCATGAGCGCCGCCCTTGGTGCCGGGAATGCCCGGTCGCCGCCGATGGTTCGAACTCCTCGTACGGACGTGGGCACGGGACGGGAGTGACGATGAGCGACACCGGGGACGCGCGGCGGCGGGACGGCGCGGACGGCGCGGGCGGTACGGGCGATGGGGGCGGCGCCGGCGGAGCGGGCGGCGCGATCCGGGGCACCGCCCTGGGCCGGGCACCCGTACCGCTCTCCGTGCTGGACCTCGTCACCGTCGGGGCCGGCCGCACCGCCCACGAGGCGCTGCGCACCAGCGTGGCCATCTCCCGGCTCGCCGAGTCCCGCGGGTACCACCGCCACTGGGTCGCAGAGCACCACTCCATGCCCGGGGTCGCCAGTTCCTCCCCGGCCGTGATCCTGGCCCACCTGGCCGCGCACACCTCCCGGATCCGCCTGGGTTCGGGCGGGGTCATGCTGCCCAACCACGCCCCGCTCGCCGTCGCCGAGCAGTTCGGCACCCTGGAGGCGCTCGCCCCGGGCCGGATCGACCTCGGGCTCGGCCGGGCCCCGGGCACCGACGGCCGCACGGCCGCCGCGCTGCGCGGGCCCGGCCGGCTCGACGAGGCCGCGGACGAGTTCCCGCGGCGGCTCGCGGAGCTGACCCGCTTCCTCGACGACGACTTCCCGGACGGGCACCCGTACGCCCGCGTGCACGCCGTACCGGGGCCCGTGCAGGGGTCGACCGGGCGGCCGCCGCTGTGGCTGCTCGGCTCCTCCGGCTTCAGTGCCCGGCTCGCCGGGGAGCTCGGCCTGCCCTTCGCGTACGCCCACCACTTCTCGGCGGCCGGCACCCTGCCCGCGCTCGATCTCTACCGGCAGAGCTTCCGCCCCTCGGCCGTACTGGACGCCCCGTACGCCGTCATCGGCGTCTCGGCGCTCGCCGCCGACACCGGCGCGGAGGCCCGCGCCCAGGTGCTGACGGGCGCGCTGTCGATGCTGCGGCTGCGCAGCGGGCGGCCGGGGCTGATCCCGACGCCCGAGGAGGCGGCGGCGTACGCGTTCACCCCGCTGGAGCGGGAGTTCGTGGACGGCTGGCTGGCGAACGTGGTCCACGGCACCGCCGAGGAGGTCCGGGACGGTCTCGACGGCCTGGCGAAGCGCACGGGCGCGGACGAGCTGATGCTGACCGCCAACGCCCATGGCGGGGAGGCCCGGTTGCGCTCGTACGAGCTCGTCGCAGATGCGTACGGGATGGAGCCGCAGGGTCCTGCCGCTGGTTGACCGCATGGGAACGGAGTTCGGCTGGTTTGTTGCCGAAACCTTGCGGGGCGGTGCCTGAAGAGAGCCTTAAACCGCTCGTCACCCGGGGTGGCGAGCGGTTTTTGACGTGCTCTCAGGTCTCTGACGAGGGGATTTGCGCGGAGAGTGGTCTAGTCCTTCTTTGGTCCAAACCATTGACGCGGACGCGAGCCGATCGCTATCACTTCTCCCACCCGATCCACTGCGTTCCCCTCCCACCCCCACGGAGCGAGTTCATGCACATCCGTAAACCCCTCGTCGCGGCCGCCGCCACGGTCGCGCTGGCCGCCGGATCGCTGGCGGCCTTCGCGGGACTCGGCGGCGCCGCCCAGGCCGCCGATGCCGCCACCACCGCGAGCAGCGGTGGCGTGAAGATCGCCTACTACGACCAGTGGAGCGTGTACGGGAACGCCTTCTATCCCAAGCACCTCGACACGCGTGGCATAGCGGGCAAGCTGGACGTCATCAACTACTCCTTCGGGAACATCCACCCCACCAACCTCACCTGTTTCGAGGCGAACAAGGCGGCGGGCGACGACAACAACCCCAACGCCGGTGACGGCGCGGGCGACTCGTACGCCGACTACCAGAAGTCCTTCAGCGCCGCGGACAGCGTCAGCGGGGTCGCCGACAAGTGGGACCAGCCGATCGTCGGCGTCTTCAACCAGTTCAAGCAGCTGAAGGCCAAGTACCCCCACCTGAAGATCAACATCTCGCTCGGCGGTTGGACGTACTCGAAGTACTTCAGCGACGCGGCCAAGACCGACGCCTCCCGCAAGAAGCTCGTCTCCTCCTGCATCGACCAGTACATCAAGGGCAACCTGCCGGTCGAGGGTGGTTACGGCGGCGCCGGCAGCGCGGCCGGGATCTTCGACGGCATCGACATCGACTGGGAGTACCCGGGCTCGTCGGGCGGCCACCTCGGCAACCACTACGCCCCCGAGGACAAGCAGAACTTCACCCTCCTGCTCAAGGAGTTCCGCGAGCAGCTCGACGCCTACGGCGCGGCCAACGGCGGCAAGAAGTACCTCCTGACCTCGGCCCTCCCGGCCGGCCAGGACAAGATCAAGTACATCGAGACGGACAAGATCGGCGCGTACCTCGACTACGCGAACATCATGACCTACGACATGCACGGCGCCTGGGACGGCGACGGGCCGACGTACCACCAGTCCCCGCTCCAGCCCTCGGCGGCCGACCCCACCGACCCGATCGCCCCGGGCACCGAGAAGTACAGCATCGACAACGCCATCGACTCCTGGATCGACGGCAACCCGGCCTACGGCATCACGGGCGGCTTCCCCGCCAACAAGCTGACCCTGGGCTACGAGTTCTACTACCGCGGCTGGAAGGGCGTCGCGCCCGGCACCACCAACGGCCTCGCCCAGCCGGCCACCCAGGCCTCCGGTGCCCGGCCGACCAGCCAGCAGGCCGGCATCGCGATGTACAAGGAGCTCGGCGGGATCGTCGACAACCCGGCGGCCACCTTCTGGGACGACCAGGCCAAGGCCTCGTACTTCTACAAGGACGGCGAGTTCTTCACCGGCCTCAACCAGAAGTCCATCCAGGCCCGGGTCGACTACGGCAAGCAGCGCGGCCTGGCCGGAGCGATGATGTACTCCCTGCTCGGCCTGGACAACAACACCACGCTGCTGAACCAGATCTCGGACGCCCTCGGCGGAGCCACGCAGCCGCCGGTCACCACCCCGCCGACGACCACTCCGCCCACCACGACCCCGCCGACCACCACGCCCCCGACCACCACGCCGCCCACCGGCTGCGGGTCGACCCCGGCGTACGTCGCCGGCACGGTCTACACGGGCGGCCAGGAGGTCTCGTACAACGGCCGCAAGTACAAGGCCCAGTGGTGGACGCAGAACGAGACGCCGGGCACCACCGGTGAATGGGGTGTCTGGAAGGACCTCGGCGCCTGCTGATCGCCCCCCACCCCGCGCCGAGCGCCGACCGCCCCCGTCCTCTTCACGAGGCCGGGGGCGGTCGTGCGCGGGCGGTCCGGTCAGACCTGGTACTGGCCGACCGTCACGAAGTGGCGGAGCTCCTCCGGGGTGCCGTCCATGGCCTTGTTGGCCGCGGCGCGCAGGGCGTCGCTGATGCCCGGGCGGGCCAGGATGCGCGCGACGGTGACGCGGTCGTCCTCGGCCTGGGCGAGCCGGAGGCCCGTCTTCCGGAAGGCGGCCCGGTCGGCGGCGGTGCCGCTCAGGGCCTTGTTCGCCTCGCGGGTCACCCCCCTGCCCGGCTTGCCCGCGAGGATCCGGAGGATGGCGACCTTGTTGTCTTCGTCCTGGGCGACGGCGAGGCCGGTGGTCAGGAAGGCGACCCGGTCGGCCGGGGTGCCCGACAGGGCCGTGTTGGCCTCGCGCCGCACCGCCTTGCCGCAGTTGGGGTCGGTCAGCAGCTTGATGATGGCGAAGGCGTTGTCCGAGTCCTTGGTGCCCACCTTGGCCGTGGTCCCGCAGTACGGGGCGGTGACCGTGCCGGTGGCCGGGGCCGCGGTGGCGGCGAAGGACGGGGTGGAGAGCAGCAGTGCCGGAGCGAGTGCGGCGGAGGCCAGGACGAGCGCGGCGCGGGTCGGGTTCATGGTTCCCCCTTGGTCGAAGAGTCGTGAAGACATTCGCTGTTCGATTACCTGAGCGAATGAATCCTTTTCACCCTAAGTCGGTTGTCCCGCGATGACTGATGGATTCCGTTTCGTTTTGTTTTGTTACAGGAGGGGCTGGAGGCGCGTCAGACCAGGGGGTGCGGGGCGGGCCCGTCCTGTTCTGTGGAAGCGGAAGCGGAGGCGGTGGCCGAGGTGGTGGCGGAGGCCGTGGCCGCCGCCTCGGCGGCCTGGCGGCCGATCATGCGGGCGATGGCGTCCGGCGGGACCGCACGCGAGTACAGCCAACCCTGGCCCGTGTCGCAGCCGACGCGCCGCAGCCGGGCCGCCTGGCCGGCGGTCTCCACGCACTCCGCGGTGACGGTGAGGCCGAGCCGGTGCGCGAGCTGCACCAGGGCCTCGACGATGGTCTCGTCGGCCGGGTTCGGGTGGGTGCCCTCCTCGTAGCGGAAACCGCGGACGAAGGAGCCGTCCAGCTTCAGGACCGAGACCGGCAGCCGGCTGAGGTAGGCGAGGTTCGAGTAGCCGGTGCCGAAGTCGTCGATGGCGATGCGGACGCCCATGTCGCTGAGGGCCTGGAGCGCCTGGAGCGGACGCCCCGCCGAGCCCATCACCGCCGACTCGGTCAGCTCCAACTGGAGCAGCTGCGGCGCCAGGCCCGTCTCGGCGAGGATCTCCGCGACGTCGCCCACCAGGTCTGAGTCCCACACCTGGCGCACCGCGACGTTGACCGAGACGAAGACCGGTGCGTCGCTGGGCTGCTCGATCTGCCAGCGCCGCGCCTGCCGGCAGGCCGTGCGCAGCACCCACCGGCCCAACTGGACGATGGATCCGTCCTCTTCGGCGATCCCGATGAACCGATTCGGCGTCAACGTGCCGAACTGCGGGTGGTTCCAGCGCACCAGGGCCTCGACGCCCCGCACCGCCCCGCTCTCCAGGTCCACCAGCGGCTGGTACTCCAGCGCGAACTCCCCGCGCTCCACCGCCGGCCGCAGGGTGGAGGAGAGCGCCTGCCGCGTCATGCGGTGCGCGTTGCGCTCAGGGTCGAAGAGGGTCCAGCGGGCCTTGCCGTCCGCCTTGGCCCAGTACAGGGTCGTGTCGGCGGCCTGCATCAGGCAGGTCGCCGAGGTCCCGGCCGTGGCCCGCTCCACCACCCCGATGGAAGCGGAGACCGAAAGGCGCTGCCCGGCCAGGTCGAACGGCTCCTGTACGGCGGCCAGTACGCTCCGCGCCAGCTCGGCGAGCTGCTCGGTGCCGGTGGAGTCCTCCACGAGCAGGGCGAACTCGTCGCCGCCGAGCCGCGCCACGAGGTGGCCGCCCGTGCGCCCGTATCCGGACTGGTCGGCGCACTGGGTCAGCCGGGTGGCGACGGCGGTCAGCAGCCGGTCGCCGACGCGGTGGCCGAGGGTGTCGTTGACGGCCTTGAAGCCGTCGAGGTCCAGGTAGCAGAGCCCGATCCGGCCGGTGCCGCCTCCGTACTCGTACGAGGAGGCCTCCAGGGCGTGGGAGAGCCGTTCGAAGAACAGCGCCCGGTTGGGCAGCCGGGTGACGGGGTCGTGCATCTGGAGGTGGCGCAGCCGGGCCTGGAGGTCGCGCCGGTCGCTGATGTCGGCGACGGACAGCAGGACGTCGCCGGTGCCGGGTACGGGGCCGAGCGTGACCTCGGTCCACATCGAGTGCCCGTCGGGGTGCTTGAGGCGCCGGGTGCAGCGCAGCCGGGCCTGCCGCCCGCGGAGCACCTCCTGGTACGCGGCCCAGGTGCGGGCCTCCGCGGCCAGGTCGACCAGGTCGGCGGCGCACCGTTGGGCGAGTTCGTGCGGCTCGGCGCCGAGCAGGCCGGCGAAGGCCTGGTTGGCGGTGACGACGTAGCCGTCGCGGTCGACGACGGCCATGGGCAGGTGGGCCGCGTTGAAGGCGGCCCGGTAGTCGCGCCGTTCGGCCTCGGCGCGGGGCGGGCTCGCCGTCGCCGACACGGCCGGGTGACGCTCCGTGACGGCCGAGCGGATGCTGTCGGCCGCCGAACCGGTTCCTTCTGGGGTTCCGCTCACCGTTGGCTCCCGCAGTGCGTGTGGGTGTCCGTGCAGGAAAGTGTGCCGATCATAGAGGCAGCCGGGAGGCCCTATCCAGCGGCGTCGCCGTGCGGAGGGCGGTGGTTCGGTGTGATGACGAAGTGTTGGCCAAAGGCCGGGCGATCGTTTCTGCGCGGCTGTGAGCGTGCGGAGGCCCCTGCTGATCTCGTGTGATCGGTCGTGACGTTCTGTAGGTGGCGGCGTGAAGTCCGGGGGTCACCGACTTGCCGTACCGCTCACTCTTGTGGGGCAGCGGAACGAGGCATTAGTAAGACAATCGCCTCAAGGTGGGACGAGAGGGTAGGAATCCACCACCGGAGGTCGATGTGCCGCGACAGCAGACACCCGGGGGAGTGGACCGCTCCCGCCTCCGCAGTGCGGCTGCCGCGCTCACCTCGCTGTCGGCACTCGCCGCCATGTCGCTCGTCGCGGGCCCCGCGGTCGCCGACTCCGGGGCCGGCCCGTGCGCGCTGACCCGTACCGCGGCCCACCACTCCCTCGGCCTGGACTCGTGGAACGGCGCCTACCCCAAGCCCGAGCGCACCCTCAACGCGGTGATGGTCTTCCTCTCGTTCCCCGACCACCGCGCGGCCCTGACGCCCTCGCAGATCACGGCCGACTACTTCCCGGCCACCAGCGATTTCTTCGAGCAGGCCTCGTACGGCCGCTTCCACCTGGTCCCGCACCCGCAGAAGAGCTGGATCCGGATGCCGAAACCGTCTACCGCGTACGGGATAAGGCGCGACTGGGCCCCCGAGGACCGGGCGGCCTACCTGCGCGACGCGGTCGCCGTCGCCGACGCCGAGGTGGACTTCTCCAAGTACGACGTCGTCTACTTCGTCGCCGACCCGGAGGCGCCCGGCGTGGACTCCGACGCCACGAAGGTCGTCAACTTCGAGCAGCCGATCGTCGCGGACGGCGCGGAGCTGCGGCGGATCGTCACCGTCTTCGAACGCCACCCGCCCGACCGCAACGTACTGGCGCACGAGACCGGCCACGTCTTCGACCTGCCCGACCTCTACCACCGGCCCACGGACGGCAAGGGCGACTGGGACACGTACGTCGGCGACTGGGACGTCATGGGCAGCCAGTTCGGCATGGCCCCCGACCTCTTCGCCTGGCACAAGTGGAAGCTGGGCTGGCTGGACGCCTCCCAGGTGGACTGCGTGCAGTCGGGCTCCTCGCTGCACACCCTGCAACCGCTGTCCCAGATCCCGCCGGGCGGGAGCACGGGCGGGACCCGGCTCGCGGTGATCCGTACGGGCCCCGGCAGCGCGATCGCCGTCGAGGCGCGGGGCTCCGCCGGCAACGACGGGAACACCTGCACGGAAGGCGTCCTCGTCTACCGGGTGCGCAACGAGGCGGCGTCGGGCGGCGGCCCGATCGAAGTGCTGGACGGGCATCCGCGAACGGAGGCCTGCTGGGAGCACTCGGTGTACCCACCGCTCGCCGACGCCCCGCTGGAGGTGGGCGAGTCGTACACCGTGCCGGGGGAGCGGATCAGGATCGAGGTCGCGGACCGCACGCCGTCGGGCGCGTACACGGTGAAGATCACCACCTGAGCGACCGCCCGAACGGCCACCCGCACGGCCACGCGAACGAAGAAGGCCCCCACTCCGAGGAGTGGGGGCCTTCTTCCGTCTGTGCGCCGCCAGGGACTCGAACCCCGGACCCGCTGATTAAGAGTCAGCTGCTCTAACCAACTGAGCTAGCGGCGCTTGCTGACGTCGTAGACATTACCAGGAGGTTCCGCGGAACTAAAAATCGATATCCGCAGCTCGGGCGGCGCGGACGAAAGCCCACAGCAGGGCGTCGGGTCCGGGCAGCCAGGGAGTACGGGAATCGGGGGCCACCAGCCAGCGCGAAGGACCGGCCGCGGTGGCCAGCGGGGGCACGGTGACGGCGTCGCCCCGCCCGTGGCAGAGCGGCGCCGGGACGGTGCGCGAACCTCCCCACTCCTCCCACGCCAGCAGCGCGGGCAGCCGGTGGGCGGTGCCGGGCGAGGCGAACAGCAGCATCCGCCCCCGGTGCACGGCGACCGGCCCGCAGCCGGGCCCCTCGGCCCAGAGCAGGTCCAGGATCCGGCGCCCGACCACGAGCGGCACGTTGACGACGTCGAAGGCCACCCCGCACGGCAGCGCGGCGGGCGACGCGGGCCGCGCCTGCCACGCCGCGAGGGTCAGCCCCGGATGCGCACTGGCGGAGGCGAGCCAGTGCGCGCCCTGCGGGGTGACGTGGGTGGCGGGCGCGGTACGTACGTCCACTTCGAGTGCGGGGCAGCCGGGAGTCATGACGCCAGGTCTACCCGGTGTGATGTTCCGCTCTCCGGGAGTTACCGGAAACGGGGACGGGGCGGGGGGTGCGGGTGTATGTTGCGCCCCGCATATGCCAGTCCGCTGCCGGTCCGCTGCGCTCGGCCGGCGGCGTTCGGGGTCGGCCGCGGCGCCGCTGCCGGGGCTCGGACCCGGACCCCGCGCCTCAAGCTCCCCCTGCTGCCGCTGGGGGGTGCCCCCCTGGCGGGGCTGGAGTCGGCCGGTGGCGACCTGGAGGCGCGCGCGGCGCGGACGTGCACCGCTGCGGCCGGATTGCCGCGCAGCGGCGCGGTCCAGCCCCTCCGGCGTTTGAGGCGCGGGGTCCGGGGCGGCGTCCCAGGAGGCCCCGCGCGGCGGTTCGGCCCGGAGCGCTACGGGGTCTCGGGGCGCTGCAGCGACTCGCCGAATTCGATCATCTTGCGGGCGTAGTCCTCGGTCCACTCCGCCCGCTCGGCGATGGCCGCCGGGGACATCCGGTCGAACCGCCGGGGGTCCGCCAGCTGCGCCGCGGCCACCGCCTGGAACTCCACCGCGCGCTCCTGCGCGGCCCGGAACGCCAGAGTCAGCTCCGTCGCACGGGCGAGCAGCTCCCGAGGGTCCTCTATCGACTCCAGGTCGAAGAAGTGCTCCGGATCCGCCACGACCTCGGACGGTTCGAAGAGCAGCGGCGCGGGCCGCAGCCTCCGCTCGGTCCGCTCTGGCTCTGCCATGCGTGTCCTCCTGCTGCGCGTGCGAATGCTTTCCGGGCCACCGTCCATTGTCCAACGCCCCGCAAGGGCGCACGGAGGGGCCGCGCGCCGGTCAGGCCGACACGGCCTCGGCAGCCCGCTGCGCGGCCAGCAGCGCCACGTCGTCGAGTACGCCGGTCAGCTCGTCCGCGAGCCCCTCGGGAGCCTGGAACCCGTCCGGCCCGACCAGCTTCGGGATGCCCGGGACCGCCACGGAGCGCTCGGCGGGCACCATGCCCAGCTGGGTGAGCACCGGCAGCAGCATCTGGGCGGCCGGGACGCCGCCCGTGGGGCCCGCGCTGTAGCTGACGATGCCTACCGGCTTGCCCTTCCACTCGTTGTAGAGGAAGTCGATGGCGTTCTTGAAGGGGGCGGTGAAGCCGCCGTTGTACATCGGCAGCACGAAGAGCAGGGCGTCCGCCGAGTCGATCAGCGCGCTCCAGTCCTTGGTGTGCTGGTGGGTGTAGACGCCGCTGGAGGCGTACTCGGGCTCGTCCAGGAAGGGCAGTGCGATCTCGGCGAGGTCGACGGGGGTGACCTCGAAGTCGCCGCGGCTGCGGGCCTGCTCGGCGACCCACTGGGCGAGCGGGCGGCCGGAGGAGGTGGGGCGGGTGGCTGCGGAGATGACGTGCAGGCGGGTCACGGTGTGGAACTCCCGATCGGTCGGCGCCGTTGTTTGTTGACGTGTCACCTATAAAACCCGGAGATGGGTGATGTGTCAACCAGGTAGATGATGTGTCATCGATCTGGCTAGAGTGCGGACATGACCCCCGCATCCGAGCCGCCGCGCTGGCTCACGGAGCCCGAGCAGGACGCCTGGTACGCCTGGCGTCGGATGTTCCCGCTGGTCAACGCGGAGATCGCGCGCGATCTCAGCCAGGACAGCGCCCTTTCCGAGGCGGACTACGACGTCCTGTCCGTGCTCGGTTCCACGGACGGCCACCGGATGAGGATCAGCAAACTGGCCGAAATGATGCACTGGTCGCGCAGCAGGCTGTCGCACCAGCTCACCCGGATGGAGCAGCGCGGCATCGTCCGCCGCGAGGACGTGGCCGCCGACGGCCGGGGCGCGGAGGTGGTCCTCACCGCGGCCGGCGTCGAGACGATCACCACGGCCGCCCCGCTCCACGTCGCATCGGTGCGCCGCCACCTGATCGACATCCTGACCCCGGAACAGCTCGGCGTCCTCGCCGAGGTCGGCGAGACCCTCCGCATCCGCCTCGGCGCCGAACGCAAGACGCCCCGGTAGCGGGTCCGGCAGTCGCCCTAGGGCCGCCAGCTCACGCGGTGTTCCGCCAGGTGGGCCAGGACCGAGTGGTTGGCCTCCCAGCCGTCCGGGAACTTCACCGTCACCCCCAGCTGCACCGGCTCCGTCGACGGATGGTCGTCCAGGAGCTCCGCTATGCCCGCGCGGGCCACGACCACGCAGGCGTGGCGGTGGCGGGAGGCCAGGACGCACAGGCGGCCCGTCTCCAGGTGGAAGGCCGTGGCGTCCGGGCGGCCCGACAGGGGGTGCAGGACCACCGTGAGGTCGTACTCGCGGCCCTGGAGGCGGTTCGCGGTGTCCACCGTGACGCCCGTGACCCCGAGGGCCGACAGGGCGGCGCGGACCGCGGCCGCCTGGTCGCGGTGGGCGGTGCCGACCGCGATCCGGTCGGCGGTCAGGGGAGTGGGGTCCGGGGACTGCTCGTCGGTGGTGACCGTCCCGCGGTCCAGCGCGCGGCGCACCACCAGGGCCACCGCCGCCACCGCCTCCGGGTCGGTGCGCGGGGTGTGCCGGGCCGGCAGTTCCAGCAGCCCCCAGCCCGACTCGGCGGCCTCGTCCAGAACCCGGTCCGGGCCGGAGCCGTCCGAGGGGACCCCGTACGAGAGCCGGCGCTCTCCCGGGCCCGTACCGCTGCGGAACCGCGTGTACGGGTAGAAGGCGCGGGAGACCAGCGGCGCGGCCGACGCCGGGAGCCGCCAGGACACCGGGAGCCGGTGCTGCGGCAGCCCCGGGTTGTGCGCGAGGAGGGTGGACACGGCCGAGGCGGACGGGTCGTAGGAAAGCCCCGCCCACTGCTCGGCGCCGACCACGCTGAAGGGGTCCAACTGTCCCGGGTCGCCCACGAACAGCGCCCGCTCGAACAGGCCCGCCACGGCCAGCAGCGCGTCGGAGCGCATCTGGTACGCCTCGTCGACGATCGCGTGCTCCCAGGGCTCCGTGTCCTTGACGTAGGCCCACTTCGCCGCCGTGGAGATGGTGATGGGCAGTTCGGCCAGGTCACCCGGCTTGGCGGACAGGGTGACCGAGGGGAGCTCGCGCAGCGCGGGGTCGTAGGCGTCACCGTCGCTGCTGTGCAGCCGGCCGACCTTCAGCTCCGGGTCCTTGTCGGCGAGCCGCAGCACCAGGTCGTCGACCTGGGCGTTGGTCTGCGCCACCACCATCAGCCGGCGCCCGGCCGCGGCCAGCTCCCGGGCCGCCCGGACCACGAGCGTGGACTTGCCGGCACCGGGCGGGGAGTCGACGACCACGCCCCGCTCGGCCCCGTACAGGGTGTCGCGCAGGATGGCGGCGGTCGCCTCGGCGGCCGCGGCCCCCGGGTCGAAGGCCGCGGAGGAGTCGTTCGCGGTCACAGCAGGTCCTCGTCGGTCACGGAGTCGGGCAGCGCGGGGGCGGTCAGGTGTCCCGGAGGGCCGCCGTGCGTCCACGGGGTCTGCTCCGGGTCCGGCAGCCGGGGGCCGCCGCGCGCGTCGTGCTCGAAGAGCGTCCAGCACACCCGGTCGCCCTTCTCCGGCACCGAGCCCGGTTCCGGATCTCGGCCGCGGCCCATCTTGTCGAGCAGCCGCAGCACGACCAGGCCCTCGCCCTCGTACCGCACGAACCGCGCCGACTGCGGACGCCCGTCCAACGAGCGGAACACCTTTCCGCCGCCCCCCTCGCCGAGCCCGGGCCGGTCCTCGGTGGCCACCGTCACCAGGGGGCGCGGGCTCGGCCGCTTCGAGTCCGTCCACTCCATCACCACGTCGGTGACCTCACCGGCGAAGGCCTCGCCGGAGAGCCTCCGGCCCGCCATGACCAGGGGGTCGTCCAACGCCTCCTGGGCGTCGAGCCGCACCTGCTCGGTCTCGCGCGTGGCCAGCTTCTGAGCCGCCGTCACCGCGTCGTCGTGGCGCGGCTGCGGCGGTTCGCCCGCCCGTACGCGGTCCCGGTGGCCCGTGTACGACCAGCGGTCGCGCGTCCAGCGCTCCTCGGCCCGCTCGCCGGGCGGCAGCGTGCGGGCCAGGTCGATCGCCGCCCACGTGCTCCACCACGTGCTCGACATCTGGTCCACGACCAGCCGGCGCACGGCCCGTTCGGCCATGCGCACTTCACGGTCGTCGTCCCCGGGCCCCGTCGCGAGGGCCGTGCGCGCGGCGTCGTAGCGGGCCATCGCCGGGGCCAGCAGCTTGTTGTCGAAAGCCGGGTCGGTGGCCGGACCGGCGGGCGGGACCAGCAGCCGGCCGTCGCGGTCCCGGGCCAGCTCGGCCCGCTCCGCCGCCACGGCACCGGATTCGCCCTCCGGGGGCGCGATCCAGGCCAGGAGGGCGGCCAGGTGCTGGTCCTCCAGGTTGCTCTGGCCGGTCGCCCAGTGCCGGGACAGCAGATCCGTCGCCGACAGCAGCAGCGAGGAACCGGGCACCCGCGAACGCTCGGCGAGGTGCGTGAACCAGCGCCCCAGCAGCGGCACCCGGGCCGGGGCCGGATACGGATTCTCCGGATCCTCCTCGGCCGTACGCCGGAAACGCATCGACCGCCCCAGCAGCCGGACGTACTCGATGCCCGCCCGGCTCGGCACGATCAGCTGCGGCGCGTCCAGGCACAGTTCGGCCTCGACCTTGGACCGCTTCCCCGTCTCGGGGTCGGTCTCGTTGCGCTCGACGAGCTCCACGGCGTCCGCGTACCCGTCGATGTGGTCCAGCACGTGCACGGCCAGGTCCGCGAGGAACGCCCAGCGCAGGTCGCGGTCGCGCGGCTGGGGTATCACGAAGACGCGCGGCTCGTGCCGGTCCGTGCCGACCATCGCGCCCAGCGGGGCGCCGGCCTCACCGGCGGTGGTCAGCGGCACGAAGACCAGCGGGTTCTCGCTCAGGTGCCGGTGGCGCACGGTCGCGAGCGGCTGGGCGCGGCCCGCGCGGACGGCCTCCAGCCGGGCCAGGGTGTTCAGCAGGGGCATTCGGGGGTCTCCGGCAGGTCGTACGGCGGGCGGGCGGCGGCCTCCTCCAGGGCCTCGGCGCGCAGCCGGGCCGCGTGGCGCAGGGCCTCGGCCGTCGGATCGCCCTCGGGGCCCGCCCCGGCGGCGGCCGCCGCGAGGGCCGCCTCGATGGTGGTCAGCGTGCCCAGCTCACCTCGTACGGAACGACCCAGCGCGGTCACCTCACCGGCGGCTCGGGCCCGCTCCCGGCAGTGGAAGGCCAGCTCGCAGGCGGCCAGGCACTCGGGGGCGTACGAGGCGTCCACCGCGGCCACGGCTTCGGCGAGCTCCTCGGCGGTGCGCGCCGGGTCGAAGGTGAGGCCCTCGGGGAGCGCGGCGGCCAACTCGTCGACCCGGGTCAGCCGCTCCAACTGGCGCAGCGTCACGGAGCGCTCGCGGCGGATGTCGACGGCGGAGGCGGTGGGCAGGTTGGAGAAGTCCTTCGGGCAGACCAGCAGCACGGTGTGCCCGACCTCGGCGCCGGGCAGCTTCCGGGCGGTCTTCTCCAGGGCCAGGACGTACACGGCGGCCTGTCGGGCGGCGGCGCCCACCTTCGCGGCGTCCGCGGATCCGTCGATCATCGGGAACGACTTGATCTCCACGACGGTCCAGCGGCCGTCGGGGTGGACGACGACGGCGTCCGGCTCCAGGTAGGCGGGGGAGCCCGCCACCTCCAGGGCCAGCATGGGGTGGTCCAGCAGCGTCCAGGTCCCGGCGCCGGTCGCCTCGCGCAGGGCGAGCGCGGTCCGGGCGGCGCGGCCCTCGGGGCCGGCGGCGGCCAGATCGGGGACGAGGGCGTCCCGGCCGGGCGGTTCGGCGCCCGCGCCGAGGTGCTCGTACACCAGTCGCAGCAGCTCGGCGCCGCCGTCGCCCTTGACCTTGGCCTCGAAGGAGTTGCCGCGCACGATGGCGAACTGCGACTGCCCGAAGGCGGCGGGCGAACCGAGGGCGGAGGCGAGGACGGTCTTGTCCACTCCCGCGCCGTCGAGCAGGGCGCGTCGGCCGCAGCCGGGGTTGGCGGCGAGCGCGGCCAGCGCCCGGGCGTCGAGCGGGCGCGGGGGCACGGCGGGGCCGCGCAGACCGGCGAGCCGCTGCCGCAGTGTGGTCGGCTGCGCAGGGCTGCTGGGCGGGTAAGAGCTCACCCGCGGAAGTGTCCCATCCGCCACTGACAATCGCGGGCTTCGTCCGGAAAACGGCGGTGGGATGATGTACGGACGCTGGAATCGTTCCAATTGCCTCAACAGCCGTATAACCGGGAGAACTCACATGGCCCCCCGCATCCTGCTGGCCCGTCACGGCCAGACGGCGTGGTCCAAGCTCGGCAAGCACACAGGACGCACGGACGTGCCGATGCTGGAGGAGGGCCGCCAGGGCGCGAAGCTGCTCGGCGAGCGGCTGGCCCGTGCGCCGTGGAACGGCCTGCCGGGCGTGGAGGTCCGCACGAGCCCGCTCGTCCGCGCGAGCGAGAGCTGCGACCTGGCGGGCTTCGGTGCGCAGGCCGATCCGTGGGACGCGCTGATGGAGTGGGACTACGGCGACTACGAGGGCATGACCCCGGCCGAGATCCAGGCGGTCCGGCCCGGCTGGCTGATCTGGCGCGACGGCGTCCCCGGCGGCGAGTCGGTCGCCGACGTGGGGGCGCGGGCGGACGAGCTGGTCGCGTGGGCCCGTTCGGCCGAGCGGGACGTCCTCGTCTTCGCGCACGGCCACATCCTGCGGACGCTGGCCGCGCGCTGGCTCGGCTTCGACGTCTCCTTCGGTGCGCGGATCCGGCTGGACCCGACGTCGCTGTCGGTCCTGGGCTGGGCGTACGGGGCCCCTGCGCTGGAGCGCTGGAACGACACGGGCCACTTGGACACGTAGCGGCGCGGGGTGCGGTGCGGTGCGGTGCGGTTGGGCTGCCGGGTGCGGCGCCGTTCCGGGGGCGCTGGCCCCGCGCCTCTCGCCTCCGGCGGGGCTGGAGGTTGGCTGGTGCCCGCTGTCCGGTGCGGGTCCGTTGCCGGGGCTCCGCCCCGGACCCCGCTCCTCAATCGCCGGAGGGGCTGGTCGTGGTGCCCCTGGTCGTGCCGGGTGCGGCGCCGTTTCGGGGGCTCCGCCCCCGCGCCCCCGCTCCTCAATCGCCGGAGGGGCTGGGTTTTGCCTTTCGGGGCCTCGGTCGTGCGGGTCCTGCGCGGTGTCCCGGCGGGGCGTCTCCTCGTCCTCGCGCCTGCGGGCACCGTGAAACCGCTGAGGCTGGTTGCGCGCTCGTCCTGCGGGGACGCCCCACCGTGCCCCCGCTCCGACAGTCCGGCAAGGCCCTGCCCGGCCGGGGCGGGATCGTGCTGTTGGGGTGGGGGTCCGCAGGAGGGTCCCCGCAGGACGAGCGCGCAACCACCCCGACTCCTCTCGCGGTGCCCGCAGGCGCGAGGACGAGGAGACACTCCGGAGGGCCCCCGCCCCAACCCGGCCGGTCCCGCTCCAGGACACCCTCCAGCCCCGCCGGCGTTTGAGGCGCGGGGTCCGGGGCGGAGCCCCGGCAGCGGTGCCGCGCCCGGCAAGACCACGCCACCCCGCGGGAGGCGCGCGGCGCGGGGGCAGCGCCCCCGGAACGGTGCCGCGCCCGGCAAGACCACGCCACCCCGCGGGAGGCGCGCGGTGCGGGGGCGGAGCCCCGGCTACGGTGACCGGCGCCCGCGCTGCGCGAGCAGCACGCACAGGCCCACCCCCAGCCACACCGCCCCCACCACCTGCGCCGCCCACGAGGCCTCGACGATCACCGCCACCGTCACCACCGCACCCAGCACCGGCATGACCAGGTGCTTCCACCAGTTCGGCGGCCCCTCGCGCCGCTTGACCACGAACCAGCCGACCACCGACGCGTGCAGCAGCGTGAACGCCACCAGCGCCCCCACGTCCACCACCGAGACCAGGTGGTCCAGCCCGTCGTCGCGACCGGCCGCCCACAGCGCGGCGACCAGCGTGACCGTCGCCGCCACCACCAGAGCCACCCGCGGAGTGCCGTCCGAGGTCCGCGCCAGCGCCCTCGGCAGCCGCCCCTCGCGGGCCATCGCGAACACCAGCCGGCCCGCCGCCGCCTGCCCGGCCAGCGCCGCGAAGGCCGCCCCGATGGCCTTGCTGATCGCCACCAGGTCGTGCAGCCAGGAGCCGATCGAGGCCTCCACGGCGTTGTAGAAGGCCGGGCCCTGCAACCCCGGATCGGCCGCCAGCTCCGCCGAGGAGACCGGGCTGAGCAGCGCCACCAGATAGGTCTGCGCGATGAACAGCGCACCCGCCAGCCCCAGGCAGAACAGCACCGCCCGCGCCACCCGCCGGGAGCCCCCCGTCACCTCCTCCGCGAAGGAGACGATCGCGTCGAAGCCCAGGTACGACAGCACCGCCACCGACACCGCCGTGAGCACCGCGCCCACGCTGAAGCCGAGCGAACCGTCGCCCGTCAGCGGGGAGAGCAGCCCGCGCTGCGCCCCGTCCCGGACCAGCACCGTCACCGCCGCCACCAGGAAGACCAGCAGGACCAGGACCTCCATGGCCAGCACGGCGAAACCGACCCGCGCGGCCGTCCGTACGCCCCACAGGTTGAGGCCGGTGGTCACGACCACCGCCAGCGCCGTCCACACCCACCGGGAGACCTCCGGCACCAGCGCGTTCATCGCGATCCCCGAGAACAGGTACGCGACCGCCGGGATCAGCAGGTAGTCGAGCATCGCCATCCACCCGGCGATCAGCCCCGCCCCCTCGCCCAGGCCCTTGCGGGCGTAGGTGAAGACCGAGCCGGCCTGCGGGGCGACGCGCACCATCTGCGCGTACGAGAAGGCCGTGAACGCCATCGCGACGGTCGCGGCGAGGTAGACCAGGGCGACGGCGCCGTGCGACTTCGCGTCGAGGGTGCCGAACACCCCGACCGGGGCCATCGGGGCGATGAAGAGCAGCCCGTAGACGACCAGATCCCGGAAGCCGAGATTCCGCCGCAGGGTGGTGGTCGCACCCCCATCGGCACCTCTGGGCGCGGCGTTGCCGGAATCCGTAGCGGACGCCATCAGTCCTCCGGGTGACTGTCGGGACGTTTCTTCTGATCTTCCCGGCAAGTGTGTGCCGAACGGGGGACGTACGGCCTGCTGAAGACCCCCGTACGATGGAGCACATGACTGCTCCCGCCCCTGCTTCCGCTTCCCGCCGTGTCCTGCTCGCCGCGCCCCGCGGCTACTGCGCGGGCGTGGACCGAGCCGTGATCGCCGTCGAGAAAGCCCTCGAGCAGTACGGTGCGCCGGTGTACGTCCGGCACGAGATCGTGCACAACAAGTACGTCGTGCAGACCCTGGAGAAGAAGGGCGCCATCTTCGTCGAGCGGACCGAAGAGGTGCCCGCGGGCAACATCGTGATGTTCTCCGCGCACGGCGTGGCGCCGGTGGTGCACGAGGAGGCGGCGCGCGGCAAGCTCGCGACGATCGACGCCACGTGCCCGCTCGTCACCAAGGTGCACAAGGAAGCGATCCGCTACGCGAACGAGGACTTCGACATCCTCCTCATCGGCCACGAGGGCCACGAGGAGGTCATCGGCACCTCCGGCGAGGCCCCGGACCACATCACCATCGTCGACGGCCCGCAGGACGTGGCCAAGGTCGAGGTCCGCGACGAGTCCAAGGTCGTCTGGCTCTCCCAGACCACCCTCTCCGTCGACGAGACCATGGAGACGGTCGACGCGCTGAAGACGAAGTTCCCGCTGCTCGTCTCCCCGCCCAGCGACGACATCTGCTACGCCACCTCGAACCGTCAGGCCGCCGTCAAGGTGATGGGCGCCGACTCCGACCTGGTCATCGTGGTCGGCTCGAAGAACTCCTCGAACTCCATCCGGCTGGTCGAGGTCGCCAAGGACGCCGGCGCCAAGGCCGCCCACCTCGTCGACTTCGCGAGCGAGATCGACGAGGCCTGGCTGGAGGGCGTCACCACGGTCGGCCTGACCTCGGGCGCCTCGGTGCCGGAGGTGCTGGTCGAGGAGGTCCTGGAGTGGCTGGCCGCCCGCGGCTACGCCGACGTGGAGATCGTCAAGACGGCCGAGGAGTCGATCGTCTTCTCCCTCCCGAAGGAACTGCGCCGCGACCTGCGCGCCGAAGCGGCCGAACTGGTCGCGGACAAGTAACTGGTTTCGTACGGTATGTCCATGCAGATCATGGGTGTGGACATCGGCGGATCCGGGATCAAGGGCGCTCCCGTGGACCTGGCCAAGGGCGACCTGGCACAGGAGCGCCACAAGGTACTGACACCACATCCGGCCACCCCCGAGGGGGTGGCCGGCTGCGTCGCGGAGGTGGTGGGCGCCTTCTCCTGGTCGGGGCCGGTCGGGGTCACCTTCCCGGGCGTCGTCACCAACGGGATCACCCGCTCGGCGGCCAACGTCGACAAGGGGTGGGTCGGCGCCGACGCCGCGGGCCTCCTCTCGCGCGAGCTGGGCGGTCTGCCGGTGACGGTCCTCAACGACGCGGACGCGGCGGGCGTCGCGGAGATGACGTACGGGGCGGGCGCCGACCGCCTGGGCACGGTCATCCTGCTCACCCTGGGAACGGGCATCGGCAGCGCCCTGTTCACGGACGGGCGCCTGGTGCCGAACTCGGAGCTCGGCCACCTGGAGCTCAAGGGCCACGACGCGGAGACGCGGGCGTCGGTGAAGGCCAAGGAGGACGGGGACCTCAGCTGGGAGCGCTGGGCGCACCGGCTGCAGAAGTACCTGGCCCATGTGGAGATGCTGTTCTCCCCGGACCTCTTCATCATCGGCGGCGGGGTCAGCCGCAAGCCGGAGAAGTTCCTGCCGCTGATCGAGGGCATCCGGGCGGAGATCGTCCCCGCGAAGCTCCAGAACAACGCGGGCATCGTGGGCGCCGCCATGGCCGCGAAAGCGGCCCACACGTCCTAGCCGGGCACGCGTCGGGGAACCCTCCGCCGCCCGATCAGCACGGCCTTGCGCACGACGGCGATCAGGGCGGCGACCAGCGTCCCCGCGTACAGCCACCCGGCGTGCAGGGACAGCGCGGACACCAGCCCCATCAGCTGCCCGCCGAAGCCGCCGGAGCCGCCCGAGACGGGCCAGACTCCGGCGGCGAAGGCGATCGGGGCGGCGATCGGCGCGGTGATCAGGTCGGCGGGCCGCACCCACAGGGCAGTGGCCGCGGCGACGGGCGGGAACAACAGCCCGTACACGAACAGTGACGAGTCGAAGAGCAGCCAGGCGAACCCGGCCACCAGCACCATGGCGGCGCACGCGAACAACCCGCCGCCGAGCCCCGTCAGCCGAGGCCGCGGCAGCCGCCGCGCGACGCTCGCGGCGGACGCGGCCGGTCGCGTGCGCTGCGCCGGGGGGCGCGGGGGCCGCACGGGCCGCTGGGGCCTCGGCGCTCGCTGGGGGTGAGGGACCGGTCGCGTCCTGTATTGCTCCACCCCACAAAACTAGGCGGGGAAGCCGCCGGATCCGGTCCCGGACACGCGTACATCCACCGCCACTCATCGGAAAGTAAACTGTCCGGTGGCCCACACCCGGGCCGCCGCCCCCTCCAGCTACGGGAAGTCGCCAACGTGTCGCTCACGATCGGAATCGTCGGCCTGCCGAATGTCGGCAAGTCGACCCTGTTCAACGCCCTGACCAAGAACGACGTGCTGGCGGCCAACTACCCGTTCGCCACCATCGAGCCGAACGTCGGCGTCGTCGGCGTCCCCGACTCCCGCCTGGCGACCCTGGCCGGCATCTTCGGCTCCCAGCGCGTCCTCCCGGCCACGGTCGACTTCGTCGACATCGCCGGCATCGTGCGCGGCGCCTCGGAGGGCGAGGGCCTCGGCAACAAGTTCCTCGCGAACATCCGCGAGTCGGACGCGATCTGCCAGGTCATCCGCGCCTTCAAGGACGAGAACGTCGTCCACGTCGACGGCAAGGTCTCGCCCAAGGACGACATCGAGACGATCAACACCGAGCTGATCCTCGCCGACCTCCAGTCGATCGAGAAGGCCGAGCCGCGCCTGACGAAGGAGTCCCGCCTCCAGAAGGAGAAGGTCGCGGTCCTCGCGGCCGTCGTCGAGGCCAAGAAGATCCTCGAAGCGGGCGACACGCTCTTCTCGAAGGGCATCACCAAGGGCACGGAGCAGGGCGACCTCCTCCACGAGCTGCACCTCCTCACCACGAAGCCCTTCCTCTACGTCTTCAACGTGGACGAGGACGAGCTGACGGACGAGGCCTTCAAGGACGAGCAGCGCGCCCTGGTCGCCCCGGCCGAGGCCATCTTCCTGAACGCGAAGCTGGAGCAGGAGCTCATCGAGCTGGAGGACGACGAGGCCCTCGAGCTCCTCCAGTCGGTCGGCCAGGACGAGCCGGGCATGGCCACCCTGGGCCGCGTCGGCTTCGCCACGCTGGGCCTGCAGACCTACCTGACGGCAGGCCCGAAGGAAACCCGCGCCTGGACCATCAAGAAGGGCGCCACCGCCCCGGAGGCGGCCGGCGTCATCCACACCGACTTCCAGCGCGGCTTCATCAAGGCGGAGGTCATCTCCTTCGCGGACCTGGTCGAATGCGGCTCGGTGGCCGAGGCCCGCTCGAAGGGCAAGGCCCGCATGGAAGGCAAGGACTACGTCATGCAGGACGGCGACGTGGTGGAGTTCCGCTTCAACGTGTAAGCAACCTGTTACGGCACGCTGGGCAAGCCTTCAAGCGGGCAGGTCAGAAGGGGTCGACTCCTCCGGGAGCCGACCCCTTCGTCGTCACCGTGCTGGACGGGTGCTGGATATTCCGACGTCGAATCAGTCGGCGTCACGTGTCGTAAACGGCGGAGCGATGCCCGACGTGTACCACCCAGACCACGAGCTCCCCGTTGTCGATCGTGTAGACGACTCGGTAGTCGCCGACTCGTAGTCGACGGCGTTCCGGCTGCGACACGAGCGCGGTCGTGTTGAAGCCGAGGGGGTCGCTCTCCAGCTCGGTCAGCTTGGCGAGGATGCGCAGTGCCATGTCGCGAGGGATCTTCCGAAGCTCGGCCTGCGCCTCGGGGCGGAAGACGGTTCGGTACTCACTCACCGCGCGCCAGCGTCTCCCTCATGATGTCCTCGATCGGGATGCCGGGTGCCGGGTTGGCCATGCGCTCGTCGATGATCCGGTTGATCTCGCGCTCTTCCCACTCCTGGTACTTGCGCAGCACCTCGATGGAGACGACGGCGGCGACTTGCTTGCCCCGGCGCGTGATGACCGTGGGCACGTCGTCGCGGTCCGCGCGCTCCACGACTTCCGCCAAGTGGGCGCGCACGTCGCGGATGGACTCTATGGGCAGCGGCTGTGTCATGCGCTCAAGCGTACCGAGTGTGCCATGTGTACACCACTTCTTCGGTGCTGGATGCCCACTTCCAGAGCCGTGTTCTCGCAGGTGGGAGCGCTGCGCTGAACGTTCCGCTTCAATGTGTGGTCACGGCGGGCGCGGGGTCAGGTGTGGGGGACCGCCGTTGCGATGATCACCTCGAATTCCTCAAGGCTGCTGGTGGTCGCTCGGGCCTTCGCCGCGGCCTCTCCGCGGAGCGCCGCGACGGCGCCGCGCGATGCCACGAGTGCGTCGTGGTCGGTGTAGAGCGCGCCGACAGCGGCTCTGCCCCGCTCGCGGTCGACGAGCAGGGAGATGCCGGCCAGTCCGGGGACCTTCTGGACCTTGGGCAGTGAGGCGTCGCGGAACGTGTCCACCAGCAGGTCGATGTCGGGCGGCTCGACGTCCATGCGGACCAGCCGGAACCCGGCGCCCGGCCTGAGTTCCTCTGCGCGCCGGGTCACCGCCGCTTCCCAGTTGTCGACCGCCACGGTCTGCGCGAAGGGCGCCATCATCTCGGCCCGCCGCTTGCTCAGGTTCTCGTAGCTGGCCTGCCGGGAGGCCTCGTCCTCCCACCACGATCCCACCAGGAGCTTGCCGAGTTCGTGGTCGGCGAACAGCCCCATCCCGCGAAAGCCCGGTTGCGCCGACAGCAGCGCGCGCCCGTCGGTCCGGAGCGCCTCGGCGACTCCGGCGAGCTCGGCCGGATCACCCGTTGCGTAGATGCTGCGAACGTACATGGCGCCCTTCCCTGCCTTCCGGCGGCCCCGTGCGGGCTCGTGTTCCCTACTCCATGCGATGGCCGGGGCGGACGGGGGGCAACGTGGCACGGGCATTCAGGTGAAGGGGGGGTCGCCATCCCGGCAGCGGGACGCGTGCGCTGTTCGGTTCCGGGTGGCGCGGGTTCAGAGGTCCTTCGCCGGGAGGGTGAAGACGATCTTGCCGAAGTGGCTGCCGGATTCCATGCGGGCGAAGCCCTCGTGGGCCTGGTCGAGGGGGAGGATCCGGTCGATGGTGGGGCGTGTGCCGGTGGTCGCGCAGAAGGAGAGCAGGGCCGTCAGTTCGTCCTTCGTGGCCACGGTCGAACCGACGACGGTGAGTTCCCGGTGGAAGATGTCGGTCAGCTCCGCTCGGGTGGGGCGGTCTCCGCTCGTGGCGCCGGAGATGACGAGGGTGCCGCCCGTTCGGAGGGACTTCACGGAGTGGGACCAGGTGGCGGCGCCGACGGTCTCGATGACGGCGTCGACGCGGTGCGGGAGGCGTGCGCCCGGTTCCAGGGCTTCGGCGGCGCCCAGGTCCAGGGCGCGTTCGCGCTTGTGTTCGTCCCGGCTGGTGGCGTACACGCGCAGTCCTGCCGCCGTGCCGAGCGCGATCGCGGCGGTGGCGACGCCGCCGCCGGCGCCCTGGACGAGGACCGAGTCGCCGGGGCGTACGCGGGCTTGGGTGAAGAGCATGCGGTACGCGGTGAGCCAGGCCGTCGGCAGGCAGGCGGCCTCCGCGAAGGAGAGCTCCGGCGGCTTGGGGACGATGTTCCAGGTGGGGACGGTCACCTGCTCGGCGAAGGTGCCCTGGTACTTCTCGGTGAGGATCGAGCGGGGTTCCCCGGGGGCGAGTCCGTGACTGGTGAGTCCGACCACGGGGTGGATGACGACCTCGTTGCCGTCCTCGTCGACGCCGGCGGCGTCGGTGCCGAGGATCATGGGGAGTCGGTCGGTGGAGAGGCCGACCCCGCGCAGCGACCACAGGTCGTGGTGGTTCAGCGAGGCGGCCCTGACGGTGACGCGGCTCCAGCCCGTACGGGCCCGGGGGGCCGGGAGGTCCCCGAGCCGTAGGCCCTGGAGGGGCTGTCGAAGCCCGATCTCAGCGGCGTAGGCGGCGAACATGAGGGGCGCTCACCACGCCCGCTGCGGGAAGTTCTCGGTGCCGCACCAGTGGACGACGGTTCCCCCGTAGCTCATTCCGGCGCCGAAGCCGAGCAGCAGGACCTTGTCGCCGGGGCTGAGCCGGCCCGTTCGCTCGGCCTCGGCGAGCGCGATCACCACACTGGAACCGCTGGTGTTGCCGAACCTGTCGGCCACGATGACGGCCTTGTCGCTCGGCTGGCCGAGGAGGTCGACCAGCTCCCGTACGAGGGTGGGGTTCGCCTGGTGCGTGACGATCAGCTTCAGGTCGTCGAGGGTGACACCCGCCGACTCGATCACCTCGTCCACGAAGCCGGGGACGACGGAGAGGGCGAAGTCCTTGACTCCCCTGCCGTCCATGCGCGTCACGTTCGCCCCGCTGAAGCGGTTCAACCGCCCCTCGTCGAGGACGCGTTCGATGAAGGCCGTGTAGTAGCGCTCCGGGTCCGTGCCGAGGAGCGTCCGGCCGATCCCCGTGCTGTCCGTGCAGTGCTCCAGGAGGTAGCAGGCGGCTCCGTCCCCGAAGATCGCGTGCTGCGTCCGGTCGTCCGGGTCGTTCAGCTGGGCCACGGTGTCGGCGACGACGACGGCGACGCGGTCGTACTGCCCCGACTGCATGTACTTGTGGCCGACGTCCAGGGCGAAGAGGCCGCCGGCACAGCCGCCCGCGTTCACGTCGAATCCGGGAACACCGCGGATCTGCGCCTTGCGCAGGATCATCGTCGCGACGGCCGGGATCATGTGATCGGGCGTGGAGGTGCAGCAGATCAGGAGATCGATGCTCGACGGATCCACGGCGGCCCGCTTGCACGCGTCCTCGAGCGCGCCGAGGGCGAGGTCCGAGGTGAACTCCTCGGGCCCGGCGACACGGCGGCTGACGATGCCGAGCCGCTCGCGCATCCAGGCGTCGCTGGTGTCGAAGCGCTCGACGAGTTGTGCGTTGGTGAGCTCGTTCTCCGGAACGCAGACGCCTATGGAGCGTATGCCGACGCCGGTGAGCACCTGCGTACTGACAACGGATCCGGTCATGATGTCTTCACTTCCCCCGTCTCGGACTCTGCCATGTCAAGAGCTGCGGCGCCGCGGGCTGGACGACATGCGCACCGCGCCGTCGATGCGGATCGTCTCCCCGTTGATCATCGGGTTGTCGATGATGTGGGCGATCAGTCCGGCGAATTCACCGGGATCCCCCCACCGCTTCGGATGTACGAGATCGTGGTCCAATGCCGCGCGGGCCGCCGCGGGCACCGTGGCGACAGCCGGTGTCGCGAAGAACCCCGGTGCGACGGTGACGACGCGGATGAGGGAGTCGGCCAGTTCGCGGGCGAGGGGCAGTGTCATGGAGACGATCCCGCCCTTGGACGCGGCGTAGGCCGCCTGGCCGACCTGGCCCTCGAAGGCCGCCAGGGAAGCGGTGTTGACGATGACGCCGCGCTCCTGATCGACCGGCGCGTTCGCGGCCATGCGCTCGGAGGCCAGACGCACGACGTTGAAGGTGCCGACGAGGTTGGTCGTGACGACGTCCACGAACCGTTCCAGGGAATGCGGGCCGGACCGGCCGAGCACTCTCGCCGCGTGGGGCACTCCGGCGCAGTTCACGACGATGCGGAGGGAGCCGTGCCGCGTCGCGACGTCCAGGGCCTCCGTCACCTCCGGCTCGTCGGCCACGTCGCCGCGTACGAACACCGCCGGGCCGCCCAGGGCCTTCAGAGCCTCCTGCCCGCGTTCCTCGCTCCGGCCGAGGAGGACCGGGAGGACGCCGGAGGAGATGAGCCGGTCGGCGACGGCGAGTCCGAGTCCGGAGGTGCCACCGGTGACCAGGGCAACCGTGGTGGGTGACATCAGTTCTCCTCCTCCGAGGTGCCGGGACGCGCGGACGTGCCGAGACGTCCGGAGATGATCGCGGCGAGTTCGCGTGGCCGATGGGTGACGAAGTAGTGCCCGCCCCCGTGGATCTCTGTCAGTTCGACGTGGGTCGCGAAGCGCTTCCAGTCCGTGTACGCGTGCTCGTATCCCCGTGTGGCGGCGTCTTCGTCGCCGATGACGACGACGAGCGGAGCCTCCAGCAGCCGGTGACGGTCCTTCTCGGCTTCGATCTGGAAGCGCAGGCCCTGCGTCATGTCGTGCCGGATCACCTTCAGGACGGCACGCAGATCCGATTCCTCCAGCGCCCCGTCGAAGCCGCCGAGCGACTTCATGTACGCGTACAGGGACTCTCCGGACCAGCCCTGAGCGTGCTCCAGTTCGCGCGCCGGAGCGGCGGAGGGCAGTGCGCCGCCGATGTAGAGCGCGGCCGGCCGCCGCCCCTGCCGCTCCAGCCGCTGCGCGACCGCCACGGCGAGGGCCGAGCCGGCGCAGTGGCCGTACAGGGCGAAGGGGCCGTCGAGCGAGCCGCCGATCTCCGCGGCGATCAGGTCGGCGGTCTCGTCCAGGCACAGCAGGGGTTCGCCGGAGAGGGCCGGGTCGTGTCCCGGCAGTGCGGCGCTCCAGGTCCTGATCCCGGGTGCCAGCTCGGCGGCGAGGCGGTGGTAGGCGGCCGCGGTGCCGCCTCCGTAGGGGATGCAGACGAGCGTGACGTCCGCGCCTTCCGTGACTGTCGTGCCTCCCGCACCCGCCGCACCCGCCGCACCCGCCGTGCCCGGCGTGCCCGGCGTGCCGGCGGTCAGGGGCCGCAGGATGCGTCGCCCTGCGGCGGGAACGTCCCCGTCGGGGTCGTCGCGGTCGTCGTGGATCTCCCGGACGCGGAGGGCCAGGCTTTCCGGCGTGGGGTGCTGGAAGACGTCGAGGACCTCGGTGCCCCGGCCGATGAGACGGGCCACGCGCACGGCCTTGAAGGAGTCCCCGCCCAGGTCGAAGAAGTCGTCCCGGGCGGAGATCCCCGGAACCCCGAGGGCGTCCCGGAAGGCGTCGATGACGATCCGCTCGGTGGGGGTCGCCGCCGTGTCGTCCTGACCGCCGGTCACCACCGGATCGGGCAGGGCGTGCCGGTCGAGCTTTCCGTTGGAGGTGAGGGGGATCCGGTCGATCGCCGTCACGGTGGCCGGCACCATGTGGGAGGGCAGCCGGCGCGCGAGGCGACGGCGCAGGCCGGCCGTATCGGGGTCCGACGGATCCGCGAGCACGACGTACGCGGCCAGCACGCTGTCGCCCACCGTGTCCTTCCGTACGACGACACGGCAACTCGCGACGTTGGGGCAGGCCCGGAGCTCGGCCTCGATCTCGCCCGGCTCGATCCGGAACCCGCGGATCTTCACCTGGTCGTCCGCGCGGCCCTCGTACTGGAGGAGCCCCTCGGCGGTACGGCGGGCAAGGTCGCCGGACCGGTACATGCGGGAGCCGGGCGGGCCGAACGGGTCGGCGACGAAGCGTTCGGCGGTGAGGGCCGGCCGGTTCAGGTACCCGCGGGCCGTCTGGTCGCCGGCCACGTAGATCTCGCCCGTGACACCGGGGGGAACGGGCCGCAGTCGCTCGTCGAGGACGTAGAGCGCGAGGCCCGGCAGGCTCTGTCCGATCAGACTCCCGCTCCGGCCGGGGAGAGCGGACCGGCGGAGCGCCAGATGGCTCGCGTGGACCGTGGTCTCCGTGATCCCGTACATGTTGACCAGCACCGGGTCGTCGTCGGGGTGCAGGTCGTACCACTCCTCCAGCCGCCGGAAGTCGAGCGCCTCACCACCGAAGACGACATAGCGGAGCGCCGACCGCCGCCCGAGCCGCGGATCGTCCCGGTACGCCTGCAGCAGTTGGTGGAACGCCGAGGGCGTCTGGCTCAGCACGGTGACGGCCTCCTCCACCAGGAGCCGGAGGAAGCGGTCCGGCGCGCGACGCGTGGTCGGGGGGACCAGGACGAGCCGTCCGCCGTGGAGCAGGGCTCCCCACAGTTCCCAGACGGAGAAGTCGAAGGAGAAGGAGTGGGCCATGGTCCACACGTCGTCCGCGCGGAAGTCGAACAGTTCCCGGGTCGCGGAGAAGAGGTCGAGCACGTTCCCGTGCGGGACGACCACGCCCTTGGGACGCCCCGTGGAGCCCGAGGTGTGGATGACGTAGGCGGCGCTGTCCCGGGTGAGGGGGCGGCCGCGTTCCCCGGGGCGCAGATCGCCCTGGGGGAGGGCGGCCAGGATCGCCGTCGTGTCCGCGCCGTCGACCTCCACGGTGGCCAGGTCCGGGTCGCAGGGGCGTGGCGCCCCCTGGGCCGTGCCGAGCAGCAGCGAGGGCTTCGCGTCGGCGAGCAGGGCGTCGATCCGGTCCCGCGGGTGCTCCGGGTCGACGGGAAGGTACGCGGCGCCCGATTTGAGGACCGCCAGGAGCGCCACCACGAGGTCGACGGACGGCGCCAGGCAGACGGCCACCAGGTGCTCCGGACCGCAGCCGTGCCGCACGAGCAGGCGAGCGAGCCGGTTGGCCCGCGCGTTGAGCTCCCCGTACGACAGGGCCGCGGCCCCGCAGGTCACGGCGACCGCGGCGGGGCTGCGCCGGGCCTGCGCCTCGAAGGCGTCCACGAGGGTGCGGGCCCCGTCGGCCGCGCGCCGCGGGCGCACCCGCAGGAGCGTGCGCCGTTCCTCGTCGCTCAGCACGCCGATCTCACCGAGAGGTCGGTCGGCCCCCGCGAGGACGTTCCGCAGGAACGCTTCGAACCGAGTCCGGTGACCGGCGAGTTCCCCGGCGTCGTAGAGACCCGGGTTGGCGTCGATCGTGAACGTCAGGTTCCGGGGCGTCGCGTACACGCCCAGCATGAAGTCCTCGATCGGGCCCGGCGCGAGATTGCGGTGCTGCGCGGAGCACGCGCCGAACGACAGCTCGGCGTCGAGCGACATGACATTGGCCGTGGGGCCGAAGACGCGGGTGCTTCCCCGCCGTGTGCGGAGGTCGCGCCGGATGTCCTCGAACCGGTAGCGCCGGTGGGCGCGCGTCTCGTCGATCTTCCCGGACACGCGTTCCAGCAGGTCGAGGAAGCTGTCCGAGTGAGAACACCGGACCCGCAGCGGGATGATGTTGGAGACCATTCCCGGGGTCGTCGCGGCCGCGTCCGTGTGCCGATTGGACACAGGGAGCCCCAGTACGGCGTCACGCGAGCCCGTGACCAGGGCGACGTACGCGGCGAACGCGGCGATCACCGCGCGCGGCCACTTCACTGCGCGGGCGCGGGTGAAGTCGGCCAGCAGCTGCCTGAGTTCGGCGTCCGCGTACCAGGTCTCCCTGAGCGCGACGCCCGTCGGCGTCATGGACGCGTCGGAGAAGCTCGGCACGTGCTCGATGTCCGCGAACTCGTCGAGCCAGTACCGGCGGTCCTCCTGGAAGCCGGCCGAGGCGCGGTAGCGCCGGTCCTCCTCGACGAGGGAGGCGAGAGGTCCGAAGGGAGTGGCGGACGGTGTCCGGCCGGCGGCCAGCGCGGCGTAGACCTCCGCGGCGCGGCGGACCAGGAGCAGCGATCCCACGCCGTCGGAGACGATGTGGTGCAACTGCCAGAACCAGAGGTGCCGATCCGGCGATACGCGGAGCACCGCGTTGCGCCGGACCTCTCCCGCGGCCGGGTCGAGCGGGGAGTGGATGCGCGCGCGCATCCACTCGTTCGCTGCTTCCCACGGCTCCGCCTCGCCGGTCAGGTCCACGAGCGGCACGTGCGGAACCGGTCGGGTCCCGACCCGTTGCCACGGCCCTTCCGGATCCTCTCCGAAGGACGCGCGCAGCGCCTCTGCCTCGGTGACGACCCGGCGGACCGTTTCCTGGAGCAGCGGGGGATCGAGCGGACCCCGGATGTCCAGGAATTCCGCGTAGGAGTACGCGAGCTTCGAATCGTCCAGCCGCTGGCCGTACCAGATTCCGGCCTGGCCTTCCGTGAGCGGAAGCCGGGACGAGGAGTCGGCGGGTGAACCAGGCACGTCGGAGCCCTCTCATGGGTGGAGGGCCGGGCCACCCGGCCCTCCCGCTCGGTGCTGCTGCGTGGGGAACTCGTACGGCTACTGGGCAGAGGCGCCGGCGCCGCGGCAGATCTCCAGCAGGGCCATCGCGATCGCCGTCCCCTGCCGCCCGTATGCCTCGGTGTACGGGGAGATGACGCGCATTTCGCGGGTGAGGTCGGTGCGGGGGCCGCCGGAGGCCTGGCGGATGCTCTGGATCTCGCGGGAGAGCTCGCGGCGGCGTTCCACCAGGGCTCGGATCTCCGCGTCCACGAGGTTGAGTTCGGCGCGGAGTGCGGGCACGTCCGCCGGTGCGGTCGACTCGGGCTGCATCGTGATCAGTTGCCCCAGGTGTGGCCGAGCGGGGTCAGCAGGTCCGCGACCGCCTTGGTGGTCGTCTGGACCGCGGGAGACTCCGTGGCCATGGCCGTCGGGGCCGTCGCGATGGCCGCGAGGGCGATTAACGCCACGGTGGCGACTCGGCGGGTGGCCAGCTTGACGGTGCTGTGAGCGATGGCGTGCATCTGGTTCGTCTCCTCGGAACATTCACTTCGGTGTGACGCTCGTTCTCGGTCTTCTCGAGTCTCACACTCACCACGCGTCCCGTCAGCACCACGGATTGTCAGGGTCCTGTGATGGCAACTCCCTGTCATGCCGGCCGTTCCGGGCCCCGGCACCGAGCCGTTCCAGGGCGCTGACGAGCGGTGTGGCCGGGGTCCAGGCGAGGTCCGCGCCGACCGTCGCCGGCAGTGCGTGGGCCACGAGACGGGCGGCGGCCGCCTCGGTTTCCTCGCTGTCGGCATGGCCGAGAAAGAGCGTCAGGTGCGCGCCGCCGTCGGGTACGCGCAGCACGTGGACGTGCTCCAGCCGGTCCTCCGGGCGTGCCAGAGCACGGATGCGGTCGACGAGCGCGGGCTCGCCGGGAAGGGCTTCGGGCGGCACGGTCGCCGTCACGAGGTACATGAGTTGCGCCTCCGTGAATATCCGGAGAATCGGTTCGCGCGTCCCTTGGTCAGGTTGCCCTTGCCAGAATCGGGCTGAGATAATTGCGCTGACTGCGGACCAGATAGTGCGGTCGACGGGGGAACTTCGGGGGAAGGCGAGCAATGGGACAGTTGGGTCTTGATGCGGATGCCGAAGCGGTATATCGCATTCTGCTTAAGCGGCCCAGAGCAGGTGTCGCGGAGATCGCGCAAGGGCTTGACTGGCCCGTCGAGCGCGCCAAGCTCACCCTGGACGGACTCGCCGAACTGACCCTCGTGCGGAATTCCTCCGAAGAGCTGGGCAAGATCCGTCTCGTCAACCCGGAGTTCGGGCTCGCCGGCCTCCTCCAGCGCCAGGAGCGGGAGCTGGCCCAGCACCAGCAGGCCGTCGCCGCCACCCGGCTGGCCATCACGCAGATGCTCACCGAGTACGGCGACGACCAGGAGGCGCAGACCGACGAGGTCCGCAGGTACACCGGACTCGACGCCATCAACTCCCAGATCGAGCGGCTGGCGCAGGGCGCCGAGAGCAGGGTCGAGGTGTTCGCGCCGGGCGGCGCCCAGACGGAGGCGGCCCTGGAGGCCGCCCGTCCGCTCGACCGGGCCGCCGTCGAGCGCGGTGTGCAGGTCCGCTACATCTACCTGGACTCCGTCCGCAACGACCCGGCGACGCTCAACTACGCACGCTGGCTGAACGACATCGGCGGAGAGGTGCGCGTGCTGCCGCAGCTGCCGCCGCGGATGATCATCTTCGACCGTCGCGCCGCCATCGTGCCCATCGACCCCGAGGCCGCCGCCCGCGGGGTGCTGATCCTGCGGGGCTCCGGCGTCGTCACCGCGCTGGTCTCGCTCTTCCGGCAGACCTGGGCGCGGGCGCAGCCGCTCGGCGAGACCAGGACGGTGACGGCGGAGCCGGACGGACTCACCCGGCAGGAGCAGGCCGTTCTCGACCTGCTCTTCGAAGGCCACACCGATGACGTCGTCGCCCGCAAGCTCGGCGTATCGGTGCGTACGGGCCGGCGCATCACCGCCGATCTGATGGCCCGCCTGGGCGCCCGCAGCCGCTACCAGGCGGGGGCGCTGGCGATGGAGCGTGGCTGGCTCGGCAACGGCTCGGACACCGGCGGGGAATCCGGCGCGGACGGCGGCGAGGGCCGCGCCGCGGACACCGGCGACGCGCCCGACGCGGTGCCCGTCGCGGGGTCCGGCGGCTGAGGCCGCCCCGCGCGCGGCGGCGTTGGGTGACCTCATCGCGCGTGCACGGGTGATTCGCGCGGCGCGTTGACCGCGTCGGGTACGGGCATCCCGGCGAGCGCGAGCAGCACGGACTCGGCGGCCTGGGTGCCGGCCCGCTCCTGCGCCTCGGGGGTGCTCGCGCCCAGGTGCGGTGTCGCGATCACGTTCTCGAGCTCGAACAGCGGGGAGTCCGTGCAGGGCTCCTGCGCGTACACGTCCAGGGCGGCGCCCGCGATCCGGCCCTCCGCGAGCGCCGCGTACAGCGCCTGCTCGTCGACGATGCCGCCGCGCGCCGCGTTCACGAGCCGCAGGTCGGGGCGCACGCGCCGGAGGGCGTCGAAGCCGATCAGTCCGGAGGTCTGCTCGGTCAGCGGCAGGTGGACCGTGAGGAACTGGGCCCTGGCGAGGAGCTCGTCGAGGCCGGTCAGGCGCACGCCGAGAGCCCGGGCGTGGGCCTCGTCCGCGTACGGGTCGTAGGCGATCACCTCCATGTCGAACGCGGCGAGCCGGCGTGCCACCAGGGAGCCGATCCGGCCGAGGCCGAGGACGCCGAGCGTCTTGCCCGCGAGCTCCACGCCCGTGAACGAGGCGCGCGCCCACCGCCCGTCCTTGAGCGAGGCGTGCGCCTGCGGGACGTGGCGGGCGAGGGACAGGAGGAGGGTGACGGCGTGCTCGGCGGCGCTGACGACGTTGGACGCGGGGGCGTTGGCGACGAGCACGCCGGCGGCGGTGGCCGCCGGCACGTCCACGTTGTCGAGGCCGACCCCGGCCCGCGCGACGACCTTGAGCCGCGGCGCCGCGGCGAGGGCCTCGGCGTCGATGCGGGTGGCGGAGCGCACCAGGACCGCGTCGGCCCCGGCGAGCGCGGCGAGCAGCGCGGGCCGGTCGGTCCCGTCTACGTGCCGCACCTCGACCGCGGCGTCGCGGGTGAGGACGTCCGCGGCCTGCGGGCTGAGCGCGTCGGCGATCAGGACGACGTACTGACTCATGAGGCGAGTGGCCTTTCCGAGGTGAGAAGAGTGGGGTCACAGGTTCCGGGGGCATCCGCCGACGTGACGACCGCGGCGAGCAGGGCGGACCCGTCGTGCCGGGTCGGGCGCACCGGGGTGCCGACGGAGGCGAGCGCGGCCAGATGCCCGGCGCCCGCGTCCAGGTCGTACAGGTACAGGGGGAGCCGGGGGCGCTCGGGCCCCTCCCAGGACAGCAGCCGGGGCCAGGCGTCGGGCGCCGTCACGTGCAGCAGCTCCGGTGCCACGGACAGCCCGTCGCCGGTCGACTTCAGCAGGGCTTCCTTGCGCGTCCAGTAGCGCACGAAGCCCGCGGGGCGCCGGGTGGCGGGGAGCGCCGCGAGGACGGTGAGCTCCGGCCCGCAGAGCACCCGCTCCGCGGTCTCCGGCGCGAACGGGGCGATCCGCTCCACGTCCACACCGACCTCGGTGCCGAGCGCGAGGGCGACCACCACCCGGTCGCCGGAGTGCGACCAGGAGAGCCCGAGCGGCCGCGGCGGCCGGGGCTTGCCGTGCGGGCCGCCGCACCGCTTGCACGTGGCGGTCAGCTCCAGCTCCCCGGCGGGAACGCCGAGGTGGGCGGCGGCCACGGTGCGGGCGAGCGCGTGCGCGGTGAGGTGGAGCGCCCGCGCGGTCGGCTGCCGCAGCAGATCGCCGCGGGCGCGCTCGCCCTCGTCGAGGAGCCCGCGCAGCAGCGGGTGGGCATCACGGGCCGACGCCCACCACAGCTGGCAGAAACCGGGCCGCAGCGCCGGTACGAGCCCCGAGGCCCGGGCCGTCACAGCCCGCCGTCCACGGGCAGCACCGCGCCCGTGACGTACGAGGCGCGCTCCGAGGCCAGGAAGGCCGCGGCCTCGGCGACCTCCGACGCGAGGCCGGTCCTGCCCAGCGCCGTGCGCTCGGTGACCTGCGCCTTGACCTGGTCGTCGAGCTCGGCCGACATGTCGGTGTCGATCAGGCCCGGCGCCACCGCGTTGACGCGGATGCCGCGCCGGCCGACCTCCTTCGCGAGGGACCGGGAGAAGGCGATGATCCCGGCCTTGGACGCCGCGTAGTTGGTCTGGCCCGCGTTCCCGTACAGGCCGGACACGGAGGCGACGGTCACGATGCTGCCGGCCCGGCGCTTCATCATCGGGAAGACCACGGCCCGGCAGACGTGGTACACGCCGTCCAGGTTGGTGTCCACGACCTCGTGCCAGTCGCTGTCGGCCATCAGCAGCAACGGCTTGTCCCGGGTGATGCCGGCCGAGGTGACGGCGACCGCGACCGGTCCGAAGTCCCGTTCGGTGGCGTCCACCCAGTCCCGCACGGACTGCGCGTCGGCGACGTCGACGCGCCGCGCCAGCGCGCGGGCTCCGAGACCGGCCAGTTCCTTCTCCAGGTTCGCGGCGGCCTGTTCGTCGCCGCGGAAGCAGAACGAGATGTCGTGCCCGTCCCGCGCCAGCCGCAGGGCGACGGCCCGGCCGATCCCGCGGGAGCCGCCGCTGATCAGGGCGACGGGCCGGGCGCCCGCCGTTGCGTCGCCGCTCATCCGGCCGCTCCGTCCGTGAGCAGCCGCAGCACCGCGCACCCCACGGGACCGTCCGGGTCCGTGGTGGTGATCAGGGCGACACGGCCCGGTTCGCCCGGCTCGGACAGCAGCGCCGCGAGCTGGTACGCCCCGGTGGCCGCGGCCGTCTCGCCGAGCAGCGCGACGGACGCCGCGCGGGCGCGCACCTCCGCCGGGAACAGGTCCTCGTGCACCTGCCGTTCCTGCTCGCCCGCCGCGCCGGGGGCCTCTCCGGGGATGGCCGCCCAGACCGCGTCGGCCGCGACGCCCGCCTCCGCGAGCGCCGCGCGCACCGCCGCCGTGAGCGTCCCTGCGAAGTCACCGCCCTGCGCCACCCGGTGGTGGACCGTGAGCACCTCGGCCAGCGGTTCGCCGGTCGCGGCGTCGCCGGATTCGAGGAGGACCATCACACAGCCCTCGCCCAGCACCACGCCGGTGCCGTACGCCGCGTGCGTGAGGTGGGCGCGGGCCGCCGAGAACTCCTCGGCCGAACCGGCCAGCACCCGCTCGGCGCGCCCGTCTGCGAGGAGCCGACGTGCCTGGTCCAGGGCGACGAGGCCGGAGAGCCGGCCGGCCGCGACCGTGGTGTTGGGGCCCTTGAGGGCATGGCGGATCGCGCTGGCCGAAGCGGCCCTGTTCATCGCCATGTTGGGGATCTTCGACGGCGACACGTCGATGGGGCTCGCCCCTTCGAGGGAGGACTTGGTGAACTCCATGAACCCCTGGACGCTGCCGGAGGCGATGCCGAGCACGAGACCGGTGCCGAGGTCACCGTCCTCGCCGGCCGGGGCCGTACCGGACAGCAGCTCCCGCACGGTCACCGCGGCGAGTCCGGTCAGCCGGTCCATGCCCCGGGTACCGGCCTTCCCCAGCGCGTCGCGGACCTCGAACCCGGGCACGACGCGGGCGGTCGCGTCCGGCTGTGCCGTCCACTCCTCGGGCCCGGCGGACTCGGGTGCCGCGGCGCGGGCGCGCAGCCCCGCCGCGAGCGGGGCGCGGCCGGTGCCGTACGGCGACACGGCCGACCATGCGGTGATGACCGCGGTACTCATCGGAGGTACTCCCCTCGGGGGCTTTCGTGGCGGCCGAGCAGGACGACGGCGTTGTTGCCGCCGAACGCGAGCCCGTTGTTCTGCACGACGCGCACGTCGGCGGCGACGGAGGTGTTCGGCACGACGTCGACGGGGCAGTCCGGGTCGGTGGCGCGGTGGTTCGCCGTCGGCGGGATGAAGCCGTGCCGGATGGCGAGCGCCGAGGCGATGGCGCCCAGGGCGCTGGCCGCTCCCATGGTGTGCCCGATCATCGCCTTGACGCCGACGGTGCGCGGGGCCTTGTCCCCGTACACCTCGCGGATGGCCGCGATCTCGGTGGTGTCGTTGGTGGGGGTGCCGGTGCCGTGCGCGGAGATCAGGTCGACCTCCTCCGGCTTGACGGACGCGTTCTCCAGGGCGAGGCGGATGCAGCGGGCGACGCTGTCCCGCTCGGGCGCGGTGGGGTGCGAGGCGTCGCAGTTGATGCCGTAGCCGAGCACCTCCGCGTAGATGTCCGCGCCGCGGGCGAGCGCCGACTCCTCGGTCTCCAGCAGCAGCAGGCCCGCGCCCTCGCCGGTGAGCAGGCCCATGCGGTCGGCGTCGAACGGACGGCACTCGTCGGGTGCGATCAGGCCGAGCCGGGCGAAGCCCGCGAAGGTCTTGCGGTTCAGCGCGTCCGCGCCGCCGACGAGCGCCCACTCGGCGCGGCCGCTGCGGATCGCGTCGAAACCGGCGCCGATCGCGTAGTTGCCGGCGGCGCAGGCGGTGGCGATGGTGGACGACTCCACGTCGGACAGGCCGAGTTCGTGGACGACGCCGAGTGCGAGACCGCCCGTGGCGGTCCTGCTCAGGGCCGCGCCGGTGAAGGCGGCGAGCCCGATGGAGAGCGCCGACTCGGTGAGCAGGTCGAGCTCGCCGACCTCGCCGTCGGTGGTGCCGACGACGACGGTGCCGCGCCGCTCGCGCAGCCAGGCTTCGTCGAGGCCGGCGTCGTCGAGCGCCATCCGGGCGGCCGCGGCGGCGAACTGCGTGGCGCGGCCGGTCTGTTCGGGCCGTACCCGGCGCAGCCGGGCGGCGGCGTCGAAGCCGTGCACCTGATGGCCGCGGCTCCGGGGGAAGCCGGTGGTGTCGAAGACGGTGATGTCACCGGTCCCGACCCGGCCGGCCCGCAGCGCGTCGGTGAACTCCGCGACCCCGTTGCCGATGCTGGACAGCGCGCCGCAGCCGGTGAGGACGACCCGGCGCGGCCCCGAGGAGGGGCCGGCCGGAGTGTCGGCGGCGCTCACGGCTGACGCCGTTCGGCGGTGGCGAGGACATCGAGGACGGCGTCCAGGTTGACCAGCTTGACCAGGTCGTCCTGCGGGATGACGACGCCGAGTTCCTTCTCGATGCGGGAGAGGATCTCGATGGCGCCCAGCGAGTCCGCGCCGTGGTCCTCGACGAACAGGCTGGTGTTCGTGAGCTCGTCGTCCTCGAGCTCCAGGATGTCGACGATGATGGCTCGTACGGCCGTGACGTCCACGTGGGTGTTCACAGTCATGACAGCTGCTGCCTCTCGGATCGGGATGGCCTGGTTCTCAGGCGGCGGTGCGGATCAGGGACTTCGGACGCATGTCGGTCCAGGTGCGCTCGATGTGGTCGAGCGCGGCCGTGCGGGGGCCGGCCGGGAGGACCGTGGTCCAGCCGGCGGGGACGGCGGCGAACTCGGGCCAGACGCAGTGCTGGCCCTCGTCGTTGGCCAGCACGAGGAAGGTGCCGGTCTCGTCGTCGAACGGGTTGTTCTTCATGGTGTTCTCTTCCTTGGGGTGTGCGTCTGGAGGCCAGTGGCCGAAGCCGTTCGGGAAGCCGCGGGGGGACTCGCCGGGATTCCGTACGAGTGCCCCCCGCGCATTCACCGCAACTGTTCGAGGTGCGCGGCGATGATCCGGCCGATCGCCCGCTGCGGTTCGGGCCGCATCATTCCGTCGTGGTCCGAGGCGATGCCGTGGTGGGTGACGCGTCCGCCGATGTACGGCTCCCATTCCGCGACCGTCGGGGAGTGCTCGTCCGTGCCCTGCGAGGCCGACAGGAAGAGCACGTCCCCGCCGAAGCGGTCCGGGGCGAACTCGGCACTGAGAACGGCGTGGTTGCGCACGATCCGCAGCAGCCGGGCCAGCTGTTCCTCGTCGAGGCCGGCCAGCGGGTTGGCGTCCCGCCGGAACAGGGCCAGGACCTCGGAGAGCGTGGGCTCGCCGCCCGCGAACGCCGCCGCGTCGTACCCGCAGTACTCCAGGATCTTGGCGAGCAGAGCCCGGTCGTCCGGGATGCCGTCGGGCTCGGGGACCGGGTAGCCGTCGAGGTTCGCGAGGAGCGCGACGCGGTGTCCGAGTCCTTCGAGGCGGGTGGCCGCCGCGTGGGCGAGAAGTCCGCCGAAGGACCAGCCGAGAAGATGGTAAGGCCCGTTCGGCTGAATTTCCAGAATTCTACGGACATATTCCTCGGCCATTTCCGGGATCGACGTCGGAAGCGGTGTTTCCGCGACGATTCCGGACGCCTGGAATCCGTACACCGGGAATTCCTTGGCCAGGTGTTCGGCGAGCCCGAGATACGGCCAGCTGAGACCCACGCCGCCGTGCAGGAAGAAGAGCGGCTCGCGGGTGCCGTCGGGCCGGATGGGAAGCAGGGTCTCGAAGGCCTCGGTGAGCAGGGCGGGCCGCCGCTCACCGGCCCCGGAGGGGCGGGTCGCGGCGAGTTCGCCGGCCCGCTCGGCAAGGGTGCGCAGCGCGCGGAACCAGCCCTCGGCCAGCGCCTCGGCGTCGTCCGGCTCCAGAACCTGCCCCGCCCACGTCCAGTTGGCGACCAGGACGGGCCCGTCGGGGCCGTCCTCGACCAGGGCGTCCACCTCGACGGTGTGGCCGAGGGGCATGCCGCCGGACGTCGCCGCGAACGCCTCCCGGGACTCGGGTGCGGCCGCCCATCCGCCGTCGTACGACTCCACCGCGGCGAAGCGGCCCAGGTAGTTGAAGCCGAGCTGCGGGTTCACCGCGGGCAACGGAGCCGGTCCGCCGCCGAGATGGCGCAGGATGCCGTGGCCGAGGCCGTGGTCGGGCAGCACCCTGAGCTGCTCGCGCATCTCCTTGACCGCCTGCTCGGCGTCGAGCGCGGCGGCCCTCAGCAGCACGGGGTGGGTGCTGGTGAACCAGCCGGCCGTACGGGAGAGGTCGACTCCCTCGTGGAGTTGTTCGCGCCCGTGGGTCTCGACCTCGACGAGCAGGCTCCGGCCGCGCCACTCGGCGACCGCGAGCCCGAGGCCGGCGAGCAGCACGTCGTTGATCTCCGCCTGGAAGGCGGCGGGGCCCAGCTCCAGGAGCGGGCCGGTGTGCTCCGCCGGCAGGGTCACGCGCAGCGTCCGGGCCGTGGCGTAGGTGTCCCGGGCCGGGTCCAGCGCACGCGTCCCGAGCGGCCGTTCCCCGTGGGACAGCAGTTCGGTCCAGTAGGGCAGTTCACCGGCGCGGGCCCCGGCCTGCTCCTGGAGCAGCCCGGACCAGTGGCGCAGTGAGGTGCCGACCGGGTCGAGCGCCGTGCCGGGACGCTCGTACGCGGTGAGCAGGTCGGGCAGGAGCACGCGCCAGGAGACGCCGTCCACCACGAGGTGGTGCAGCATCAGGATCAGCCGGCCGGGGCGGCTGTCCCCCCGGTCGATCCACACGGCCTGCAGTGTGACCCCGTCGCGCGGGGCGAGCCGGTCGCGCGCGGCCTCCGACTGCGCGGCGACCGCCCGACGCAGCAGCGCCTCGTCCTCGTAGGCGCGGTGATCCGCGTCGATGCGGGTCACCAGGGGCGCGACCCGGACCGTCCCCGGCTCGCCGATCACGAGCCGCCAGTCGCCGGCGTCCCGTCCGGTCAGGCGCAGCCGCAGGGCGTCGTGGTGGTCGACGACCCGCTGGAGCGCCCCGGTGAGCCGCTCGGGGTCCAGGTCCGCGGGGGTGGTGAGGACGACGGACTGGTTGAACCCGTCGAGGGGGCCGCCCTCTTCGAGCAGCCGCAGCATGACCGGTGTGGGCGCCAGCTCGCCCACGCCGTCCTCGGTGCCGACGATCTCGGCCGGCTCGGCCTCGCCGACGGCGGCGGCCAGCGCGGCCACCGACTTGTAGGTGAACACGTCGGCCGCGGTGACCCGCAGTCCGGCCCGCCGGGCGCCGGCGACCACCTCGATGGAGCGGATGCTGTCGCCACCGAGGTCGAAGAAGCTGTCGTCGATGCCGACGGCCGGCAGCCCGAGCACGGCGGCGAAGACCGCGCACAGGACGCGCTCGGTGTCCGTGCGGGGCTCCCGCGCGGGACCCGTCGCGTGGGCCTGCGGATCCGGCGCGGGGAGCGCCTTGCGGTCGACCTTGCCGTTGGGGGTGAGCGGCAGCGCGTCCAGCGTGAGGAAGGCGCCGGGCACCATGTAGTCCGGCAGGATCGCGCCGAGAGCCGTCCTCGGGTCCTCGGTGGTGCCGATGAGGTAGCCGACGAGGCGTCCGTGGTGGACGGCGGCGGCGGCGTCGGTGATGCCGGGCAGGCGCCGCAGTGCGGTCTCGATCTCGCCGAGTTCGATGCGGTGGCCGCGGATCTTGACCTGGTGGTCGGTGCGTTCGAGGAATTCCAGCTGTCCGTCGGGGCGTTGGCGGACGCGGTCGCCGGTGCGGTACATGCGGGTGCCGGGCCGGACGGCGTACGGGTCGGCCGTGAACGTGATCGCGGTCTTGGCCGGGTCGTCGAGGTAGCCGCGGCCGACGCCGACGCCGGCGACGTACAACTCGCCGGCGGCGCCGGGCGGCACCGGCCGCAGGTCCGCGTCCAGCACGTACAGGCGGGTGTTGCGGACCGCGAGCCCGATCGGCGCGCGGGTGTCGAGCGGGGTCGCCGGAGTGATGACGGCGTGGGTGACGTCGTCGGAGCACTCCGTCGGCCCGTAGGCGTTGACGAGGGGAATGTGTGGCGCCAGGTCCAGCCACTCCCGCGCCAGATCGGCGGGGAGGGTCTCGCCCGTCACCATCAGGTGCGTGAGCGGCGAGAGTTCGGGACGGACCAGACCGTTGTTCCACGAGTCGACGGCGGCGCGGAGCAGTGAGGGGACGACTTCGAGGATGGTGACGCCGTCGCCGGCGATGCGTCCGAAGAGTTCCTGGGGGTCGG
>NZ_JBIWFI010000012.1:85573-206517 GCF_044762985.1 Streptomyces sp. NPDC096339 | reverse complement strand
CTTTAAAACCCCCGCGTAAAACCCTCTTCCCCACCCCCCCGCTTTACCCAGGTGGCCGGGGGGGGGGGGGGGGGGGGGGGGGGGGGGGCGGGGGGGGGGCGCGCCCCCCCGCCCCGCCCTTCCACCGTTCCCCGGGGCTCTGCCCCGGACCCCGCTCCTCAATCGCCGGAGGGGCTGGATTCGGCGCGCCGGGTGGGCAGGTGCGGCGCCGTTGCCGGGGTGCTGCCCCGGCCCCCCGCCTCAATCGCCGGAGGGGCTGGATTCGGCGCGCAGATTGCAGGCCGGCGGGGCTGGGTTCGCCCCGCCGGGCTGGGGGTGTGGTCAGCCGGCCGCGTCGGCTTCCGTGGCTATCGACTTCGCCCAGCGGTAGTCCGCCTTGCCGCTCGGAGAGCGTTGGATGGCCGGGGCGATCACCAGTTGGCGGGGGATCTTGTACCCCGCCAGCTTCGTGCGGCAGTGCGACTGGATCTCGTCCAGCGTCGGCTCAGCGGCGCCCGCGCGGATCTGCACCACCGCCGCCACGTGGTTGCCCCACTTCGCGTCCGCGACACCCGCGACCAGCGCGTCGTACACGTCCGGGTGGGACTTCAGCGCCTGCTCGACCTCCTCCGGATAGACCTTCTCGCCGCCCGTGTTGATGCACTGCGAACCACGGCCGAGCACCGTCACGATGCCGTCCTCGTCGACGGTCGCCATGTCGCCGAGCAGCACCCAGCGTTCCGAACCCCGCTGGAAGAAGGTCTCGGCGGTCTTCGCCGGGTCGTTGTAGTAGCCGAGCGGTACGTACCCGCGCTGCGCCAGGCGTCCGGGAACGCCCACCTCCACCGGCTCGTGCGTGACCGGGTCCACCACCTGCGTGCGCTCGTTGACCTCCAGGCGGAAGCCCTTCTCAGGCCCGGAGTCGTCCGTCGCGCGCCCGTTGGAACCGGATTCGGAGGAGCCGAAGTTGTTCAGGAGGAGCACGTTCGGCGCCAGCCGCTGGAACTCGGCCTTCACCGTGTCCGACATGATGGCGCCGGACGAGGAGACGCTGAAGAGGGAGGAGAGGTCCGTGCCCTTCAGCGGCCCGTTCAGTGCGTCGATCAGCGGCCGCAGCATCGCGTCGCCGACGAGGGAGACGCTGGAGACCTTCTCCTTCTCGATCGTGCGCAGCACCTCCTCCGGCGCGTACTTGCGGTGGATGACGATCCGCTGGCCGTAGTTGAAGGCCACGAACGAGGTCAGGGTGGAGGTGCCGTGCATGAGCGGCGGCGCGGGGAAGAACGTGAGCCCGGCGCCGCGCGCCGCGACCCGCTCGGCCAGTTCCTCGGGCCGCTTCACCGGCTCGCCCGAGGGCTCGCCGCCGAAGAGCCCCGCGAAGAAGAGGTCCTCGGCCCGCCACATCACCCCCTTGGGCATACCCGTCGTGCCGCCGGTGTAGATGATGAACAGGTCGTCGGGGCTGCGCGGAGGGAACCCCCGCTCGGGTGAGCCCGACGCCTCGGCGTCCTCGTACGCGACCGGAGCGATCGCGGGCTCCGGAGCACCCTCGGGGGTGGCGCCGACCCGGATCAGATGACGGAGCCTCGTCGTCTGCGGGAGGGCGGCCGCGACCCGCTCGGTGAACTCGCCCTCGAAGACGAGCGCCGCGAGATCGGCGTCGTTGTAGAGGTAGACCAGCTCCTCTTCCACGTACCGGTAGTTGACGTTCACCGGGACGAGGCGGGCCTTCAGGCAGGCCAGGACGGTCTGGAGGTACTCGACCCCGTTGTAGAGGTGCAGGCCCAGGTGTTCGCCGGCCTTCAGGCCGCTGTCGAGCAGGTGGTGCGCGATCCGGTTCGCCGCCGTGTCCAGTTCGGAGTACGTCAGCCGGCGCTCGGCGCCGGTGCCGGGGTGGTCCACGTACACGAGGGCCTCGCGGTCCGGGACCACGTCCACGACCGACTCGAACAGGTCGGCAAGGTTGTACTCCACCGTTCCTCCTGACGCGTGACGCGTGGTGCGCATGACTGTCTGCTCGGCGGTCATTAGAGCGCCGCCGAAGGCAACTGGGAAGGGCGCCGCCCAAGAAATCTGACTGGGTGTCAGAAAACTATTGAACTGCACCCGCCCCTACTGCAACCTGTTCTAGGTCTTGAGACGGGAGGACGGCAATGGGTGGGACGGAACACCTGACCGTGGAGCGGCACGGTGCCACGCTGGTGCTGACCATGAACAGGCCCGAGGCGAAGAACGCGCTCTCGCTGCCGCTTCTGGTGGGCCTGTACGACGGCTGGCTCGAAGCGGACGCGGACGAGGAGATCCGCTCGGTGGTGCTGACCGGCGCGGGCGGGGACTTCTGTGCCGGCATGGACCTCAAGGCGCTCGCCGGCAAGGGCATGGCGGGCGACGCGTATCGGGACCGCCTCAAGGCCGACCCCGACCTGCACTGGAAGGCGATGCTGCGCCACCACCGGCCGCGCAAGCCCGTGATCGCGGCGGTCGAGGGGTACTGCGTGGCCGGCGGGACGGAGATCCTTCAGGGCACCGACATCCGGGTGGCGGGGGAGGGGGCCACCTTCGGACTGTTCGAGGTCAAGCGGGGGCTCTTCCCCATCGGCGGCTCCACGGTGCGGTTGCCGCGCCAGATCCCGCGCACGCACGCTCTGGAGATGCTGCTGACCGGGCGCCCGTACTCCGCCGAGGAGGCGGCCCGGATCGGACTGGTCGGACGGGTGGTGCCGGCCGGTACGGCGCTCGACGCCGCGCTGGAGATCGCGGAGCGGATCAACGCGTGCGGGCCGCTGGCGGTGGAGGCCGTGAAGGCCTCCGTCTACGAGTCCGCCGAGCTGACGGAGACGGAGGGCCTGGCGGCGGAGCTGTTGCGGGGGTGGCCGATCTTCGACACGGCGGACGCGAAGGAGGGGGCGCGGGCGTTCGCGGAGAAGCGGCCGCCGCTGTACCGCCGCGAGTAGCTACGCCGTGCCGCTGCCGCTGCCGCTGCCGCTGCCGCTGCCGCTGCCGCTGGTGCTGCCGTGCCGCTGCTGTGCCGCGCCGTGTGAGGGTGCGGCACCGTTGCCGGGGCTCCGCCCCGGACCCCGCGCCTCAAACGCCGGCGGGGCTGGGTTGGCCCCGGCGGGGCTGGGTTGGCCCGGTGGGGCCTACGGATCGGGGGCTCCGCCCCGGGCCCCGCGCCTCAAACGCCGGCGGGGCTGGGTTGGCCCCGGCGGGGCTGGGTTGGCCCGGTGGGGCCGACTGATCGGGGGCTCCGCCCCGGGCCCCGCGCCTCAATCGTCAGCGGGGCTTGCCCGCCCGGGGCTGGGGACCGTGCAAGACGTCAGACGGGGGGAGCGGGCCCGCCCGGGGCCCGTGTGCATCGACCGCCCGTACCGGAATCAACCGCATCGGAGAGCCACCATGACAGCTGCCTCCCCACCGGAGGTGCTCCGCGCGCCCCTCGTCGTCGAGTTCCCCTTCACCCGGTCCCTCGGGCCCGTCCAGAGCGCCTTCCTCACCGGGCTGCGCGAAGGCGTCGTACTCGGCGTGAAGACCTCCGGCGGCGCGGTGATGGTGCCGCCCGTCGAGTACGACCCCGTCACCGCCGAGGAGATCCGCGAGCTCGTGGAGGTCGCGGACACCGGCACCGTCACCACCTGGGCCTGGAACGGCCACCCCCGGCCCAACCAGCCCCTGGACACCCCCTTCGCCTGGGTGCTGGTCAAGCTCGACGGCGCCGACACCGCCCTCCTGCACGCCCTCGACGCGCCCGGCCCCGACTCCGTGCGCACCGGCATGCGGGTCCGGATCCGCTGGGCCGCGGACCGTACCGGGGCGATCACCGACATCGCCTGCTTCGAGCCGTACGAGGGGCTGGACGTCGGCGAAGGCGCCCCGCACGACGGGGCCTTCGACGACGCCGTCCACGGCATCGTCGCCCGCGCCCGCCTCGACTACACCTACAGCCCCGGCCGCGCCCAGACCGCCTACATCAACGCCCTCTCCGAGCGGAAGACCGTGGGCGAGCGCTGCCCCTCCTGCCACAAGGTGTACGTCCCGCCGCGCGGCGCCTGCCCCACCTGCGGCGTGGCCACCACCGACCAGGTGGAAGTCGGCCCGGCCGGCACCGTCACCACCTTCTGCATCGTCAACATCAAGGCCAAGAACCTCGACATCGAGGTGCCGTACGTCTACGCGCACATCGCGCTGGACGGCGCGGGCCTCGCACTCCACGGGCGGATCGGCGGCATCCCCTACGACCAGGTGCGCATGGGCCTGCGCGTCGAACCCGTGTGGACCGAAGGCGGCCGCTACCCCGACCACTACCGCCCCACCGGCGAACCGGACGCGGACTACGACGCGTACAAGGAGCTCATCTGATGCCGAAGACGCCGTCGAGGTACGCCCGCGAGGTCGCCGTCGTCGCCTTCGCGCAGAGCGACCACCGCCGCGACACCTCCGAACTCAGCGAAGTCGAGATGGTCATGCCGGTCCTGCACCAGGTGCTGGCCGCCACCGGCCTGAAGGCCGGGGAGATCGGCTTCACCTGCTCCGGCTCCAGCGACTACCTGGCCGGCCGGGCCTTCTCCTTCACCATGACCCTCGACGGGGTGGGCGCCTGGCCGCCCATCTCCGAGTCGCACGTCGAGATGGACGGGGCCTGGGCCCTCTACGAGGCCTGGGTCAAGATCCAGACCGGCGAGGCCGACACCGCGCTCGTCTACTCGTACGGGAAGTCCTCGCCCGGATCGGTGCGCGACGTACTGACGCGCCAGCTCGACCCGTACTACGTGGCCCCCCTCTGGCCCGACTCGGTCGCCCTCGCCGCCCTCCAGGCCCAAGCCCTGATCGACGCGGGCGAGACCGACGAACCCGCCCTCGCCGCGATCGGCGCCCGCAGCCGGGCCGACGCGGAGGCGAACGCGCACGCCCAGCTGCGCGGCGCCGTCCCGCAGGGCGACTACCAGGTCGCGCCGCTGCGCACGGGGGACTGCCCGCCCATCGGCGACGGCGCCGTCGCCGTCGTCCTCGCCGCCGGCGACACCGCGCGCCGGATGTGCGAACGCCCCGCCTGGATCACCGGCATCGACCACCGCATCGAGGCCCACAGCCTGGGCCTGCGCGACCTCACGGACTCCCCGTCCACCCGCATCGCCGCCGAACGCGCCGGTGTCTTCGAAGCCCCGGTGGACACGGCGGAACTGCACGCGCCGTTCTCCTCCCAGGAAGTCGTGCTCCGCAAGGCGCTCGGCCTCGGCGAAGGAGTCGCCGTCAACCCCTCCGGCGGGGCCCTCGCGGCCAACCCGATGATGGCCGCCGGCCTGATCCGGATCGGCGAGGCGGCCGCCCGCATCCACCGCGGCGAGTCCGACCGGGCCGTCGCCCACGCCACCTCCGGCCCCTGCCTCCAGCAGAACCTGGTCGCCGTCCTGGAAGGGGACGCTCGGTGAGTACTCCTGGCAACACCGGCAAAGAGCCCGTCGCCGTCGTCGGGATCGGGCAGACCAAGCACGTCGCCGCCCGCCACGACGTCTCCATCGCCGGACTGGTCCGCGAGGCCGCGATCCGCGCCCTCGCCGACGCCGAACTGACCTGGGCGGACATCGACGCGGTCGTCATCGGCAAGGCCCCCGACTTCTTCGAGGGGGTGATGATGCCCGAGCTCTACCTGGCGGACGCGCTGGGCGCCGTCGGCAAGCCGATGCTGCGCGTGCACACGGCGGGCTCGGTCGGCGGCTCCACGGCGCTCGTCGCCTCCAACCTGGTGGCGGCCCGGGTCCACCGCACCGTCCTCACCCTCGCGTTCGAGAAGCAGTCCGAGTCGAACGCCATGTGGGGGCTCTCCCTCCCCGTCCCCTTCCAGCAGCCGCTGCTGGCGGGCGCGGGCGGGTTCTTCGCCCCGCACGTACGCGCGTACATGCGGCGCACCGGCGCACCCGACTCGGTGGGCTCGCTCGTCGCGTACAAGGACCGCCGCAACGCCCTCAAGAACCCGTACGCGCACCTGCACGAGCACGACATCACCCTGGAGAAGGTCCAGGCGTCGCCGATGCTGTGGGACCCGATCCGGTACTCCGAGACCTGCCCCTCCTCGGACGGGGCCTGCGCGATGATCCTCACCGACCGTGCGGGAGCGGCCCGTTCGCCCAAGCCGCCGGCCTGGGTGCACGGCGGGGCGATGCGCAGCGAGCCGACGCTCTTCGCGGGCAAGGACTTCGTCTCCCCGCAGGCCGGCAAGGACTGCGCGGCCGACGTCTACCGGCAGGCCGGGATCACCGATCCGCGCCGCGAGATCGACGCGGTCGAGATGTACGTGCCGTTCTCCTGGTACGAGCCGATGTGGCTGGAGAACCTCGGCTTCGCGGAGGAGGGCGAGGGCTGGAAGCTCACCGAAGCCGGCGTCACCGAACTCGACGGGGACCTTCCGGTCAACCCGTCGGGCGGCGTCCTCTCCACCAACCCGATCGGCGCCTCCGGCATGATCCGCTTCGCGGAGGCCGCCCTCCAGGTCCGCGGACAGGCCGGCGAACACCAGGTCCCGGGAGCCCGCCGGGCCATGGGACACGCGTACGGCGGCGGCGCGCAGTTCTTCGCGATGTGGCTGGTGGGGGCGGAGCAACCCACCGGCTGAGCGGCCCCGGGGGTGCCGGACCGGTCAGGGTGACTCACCGTGGCCTGTGCGGCACCCGCCGCGGTGGTTAACCTTGGCCCCGGACGACGTACCGGGAGGAGCACGCACGTGGCAGAGAGCATGACTTCACAGCCCCTCGCTGGCTGGGGCAAGCCGGACCTCGATCTCACCGAGGCGGACTGGCAGTCGAGCAGCCGGGGAGCGGGCGACGTCCAGATCGCCTTCGTCGACGGCTTCATCGCGATGCGCAACAGCGAGCGCCCCGAAAGCCCTTCGCTGATCTTCGCGCCGGACGAGTGGCGCAAGTTCGTACTGGGCGCACGGGGCGGGGAGTTCGACCTCACGTAGGCGTCGCCCCCGCCGCGACCCGCCGCCCGGCCGCTGGGCAGCGGGTCGCGGCCCCGCAAAGCCGTTGCACGGCGCCGGGCGTCCCGGCATCATGCCCGTCATGACGATCATCCGCCGAAAGGGCGATGCCGCGTAAGCGGCCCGGCGCGCTGCGCGCCGCACGAGGAGACTTCGAGGGCCGGCGCCCCTCCGCCTGGGCGCGGGAACTGCCGCCCGTCGATCGGCTCCCACCCCGCGCGAGCGCGGAAGTCCACTGGGCGCTCCGGAACGAGGCCCGTGACCTCGCGAGCCTGCTGCACCTGTACCGGGCCTTCCTGCGACAGCCGGGGAACAGACTGAGGCTCGTCCTCTCCGAATGCCCGGCCTGCCCCGGATGCGCCCGGGACGACGTCGCCGTCGTCCGGGACGAGCTGGCCGACCTCCGCCGCGTACTGCCACCCGGAGCCCGGCGCGCGCTCGGTCGCCTACTGCGCACACTGGACGACGAGTTCCGCCGCCGCACGATCCCGGAGCACCACCCGCTGCGGCACGGGCTCGATTGGCGCGGCCGCCCGTACGCCTGGTGGCACCGTCGTGTCTACGAGGGCACGTGACAAGCCCTAGGCTGACGGCCATGAGCGGCGAGAGTGACCTGCGCAAACTCCTGAGCGGCATGCGGCCCGAACTGAACGACGGCGTGTACGTGTTCTGCACGGTCCCCGGCACCGCCGTCCCCGCCGGGACGGCGCCCGTGGCCACGATCCGGGAGCGCGAGGGGCTCACTCTCGTCCTGCGGCAGGAGGAAGCCGACGCGGCCGGGCTCGCCTACGACTACACCGCCGGCTGGATCACCCTGCGCGTCCACTCCGCCCTCGACGCCGTCGGCCTCACCGCCGCCTTCGCCGCCGAGCTCGGCGCACACGGCCTGAGCTGCAACGTCATCGCCGGCTACCACCACGACCACCTCTTCGTGGCAGCCGACCGCGCCGCCGAGGCCGTCGCCGTTCTGGAAGCCCTCGCGGAGCGCTCCGCGGACAGCTGAAAAGAAGATCGGAAACTTTCCGACAGCAGGCTCCCTCCCGCTGCGCGCGGGCGTACGCTGATCCCCCCGAACAGGCCTGGGGGGTACCAGCCATGACGGAACGCCGGACCCGCATACGGCGCACACTGGTCGAACGCGAAACAGAACTCGCCATCGTCGACGAGGCCCTCGACCTGCTCGCCGGACCCGCACCGGACGGCGGCGGCGCGCTCCTCGCCTTCTCCGGACCCGCCGGCCTCGGCAAGACCACCCTCCTCGCCGAACTGCGCCGCCGCGCCCACGCACGCTCCTGCACCGTCCTCGCGGCACGCGGCGGCGAACAGGAACAGAGCCAGCCCTTCCACGTGGCCCGCCAGCTCATCCAGCCCCAGCTCGCCGGGACCTCCGAACAGGAACTGCGCGCCGCGCTCGGCAGCTGGTACTCCATCGTGGGCCCGGCCCTCGGCCTCTGCGCCCCCGAACAGGGCTCGCCGCCCGACCCCCAGGGCCTGCGCGACGGGCTCGACTGGGTGCTCACCCACCTTGTCGTCAAGCGCGCCCCCGTCACCCTCGTCCTCGACGACGCCCACTGGGCCGACCCCGAGTCCCTCGAATGGCTCGCCGCGTACGCCCCGCGCGCCGAACACCTCCCGCTGCTCCTCGTCGTCGCCTACCGCCCCGACGAACTGCCCGCGCACGCCGACGCCTTCCGTACGCTGCCCGGGCGCGCCGGACAGCGCCCGCTCTCCCTCGCCCCGCTCACCGAGCCCGCCGTGGCCACCCTGGTCCGCGAGGCGATCGGCGAGCACGCCGACGACGCCTTCTGCAAGGAGGCCTGGGCCGTCACCACCGGCAACCCCTTCGAGGCCGTCGAACTCACCGCCAAGATCCAGGACAAGGGGCTCGCCCCGGTCGAGGCCAGCGCCCCGTTGCTGCGGGACCTCGCCGCGGCCCAGCGCGGCAGCGGCCTCGTCGACCGCCTCGAACGCCTGGGCCCCTCCACCGTCCGCTTCGCCTGGGCCTGTGCCGTCCTCGGCACCGCCATCCCGCAGGACCTCGCCGCCCGGGTCGCCGCCCTCGGCGCCGAGGAGGCCGTGGACGCCACCGGACGGCTGCGGGACGCCCGCATCCTGTCCGCCGCCACCGAAGCCCCCGCCACCGAAGAGCGTGACGCGGGGCTGGAGTTCGTCCACCCGCTCATCGCCACCGCCATATACCGGGCCATCCCCGACGCGCTGCGCGTCGCCCTGCACGGCAAGGCCGCCGCCGCCGTCATCGACGCCGGCCTCGGCCCGTCCGCGGCCGCCCGCCACCTCCTGGAGACCCACCCCGAGAACGACCCCTGGGTGGTGCGCACCCTGCGCGAGGCCGCCGGCGAGAACCTCCGGGCCGGTGCCCCCGAAGCGGCCCGCCGCCAACTCGCCCGCGCCCTGCGCGAACCACCCGACTTCGACGAACGCGCGGCCGTGCTCTACGAACTCGGCTGCGCCTCCCTGCTCACCGAACCGGCCAACACCGTCAACCACCTGCGGGCGGCCCTCGCCGAGCCCGTGGACGACCCGGCCCTGCGCCAGGGCATCGTGATCCGGCTCGCCCAGGTCCTCGCCCACAGCGACCGCCTCGCCGAGGCGTCCGAATCCCTCGCGCGGGAGATCCCGCACACCCATGACGTCCGCGCCCGGCTGCGCCTGCAGTCCGAGCAGTTCATGTGGGACGCCTTCAACGCGGCCGAGACCGACTCCCCGGCCCGTTCCCGGCGCCTGGCCCGGCTCGCCGACCGGCTGACCGGCCGCGACCTCACCGAGCGGTACGTCATCGGGCTGCGCGCCTGGGACGCCTGCCTGCGCGGTGAACCGGTGGACGTGGTCCTGCACCACGCCGGGCGGGTCCTGGAACGGGGCTTCAGCTGGGCGTACGAGGACCGCGGCTTCGAGGTCCCCGTGCTCGTGGCCATGGCCCACATGTACGCCGACCGGCCAGGGCGCGCGGACGAGCTGTTCGAGGCGGGCACCGCCGAGTTCGAGCGGCAGGGTTGGCGCGGGGCGCACCTCTCCTTCGGGTACAGCCTGCGCGCCTACATCCGCTTCCGGCGCGGGCGGCTCGCGGAGGCCGAGGAACTGGCCCGGGCCGGGCTGCAGCTCGCCGAGCGCGTGGGCCGCGGAACGCCCGTGCACTGGTACACCATCGCCATCCTGATCACGACGCTGCTCGCCCGGGGCCGGACCGAGGAGGCCTGGGAACTGGCGCGGGAGCACGAGTTCGGCCGGCCCTTCCCGGCGGCCGTGGTCTTCCCGGACTCCCAGACCGTGTACGCCGAACTGCTGCTGGCACGGGGCGACCGGAAGGCGGCCGCGGCCGAACTGGAGGAGGTCGACCGGCGGCTGACCCCGCGCGGCATCCAGAACCCGGCGTGGTGCCCGTGGCAGCTGCACCTGGCCCGGTCCGTGGTGGGCGAGGACCCGGAACGGGCCCGCGCCCTGGCCGGCGACGCCCTGCGGCGGGCCCGCGCCTTCGGTGCCCCCTCGGGCATCGGCCAGGCCCTGCGGGTGGCGGCCGAGGTCGCGGCCCCCGGCGACCGGGCGGAGCTGCTGCGCGAGGCGGTGGCCGTACTCGCGGTCTCGCCGGCGGGGTACGAGCTGGCCCGGGCGCTGGCCGCGCTCGGTACGGAGCTGCGCGACGAGGACGTGCTGACGCGGGCCGTGGTGACGGCGCGGGAATGCGGAGCGGACGCGCTGGCGGCGGAGGTGACCAACACCCTGCTGGGGCTGGGCGGCGCCCTCCCGTGCGGGTCGTCCTGGGAGGCCGGACTGACCGAGGAGGAGCTCCGGGCGGCGCGGAGCGCAGTGGGGAGCGAACGGGTCCCGGAGACGACGGCGCACCCGCGCCACCATGCCGAGGCGCCGACCCCCGCGCCGGAGACGGACGCGGGCCGAGGCGCGGAGCCAGCCCCGGTCACCGGCCCAGGAGTGAGTGCGGAGCCCGGCCCCCACCCGGACTGGGATCTGTCCACCGCCTGCCGCAAGCTCGGCACCGACCTCACCGGCCTGCCCGCCGCCCTGGCGGCCTACGTGCCGTAGGCCTCCAGGGCATCCGAGTCAGTGCTCGGCGTACACGCCGGACCGGTCGAACCGCATAGTGGCGCGCAGCGGCGGTCGACGTGCCCCCGGCCGTCGGCGCGGCGGCGGCCGCCTCGACCTTCCCGGCCACTCTCGCGGGTCCTACCCGGCGCGACGGAACCGACGGCTGCCGCGATGGCGGCGGGGATCACGAGCGGTGGCGGCAAACCGATCCCCATGGTGTTGAACAGGTTCACAAAGACTGTGATCGGATTGCGTGCCGCCTGAAACGAGGACGTGCGACGCGCGTCACCCGTCGCGGACCGGCCGGGATGAGGGCCCCCGGGCGGGAAAACCCGCGCGGCCACGTACCATGGCGGCATGTCCTTCCTCCGCCGCCACCGCGCCGCCACACCCGCCGGCCCGGACTTCGACGTCCTGGCCATGGACCCGGGGGACTGGCCGGGCAATCTCGGGGCCGGGCTGCTGCCCGCGCCCGACGGCAGCTGCCAGGGTGTCTTCCTCCGCTACGACCTGTTCGGCGGACGCGGCCCCGCAATGATCATCGGCAACCTGCCCGAGGGTTCCCCCGCCAGGGACCTCGCCGAGGGAGAGGTGCCCTTCGAGGTGGCCCAGCTCCTCGACGCACTCGAGAACGACGAGGACGTCGAGGTCACCGGCATCGAGGACTGCCCCGTCATGCAGGGCGACAACCTCCTCATCGTCCGGAAGATCAAGCTGTCGGAGTCCCGCATCTCCTGCGTCCAGTTCGACCGCAGTGACAACGTGCTGGTCACCATCGCCAGCTGGGACCGCCCGATCACCGATGACCTCTACGCGCTCCTGAAGCCGCTCCCCGCCGAGCTCTTCCAGCAGGGCTAGCCCCTCACCACGTCACGCGTCCGCGATGTCGTTCGCCGCCACGTAGCCGAACGTCATCGCGGGGCCGATCGTCGATCCGGCCCCCGCGTAGCTGTGGCCCATCACCGCCGCGCTGGCGTTGCCCGCCGCATACAGGCCCCGGATCACCGAGCCGTCCGCCCGCAGCGCCCGCGCGCGGGCGTCCGTGACGATCCCGCCCTTCGTGCCGAGGTCACCCGGCACGATCTTGAAGGCGTAGAACGGCGGGGCCCATATCGGCGCCAGACACGAGTTCGGCGTCACCCCCGGGTCCGTGTAGTAGTGGTCGTACGCCGTGTCGCCCCGGTGGAAGTCGGAGTCGGTGCCGCTCCACGCCTGCGCGTTGAACCGGTTGAGCGTCGCCCGCAGCGCCGCCGCCGGAACACCGATCTGGCCGGCCAGCGCGTCCCAGCTCCACGCCTTCTTCGCCGCCCCCGCCGCGTACCACGAGTCCGGGAAGACGATGGTCGGCAGGATGTCCTTGAACAGGTACTTGTTGCGGTAGTTCTGATCCACGATCAGCCACGCCGGGATGTGCGAGCCGACCGCGCCCCGGTCCTTCTCGTACATCACGTGCACCACATCGCTGTACGGGGCCGCCTCGTTGACGAACCGCGCCCCGTTCGCGTTCACGATCAGCCCGCCCGGCAGGGTCCGTTCGGCGAGGCAGAAGTAGGGCTCCCCGGGCAGCGGGATCGACGGCCCCCACCATGCGTCCTCCATCAGGGCCAGCGCGGCCCCGGCCCGCTGCCCCGCCCGGATCCCGTCGCCGGTGTTCTCCTTCGCGCCCACCGACCACTGGGTGCCGATCGGCTGCTGCTGGTACTGGGCCCGCATCTCCGCGTTGTGCTCGAAACCGCCCGAGCCGATGATCACGCCGCGCCGGGCCCGCACGGTGCCCCGCACGCCCGCCTTCTCGACGACCACCCCGGTCACCGCGCCGCCCTCCTGGACCAGGTCGACCAGCGGGCTGTTCAGCCACACCGGCACCCCGGCCCGCATGAGCCCGGCCCGCAGACCGGCCGCGAGGGCCTGGCCCATCGTCAGCGGCTTCTCCCCGCACAGCGCCGCCTTCGTGCCGCGTGCCAGGCACTCCGTCGACACGGCGAGCCCCTTCGCGTTCACCGCCGCGAGGTTCAGCCACTTGTAGTCCTGGCTGAACACCACCATCCCGGCCGGCACCGGCATGTACGCCGGGTTCAAGTGGGCCAGTTCGGCGCCCAGGACATTGCCGTCGATGTAGTCCGGCTCGATGGAGCGGCCGTTCGGGAGGCCGCCCGGCAGGTTGGGGTAGTAGTCGCTGTAGCCCTCCATGAACCGGAACTTCAGAGGGCTGTTGGCCATCACGAAGTCCAGCATCCGCGGCCCGTTGGAGAGGAAGGCCGCCTGGCGGTCCGCCGGCACCTCGCTCCCCACGACCGCCGCGAGGTACGCCGCAGCCTTCTGCGGCGTGTCCGGTACCCCGGCGCCGAGGATCACCGAGTTGTTCGGCAGCCAGATGCCGGCCCCGGAGCGGGCGGCCGATCCACCGAAGGTGGGGGCCTTCTCGACGACCAGCACGCTCAGCCCCCGCTTGGCGGCGGTGAGCGCGGCCGTCATCCCGGAGGCCCCGGAACCGACCACGACCACGTCGTACTCGCCGAGTGGGGGACCGTCCGCGGCCCGCGCGGTTGCGGCGGGCAGCACGGTGGCGGCGAGGACCCCGGCTCCCGTGCCGGCGATGACCGTACGTCTCGAGGGGAGGGCTTCGGACGGCGTGCGTGAAGCGCTTGCGGACATGGGCAGGCTCCAGCGGAATGGCGAGGCGAGGGTGGCTCCAGCATGTCTGATGCTGAGTCAGAAAAGGTGTTCGGGGGATCATGTGATGTCAAGGCATGTGGCGGCGCCTCCTCCAGTACGCCACCGTCACTACGCCCAGCAGCGGCCCCCACAGCATCAGAGGGGCGTAGCAGACGTAGAACCACACGGCGCTCCAGCCACCCACCTCGCTCGGGAAGTCGGCGGGTATCGGATCGCCCTGGATGGTGGTCCCGGCCACCTGCGTCACCGCCGCGAGCACCGTCCACAGGGCCGTCAGCGCCAGCGCGCCGAGCGCGGCGGGGACGACCGCGACGGCCACCGGTATCCGGCGGCCGCCCAGGAACGGGATCCGGCGCGGGACCACCTCGCCCCACGCGGCGACCAGCCCCAGCGCGGTGAAGGCCACCAGCTCGGAGAAGACCGACAGGATCACGACGTACACGTCGAGCGGGAGCCATTCCGGCAGCGTCCCGCTGTCCGCCGAGGAATGGTCGACGAAGAGCAGCCCGAGGCGCCAGACGCACGACGGGAGGACGGTGAAGGGGATCGCGGCCGCGGCGATCCGCGCGTATCCCGGGACCCCCGGGACCGGAGCGTGCGCGGCCTTCCACGCGGCGCGCACACCCCCACGGCGCGGGCGCCCGGCGGAGAGCGCGTCGTCGGCATGCGTGGTCATCGGGACCTCCAGAGCGGCTGCGGGCACCCGTTGCCCGCTCTCCTCCGAAGATCGCAGCCGCCCCGGTCCGCCCGGATCCCCCACGAGAGTGGTCCGCTCCCCCCGTACGGGGGAGAGGCATCAGCCTCTGGGCGTACCCGCCCGCCCGCCGCCCGCCCGCCGCCCGCCCGGTGCCCGCCCGCGCCCCGCCCCGCCCGCGCCACCCCACACACCGCACGAGCGAAGTCCCGCGGCGGTGGGAGCCACGGGACTTCGCGTCTTCGGGGGCGGGGGAAGGACCTACCGGGTGCCGACCGCGGCCCGGACCGCTCTGCGGGCCATGCCCGCGTCGTCGTGCAGGCGGCGCAGCAGCAGCCGCTGCTCCTCCCCCGAGGACAGGGAGCCCGCCGGGAGCGGCTGGGTCGGGGCGGTGGCCAGCATCGAGCGCTGCACCGCCGTCTCGCACATCCGGATCTCCCTGGTCAGCACGAGCATCAGGTTGACCAGGAAGGCGTCCCGCGCCACCGGACCGGCCGCCTGGGCGAGCCGGCTGATCTGCGCCCGGGCGGCCGGCGCGTCGCCCAGCACCGTCCACAGAGTGGCCAGGTCGTAGCCGGGCAGGTACCAGCCCGCGTGCTCCCAGTCGAGCAGCACGGGCCCGGCCGGGGACAGCAGCAGGTTCGACAGGAGCGCGTCACCGTGGTTGAACTGCAGCCCCGCACCGGACAGTTTCACGCCGTGCAGCAGTTTCTGCAGGTCACCGAGGTCCCGGTCGGTCAGCAGCCCCAGCTCGTAGTCGCGGGCGATCCGCCGCCCGTAGTTCACCGGGGTCCCGAACAACTCGGCCGGCGGACGCCACTGGTTGACCCGGCACACCGCCCCCAGGGCGGCCCGCAGGTCCACCCGCGGCGGCGGCTCCACCGGGTGCCGCTGGAGCGCCGCGACCCGGCCGGCCATCCGCTCGACCACCAGCGTGCAGTTCTCCGGGTCGGCCGCGATCAACCGCGGTACGCGGACCGGAGGGCGATGCCGGACGAACGTCCGGTACGCCGCTATTTCGTGCCGGTAGCGCTCGCGCCACTCCGGCGAGTGGTCCAGTAAAACCTTCGCGACGGCGGTCATCCGTCCGGTCGTTCCCACCAGCAGGACCGAGCGGCCACTGCGCCGCAGCACCTGCACCGGCGCGAACTCCGGACAGATCCGCTGCACCGAGGCGAGCGCGGCGCGCAGTTGCGCCCCCTGCGGCCCCGAGAGGTCGATTCTTCCGCTGAGCGGCTGCGACCCGGCTCCCGGCATCCGCCGCGCACGTGTGGCGCCCTGCGCCGCCGACGCGGGCCGGCCGGGGTCGAGGTAGGGGCCGCCGCCCGCCGGGAGCGTGCGGTAGGGCCGGACAGGTGCGGACACGGAGGACGTTGCTGCGTACATGGCTTTACGGATCCCTTCGTGCGCCGACTGGGTTCGTACGCCACCCCGCCGGATCCCGTACTTCACCCTGGGGAGTTCCGCCGGTGAACCGGGTCGGGGAGGCGCATTCCTACCTGACACCCGGCGGCAGGTGGCGAACCATCGGGCGTGCCCTGGCGAAGCCTGGCGAATATGCCGTGGGGGCCTGGCAGGGGGTTACTGTCAACTCAGCCGAGAACCTGGGGGCTTGACGTGAGCAAGGGTCCAAACACCCGCTTGAACGACCTGTTCGGCCTGGCCGGCTGGTCGAAGGGCGAACTGGCGAGGATGGTCAATCGGCAGGCGGCGGCCATGGGCCACCCCCAGCTGGCCACCGACACCTCGCGGGTGCGGCGCTGGATCGACATGGGGGAGACCCCGCGCGAACCGGTGCCCACGGTACTGGCAGCACTGTTCACCGAGCGGCTCGGTCGTGTCGTGACCAACGAGGACCTCGGGTTCGTACGGCAGCGGCGCACCACACGAAGGCAACCGGACGGGGATCGGCAGAACCCCGACGGAATGCCATGGGCGCCCGAACGCACAGCCGCGGTCCTCACCGAATTCACGGGAATGGACCTCATGCTCAACCGTCGCGGTCTGATGGGCGCGGGTGCCGCGCTCACCGCCGGCTCCGCCCTCAGCAATGCCATGTACGACTGGCTCCACACCGACCCGGCCCTCGCCAAGGAGGCGCAGCACTTCGGGGACGCCTTCCAGGCCGACCCGGCGGGCTTCGACCGCTACGAGGCCGCCCCGATCGGTTCGCAGGAGATCGAGGCACTGGAACGCTCGGTCGAGGTGTTCCGGGCCTGGGACGCCTCCAGAGGCGGGGGACTCCAGCGCAAGGCCGTCGTCGGCCAGCTGAACGAGGTCGGCGGGATGCTGGCCTACCACCACCCCGACCACCTCCAGCGCAGGCTGTGGGGGGTGGCGGCCAACCTGGCGGTGCTCGCGGGCTGGATGTCCCACGACGTGGGCCTCGAACCCACGGCGCAGAAGTACTTCGTCATCGCCGCGCACGCGGCCCGCGAGGGCGGCGATCGGCCGCGCGCCGGCGAGGCGCTGTCCCGCGCCGCCCGCCAGATGGTCCACCTCGGCAAACCGAACGAGGCCCTGGACCTGATGAAGCTCGCCCAGTCCGGCTCCGGTGAGCGGACCCTGCCGCGCACCCGCGCCATGCTGCACACCATCGAGGCCTGGGCACAGGCCGCCATGGGCAAGGGCCAGGCCATGCGCCGCACCCTGGGGGAGGCGGAGGAGCTGTTCGTGTCCGACAAGGGCGACGTACCGCCGCCGAGCTGGATGCAGCACTTCGACGAGGCGGACCTGCACGGCATGCAGGCCCTCGCCTACCGGACCCTCGCCGACCACGACGCCACGGCGGCGCCGATCGCGGCACGCCACGCGAAGGAGGCCCTGCGGCTGCGCGGGGACGGCTACCAGCGCTCGCAGATCTTCGACTACATCTCGATGGCCTCGGCCTGCTTCATCGCCGACGATCCCGAACAGGCCGACCGCTACGCCCGCCTGGCCCTGGTGTCGATGAACGAGACCTCCTCGCACCGGACGTGGGACCGGCTGCGCGAGATGTACCGGCTCACCGGCCAGTACTCCGGGTACTCGCGGATCGAGGACCTCCGCGAGGAGATCGAACTGGCCCTCCCCGACAGCCCCGCGCCGATGCGCGGGCCGCGCGTGACGGGGGCGTAGGCGAGGGCGTGGCCGGACACCGGCCCCGTACACCCGACGGAGACGAGAAAGGCCGCGCCTGACGGCGCGGCCCTGGATCCGGTACCGAGGTGCTATCCGCCGACGCGCGCGACCAGCACGCACGCGTCGTCCTCGCGCTCGCTCTCGCCGAACTCCTCGATCACCATCCGCACGCACTCCTGCGCCGACCGCGCCGCCGAGAACCGGGGCGCGAGGGCCAGCAGCCGCTCGGTCCCGTCCGCCCGGCTGAACTCGATGCTGCGCGGGGTCAGTCCGTCCGTGTGCAGGACGAGTACGTCGCCCACTTCGAGCTGCTCCTCGGCCTGGCCGTACACCGCTCCCGAGGTCGCGCCCAGCAGGACGCCCTCCGGGGGCAGCAGGGACCGGCCCGATCCGCGGCGGATCAGCAGGGGGGCCGGGTGGCCGGCCTGCGCCCAGGACAGGACCTGGCGCGTGGCGTCGTAGCGGCAGCACACGGCCGAGCCGAGCGCGGGTTGGACGGAGGTCTCCAGGAGCTGGTTGAGCCAGCCCATCAAGGGGCCCGGCTGGATCCCCGCCATGGCCATGCCCCGCAGGGCGCCCAGCATCATCGCCATCCCGGAGGTGGCGGTCACCCCGTGTCCGGTCAGGTCGCCGACGGTCAGCATCGAGCTTCCGTCGGAGAGTTCGAGCGCGTCGTACCAGTCGCCGCCGATCAGCGCGCTGGTCGCGGAGGGCAGGTAGTGCGCGGCCACGTCCAGCGTGCCCGCGTTGCCGTGCGGGAACCGCAGGGAGCCGCGCCACGGGGGGAGCACGGCTTCCTGCAGCTCGACCGCCAGCCGGTGCTCGGTCTGCGCGATCTCCCGCCGGCGCTGCAGCGAGTCCCGTGACTCGCGCACCGCCCGCTGGCTCCGGCGCAGTTCACTCACGTCCCGCAGTACGGCCCACATGGAGGCCGTGCAGCCGTCGGAGTCGAGCACCGGCTCGCCCCTCATGTGCAAGGTCCGGACGCGGCCGTCGGCCCGGACGATGCGGAACTCGCCGTCGATCGGCTTGCCGTCGACGAGGCAGGCTGTCACCCACGCGGTGAGCAGCGGCTGGTCCTCGGAGAACAGGGTGGAGCCCAGTTCGTCGAGGGGCAGCGGGCCCGCCTCGGGGGAACGGCCGAAGATCTGGAAGAGCTCGTCGGACCAGCTGACCTCGTCGGTCAGCAGGTTCCATTCGGCGCTGCCGACCCGGGTCTGGGCCTCGGGGCCGGCCTCGGGCGCCGCCTGCGGGAGTTCGATGGCCTCGGGCGCCGGCGGCAGCCCCTCCTTGAGCTGGCCGAGGTGCTCGCCGAGGTCGTCGAGGTGGTGCACGGCGAGATCGCACAGGGCGCGCTGCCAGCGACCCTGGGCGTCGTCGTCGTCGACGACCGTGTCGCGGCGCACCGCGTCCACTTCTCCCCGCAGCCGCCGGGTCTGTGAGATCAGTGCGTCCACCGACCCAGGCTCGGGCGGCTGCGCGGGACGGTCCGCGAACAGGTGGGACGGCATGAGAACTCCGATACAGGCGCGGCACGGCCAAGTCTGAAGGAAGGACCGGTAACGACTGTTGCACAGGCAGCGACTGCGTGTAAGGCGTTTGGCAACATCCGCGACGGTCTTGCTTCTGGCATATGCCTCGGGCCTGTCGGCCGTCCCACCGGAAGGCGTCCGTGTGCGAACGAATCCAGTCAGGGCGCCGTCAGGACACCATCACCGGAACCGGAAGGATCGAGTCCGCCGGGTGCCCCGTGCGCTCGTGGATCCGCCGGACCGCGTCGGCAGAGGGGCCCTCGGAGAGGCAGTAGACCGTGCCGGACTCCGGGTCCGCCCACGCCTGCTTGAAGTGGACGCCTTCCTCCTTCTCGATCGCCAGGTCCGCCTTGTGGGCGGCCATCAGCTGCTCGCTCGTAATGCCCTTCATGCCCGTGTGGACATCCATGAATGTGGCCATGGCCGGGCACCTCCTTTTCCTCCCTTCCATCGTCCGCCCGCGTCCGGAAAACGGCCTACCGGACGAGCCCGCTCGCTCGTACGGCCGAGATGTACGAGGGTCCGTACCGCATTCACCCGTCACGGGCCCCGATCAAGCCGCCGCGCCAGGCGTCCCCCGAACGGGGGATCCACGCCGCGGTGACCCCTGGCTTCCCCCCGCACCCACTGATCGCTACTCTACGTGCCGGTAATGATCAGGGGCCGGTCCGCACGGGCGGACCCGCGCGGGGTGGGGACAACGAAATGACCGGGCAGAGCCGTCGCTCCTTCCTCACCTACCTGGTCGCCGCGCCGACCCTCGCCCTCGTGACGCGCGCGGGCGTCGACGCCGTCGCCCCGCAGCCCGCCCACGCCGTGGTGCCGAGCCTGCCCGCCATCGCCGACCTCATCGACCTCGGCGACCTGTTCATCCTGGCCGGGGCACCCACGTCCGCCCTGCTGGCGCTCGCCGTCGAGGCCGACGGGACCATCCGCTTCCGGCTGCCGCGCGAGGAGGTCGGCCAGGGCCTCACCACCGCCGTGGCCATGCTCGTCGCGGAGGAACTCGACGCACCGCTGGCCGACGTACGGGTGGAGCTGGACGACGCCCGGCCCGAGCTGGTCTTCAACCAGCTCACCGGCTCCTCCAACTCCATCCGCTCCCTCTACGGCCCGGTCCGCCAGTGCGCCGCCACCGCCCGGGCCCGGCTCGTCGCGGCCGCCGCCGTGCGCTGGAGCCTGCCCGCCGCCACCCTGACCACCGCGAACGGCGCCGTCCGCGCCCCCGACGGCCGCACCGCCGACTACGGCGGTCTCGCCGCGGCCGCCGCCGACCCCGCCCTCGTGGTCCTCGGCGCCACCCCGAAGAAGACGGCCAAGCACACCCTGGTCGGCAGGCCCACCGACCGCGTCGACGCCCGCGCCATGGTCACCGGCGCCCAGAAGTACACCCTCGACCTCGACGTGCCCGGGGCCAAGCCCTGCGTGGTGCGCCGCCCGCCCACCCTCGGCGCCGCCGTCCGCTCCGTCGCCAACCTCGCCGCCGTCCAGGCCATGCCCGGCGTCCTCGACGTGGTCACCGTCCCGACCGGGGTCGCCGTCGTCGCCGAGACCTTCGGGCAGGCCCTCACCGCCAAGGCCGCCCTTCAGGTCACCTGGGGACCGGGCCCCGCCGACCAGCTCTCCGACGCCGAGGTCCGTACGAAGCTGCGCGCGGCCACCCCTCCGCTGCTCGTGCCGCCGCTGCTGACCCCTTACGTGGACGCCGAGTTCGACTTCGCCTTCGTCAGCCACGCCCCGATGGAGACCAACTCCGCGATCGCGGACGTGCGCGAGGACCGCGCGGAGATCTGGTCCGGGCTCAAGTCCCCGATCGTGGCCCGCGAGACCATCGCCGCCGAACTCGGGCTGCCGCTGGGCAAGGTGCAGGTGCACGTGGTGCAGGCCGGAGGGTCCTTCGGCCGGCGCCTCTTCTTCGACGCCGCACTGGAGGCCGCCCGGGTCTCCAAGGCCTGCCGCCGACCCGTCAAGCTGATGTGGACCCGCGTCGACGACACCCGGCACGGCCGGATGCGCCCCGCCACCCACCACAAGATCCGCGCCACCCACCTCCTCGGCGAGGTGCTCACCTTCGAGCACCGCGTCGCCGCCGCCGAGACCGACTTCCGGCACGGACTCGGCGAGATCATCACCGCGACCGCGGCGCACCTGCCGCTCGGCATCGGCAACGCCACCCTCGCCCAGACCCTGTTCCTCACCACGGTGAAGTCCCCCTACAACTTCGGGGTCACCACCCAGGCCCTCACCGAGGTGCCGACGGGTGTCCCCACCGGCTCCTGGCGTTCGGTGTACTCGGCCAACACGCGCGGCGCGGAGGAGATCGTCGTCGACGAACTCGCCGCGAAGACCGGCCGGGACCCCTACCGGTTCCGTCGTACGTTCCTGAAGACCGACGCCCAGCGCGCCGTGCTCGACAAGGTGGCCTCCGAAGGGGAGTGGGGGCGGCCGATGGGAGCGGGCCGCGCGCAGGGCATCGCCTTCCACGAGGAGTACAAGTCCCGCACCGCCTGCCTCGTGGAGATCGACACCCGCGACCCGGAGCACGTCCGCGTCACCAAGGCCGTCGTCGCCGTGGACGTGGGCCTGCCCGTCAACCCGCGCGGTCTGGAGGCCCAGATGATCGGCGGCCTCACCGACGCCATCTCCACCACGCTGCGCGCCGGCATCCACCTGGACAAGGGGCTGCCGATGGAGGGCAGTTACAGCCAGTTCCACTGGGCGCGGCAGCGCGACACCCCGCTCGACGTACGGGTCTTCGTGCTCCCGGCCACCGGCGAGGAGCCGGGCGGCGCGGGCGAGCTCGGTGTGCCCGCGGCCGTCGGCGCCATCGCCAACGCCTGGGCCCGGGCCACCGGTTCCAAGCCTCGCAGCTTCCCCCTCGACTTCGACGTCGACTTCACCCCCTACCCGCGCTGACCGCAGGAGTACGCCGTGCCCTCGCACACCTTCACCGTCAACGGGCAGAGCGTCACCGTGGACGCCCCCGACGATCTGCCCCTGCTGTGGGTGCTCCGCGACATGCTGGGCGTCCACGGGCCCAAGTACGGCTGCGGAGTGGACGTCTGCAAGGCCTGCACCAGTCATCTCGACGGCGTCGACGTCCGCCCCTGCGTGGTGCCCGTCTCCGCCTGCGCGGGCAGGTCGGTGACCACCATCGAGGGGCTGGCCGACGGGGACGTGCTGCACCCGGTGCAGGAGGCCTGGCTCGAACAGGACGTCGCCCAGTGCGGTTTCTGCCAGCCCGGCCAGATCATGGCGGCCGTCGCACTGCTCAAGCGGACCGCCGAACCCACCGACGCGGACATCGACGCCATCGCCAACATCTGCCGCTGTGGCACCTACGTCCGCATCAGGGAGGCCATCCGCAGCGCGGCCGCGAAGATGTGAGGTGCCGTCGCCGCCCCGGGCGCGAGCGAGGAAGGACCCCGACGTTCCCCCGTGGCGATGATTCCGCTTCGCGTCGGGGTCCGACCGCTCATGGGCAAACCTAGGCGGAATCGCACGCGCGCACAGGGTTCGGGGTGCCCAGTGAAGGGCCGAGACGGGTATCACAGCGCACAGTGGGCGCCGGGTGGTTGAATGCGCCGGTGTCCCGCTCCGACGACATCCTGAGGCTCCACCGGCTCGCCCACACCGGGGGGTCGGCCGGTCTGCTCGCATGGCTCACCACCCGGCTCGGAGGATGGGCCGGAGTGGTGGACGCCGACCGGGCGCACGGTTCCGGATCCGGCCATGCCCCCGGCACCGGCCGTGTCCTGGGAACCGGCCGTGCCCCCGGATCGGCGCAGGTGCCGGAATCCGCCCTGCGCGGCGCCGCCGAGATGGGCGCCCGCGGCCTGCGTTCGGCCGCGCTGGAGGGCGAGGACTCGGCGACGCTGCTGTTCGCGCTGGACGACCGGCGCGCGCTGGCCGCCGTACTGCCCTTGCGGCACCACCCGGAGGCGGCCACGCTGCTCGCGGACGCCGCCGTTCCGCTGGCCCTCGTCCTGCGCGCCGAGGAGGGCGCGCGGCGCGAGGAGCGGGCCGCGCTCGCCGAATCGCGGGCCCGTGAGGCGGTGCTGCACCTGCTGATGAACGGCCGGCTCTCCACCGCCCGGCAGATCGCCGAGGCGCTCGGGCCCTCCCTGCCCGATCCGATGCGGATGTACGTCGTGGAATGCAGGACCGGGCAGCGCGGTGAAGTGGCCCGGCTCTGCGCGGAGCTGACGGGGGGCCGGGCCTGGACCGTGCGCTGCCCCGTGTACGTACGCCATCTCATCGTGCTCGTCCCGGCCGGTCCGGCCGCGGCCCCGGCGGACGACGACCCCCTGGCCGGCGCCCTGGTGGGGGTGGCCGGGGACGCCGTGGTCGGGGTCAGCGCCGAGGCGGCCCTGCGGGAGGCCCCGGCCGCCTACACCCAGGCCTTCCACGCCCTGGCCGTCGCCCGAGGGCGGGGAGAGCGGCACGCCCGGTTCGGGCCGGGCCCCGAACTGGCGCTCGCCGCGCACGGGGCCGGGGCGGGCTGGGCGGCGGCCCTGCTCGCCCCGCTGCACGGTCACGAACCGAAGCGGGCCCAGGACCCGGGAGCGCAGGAGCTGCGCGCGACCGCGCACGCCTGGCTCAACTTCACCTCGCACGCCACCCGCCTGCTGAAGATCCACCGCAACACCCTGGCGGCCCGGCTGGGGCTCGTCGAGGCGCTCCTCGGGCTGGACCTCGCGCGCCTCGCCGACCAGTCCGCGCTCTCGCTCGCCCTGCGGCTCACCCCGGGCGGGAGCGGCGCGGGAGCCGACGCGCACGGGGCGGCCGCCGGCCTCGACGAAGTGCTGCGAGACCCCCGGCTGACCGACTGGGCCCGCGCCCACCTGCGCCCACTGACCGGACCCGACGCCCCGCCGGGGGCCCGGGCCACGGTCCGCGTCTGGCTGGACCACGATGCCCAACTCGGCCCGGCGGCGGCCGCGCTGGGCATCTCCGTACCGGGTGCCCGCAAGCGGCTGACCCGTGTGGAGGCGCTGCTGGAGCGCTCCCTGCTCCAGTCCCCGAGCGCTCGCCACGACCTGTGGCTTGCCCACCGGGCGGAGGAGCTCGCCGGTGACACCCTCTCCAAAAGGGATGAATCATGTTAAACATGAACGATCATGCCTGAATGAGGCGTATCAATGCGAAGCGCGTGCTGGTCGGTGAACCCCTCGACACGGCGCGCCTGGGCGAGACCCTGTTGCCGAAACGGCTCGCCCTGCCGATCTTCTGCAGTGACCCGCTCTCCTCAGTGGCGTACGCCACGGAGGAGATCCTGCTGATCCTCGCCCTCGGCGGGGTCGCCCTGCTCCACCTCGCCTGGTACGCGGCCGCCGCCATCGTCTTCCTGCTCGTGGTGGTCGTCGCCTCCTACCGGCAGACCTGCCACGCCTATCCCAGCGGCGGCGGCGCGTACGTCGTGAGCAAGGAGAACCTAGGCCCGACCGCCGCGCTGACCGCGGCCAGCGCCCTGCTCGTCGACTACGTGATGACCGTCGCCGTCTCCGTCGTCTCCGGGGTCTCCGCCATCACGTCCGCCATCCCCGCGCTGAGCGATCACGAAGTGGCCCTGTCGGTCGGCTTCGTGGTGCTGCTCACCGTGATGAACCTGCGCGGCGTCCGCGAATCGGGGCGGATCTTCGCCATCCCCACCTACGGGTTCGTCCTCGTCATCTACCTCATGTTCGCCTTCGCCGCCGTACGGCTGGCGACCGGCGAGACCATCCGCGCCGAGTCCGCCGACCTGCCGATCATCGCGACCGGCACCTACACCGGCATCGCCCTCGTGTTCCTCGCGATGCGCGCCTTCGCCTCCGGCTGCACCGCCCTGACCGGCGTCGAGGCCATCAGCAACGGCGTACCCGCCTTCCAGAAGCCCAAGGCCAAGAACGCGGCGACCACCCTCGCCGCGATGGGCTTCCTCTCCGTGACGATGTTCGTGGGCATCACCGCCCTCGCCATGACGTACCAGGTGCACGTCGCCGAGGACCCCACCGAGCTGGGCCTGCCGCCCGGCACCCCGATGTCCACCGCCCTCGCCCAGATCGGACGCGCCACCTTCGGCGACTGGCACTTCCTCTTCTACCTGCTCCAGGCCGTCACCGCCGGCGTGCTGATCCTCGCCGCGAACACGGCCTTCAACGGCTTCCCGATGCTCGCCTCGATCCTGGCCAAGGACCGGTACGCGCCCCGGCAGCTCTACAACCGCGGCGACCGGCTCGTCTACTCCAACGGCATCGTGCTGCTCGCGCTCGTCGCGATCGGGCTCATCGTCGCCTTCGACGCCAACCTGACCCGCCTCATCCAGCTCTACATCATCGGCGTCTTCGTCTCCTTCACCCTCTCCCAGGCCGGCATGGTCCGGCACTGGGACAAGGAGCTCGCCTCGCCCGAAACCCGGCGCGAGGAGCGCGTCCACATCCACCGGCGGCGCGCCATCAACGCCGTGGGCGCCGTCCTGACCGCCCTGGTCCTGGTCATCGTCCTCATCACCAAGTTCACGCACGGCGCCTGGCTGGTCGTCATCGCCATGCCGGTGCTCTTCTTCGGGATGCTGGGGGTACGGCGCCACTACGACCAGGTCGCACGGCAGGTCGCCGTCGCCCCGGACGCGAAGCCGCGCAAGCCCGCCCGCCACCACGTCCTGGTCCTGGTCGCCAACGTGCACGCCCCCACGCTGAAGGCCCTCGGCTACGCGCAGGGCCTGCGCCCCGACACCCTCACCGCCGTGACGGTCGCCGCCGACGAGCAGGACGCGAACCGGCTGCGCGAGGCCTGGACCGCGCACGACCCGGGGGTTCCCCTGAAGATCCTGCACTCCCCGTACCGCGAGGTGGTGGGCCCGATCCAGGCCCATGTGGAGGAACTGGCGCAGGACTCCGCCACGGACATCCTGTCCGTGGTCATCCCCGAGTACGTCGTGGGGAACTGGTGGGAACATCCCCTGCACAACCAGAACGCCCTGCGCCTGAAGGCGCGGCTGCTGTTCACCCCCGGGGTCGCGGTGATCGACGTGCCGTACCTGCTGGAGTCGGCGCGCAGGGGGCCGTGAGAGGAGCGGACCGGGCCCATCCGTTACCGTGAGCGAAGCACTGCACGTGCAGTGCTCACCGTTTTGCCGCCCCGTGCCGCGGCCACCCCGAACCGAGGAACGTCCATGCGCCAGAACCCGCAGCGCCGCGCGGCCCTGCTCGACGCCGCCATCGAAGTCCTGGCGCGCGAGGGTTCGCGCGGGCTGACGCTGCGCGCGGTGGACGCGGAGGCGTCAGTGCCCACGGGCACCGCCTCGAACTACTTCGCCAACCGGGCGCAGCTGCTCGTGCAGATACTCCACCGCACCCGCGAGCGGCTCATGCCCGCCCCGGAGGACCTGTCCGGCCCGCTGGACACCAAGGTGCTGCTCAGCCGGCTGCTGGAGCGGATGCGGCGCGAGCGCAGCGTGCACATCGCGATGCTGGAGCTGCGGCTGGAGGGCACCCGGCGCCCCGAGCTCCAGGCCGAACTGGCCGAGTTCCAGCGCGAGGAGCTCGACGCGAACGTGGCCTGGCACCTGGAAGCGGGGCTGCCGGGGGACCGGCAGGGCGTCGTCCTGCTCTACCTCGCCATGCTGGGCCTGATCGTCGACGACCTCACCGCCCCCGCCACGCTGGAGGGGCACCCGGTGGACGGACTCCTCGACCTGATGGTGCGGCGGCTCCTTCCGGAGCACCCCGCGCCCTGACCGGAGCCGGGCCGGACCCGGAGCTACCGATCCGGAACCCCGGCCTCGGGAGCCCTGGCCCCGGAGCCCTGGCCCCGGAGCCCTGGCCCCGGAGCCCCGGCCCCGGAACCCCGGCCCGGGGCTCCCGAGGCCGGGTCAGCGGACGAAGTCGAGGATGACCCTGCGCGCCAGCACGGCCCGGGACGGGGCGAGTTCGGCAGCCACCGCCGCCTCCCGCGCACCCGCGTAGGCGACCTGCGCCGGATACGGTCCGACCGCGGCGGCGTGGCGCCGCCGCAGGTGGGTCGGCGGGTGGGTGGAGTCCACGCTGTGCCCGCGCAGGACGGCGACCCGCCGCAGCCGCTCGTACTCGTGCTCCGGCACGGCGGCGAACTGTGCCGCCAGCCGCTCCCACAACCCCCGCTCCGCCTGATCGCGGGCCTCGCGCCCGCCGCGCCCGCCGCGCATCTGCGCGGCCACCGCCTCGCGGCGCAGCTGCTGGTCGACCGAACCCGCCACCAGGAGCCGGTCCATCAGGGCGACGGCGGCTTCCGTGGACCCGGCCCGCGCGGCGCTCGCGTCGGCCAGGTACTCGGCCCGCAGCGAGGCCCGCAGGGTCAGCCCGTCGAGCAGTCGGAGCAGCCCGTAGACCGTCCACCGAGGTACGAAGGTCACCGCGTTCACGAACAGGTCCGGCAACCGGGTGGAGGGTATCGGCGCCAGCAGGTAGTACCAGACCGACAGCGAGTGCAGCGCGCCGCCGGTGACCCGGGAGTGCCGGACGTCGCCGTGGGCGAAGTGGCCCAGCTCGTGCCCCAGCAGCGCGACCCGCTCCTGCGGCGCGAGGATCTCCCACAGGCCGAGCCCCAGGTACAGGACGCGCTGCCGCCGTACGCCGTACACGGTCACCGAGGCGTTGGCCTCGGGCCCCACCACCACCGCGTGTACCCCGGCCGTCCCGACCACGGCGCCGACCTCGTCGATCAGCTCGAACAGCCGTGGCGCGTCCGCCCGGTACAGCACCTGCCCGTCCTTCGGCAGCCGTCCGGCCCGGGGACGCAACACCACCGCGATCCCCAGCAGCAGCGCCCCGATGGCCGGCTGGACCAGGGTGTCCCACCCCACGACCACCAGCAACACACCGGCCACCACCAGCAGCGCGGTCACCCCGTGCACCAGCAGGGCCACCCCGGAGGCCGGCACGGTCGAGGAGTCCCGCGCCCGCGGCGCGCTGCCGTCGGCGCCCCCTTCCATCTCGGCCGACAACTGATCCCCGTACTCCCGGGCGAGCCGCCGCCGGAAGGCCGCGACGCGCCCCGGCTCCGCATCGGGGGCGGCCGGGTCCACGTTCCAGCCGCAGGCCGCGCACCACTCGACGTACTTCGCGTCCAGCGGCACCGGGCTCCCGCATTCCGGGCACGCCCGCGTCGACGGCGCGGCCGTCGTGGTGTTGCTCTCCATGCTCCCCTCCCTGCCGCGGTCCCCGGGATCCGCGGTCGGGGAAGGATAGAGGGCAGCCGTTCCGGCGCCGCGCCCGGGTCGGGGGGCGGTGATCTCATGCTCGGGTTCAAGCGAGTCAGCCGGGTTTGGGGCCGGTGAGCGACTTTGATGGGTTCGCCAGGGACTCGTAGCGGAGCAGGGGGACAACTCATGGGCGCTGAACACGACCGGATGGGTTCCGAGCGCGATCGCAAGGACGGCACGCCCACGCTGATCGGTTCCGTGCAGCGCGCGCTGCGTCTCGTGGAGGCGATGCACGCCGAGGGCGGGGCCACGGCGAAGAGGCTCGCCCGGATCACGGGGATTCCATTGCCCACCGTTTACCACCTGCTGCGCACGCTCGGCCACGAGGGCTACGTCCGGCGCGAGGGCGGCGCTTTTCGACTCGCGGACGATCTACCGCTCGCATCTTGATCAAAAGTCGAAGCGATCCGGCCAAGGTCGGTTGCGCTTTGACGCATGTTCCAGCGGAAAATGCCAGAACCCCCTTCCGCAGTGTGGAAGTTGAGTAAGTTCCCTCCTGTCGCGCCGCAGACCGTGCACTCAGCACGTCCGGCCGGGAGGGGAGCCCGCGTGCCCGGGATCGACGAATGCCTGCTCGAAGCCATGGCCCTGCCTGGTGCGCGGGGGGCCGCGCTGGTCGACTGGAGCAGCGGACTGGCCCTTGGCACCGCGGGGGAATCCCCCGTGGGCGACCACGAGACCACCGCCGCCGAGACCGCCGAGCTGGCCCGGGCGGCCGCCGAGTACGAGTCCTTCGCCCCGGCGGTCACCGCGACCTTAGGCGGCGAGGCGGCCGGCCCGCCCGTGGAGGACCTGATCGTCACCACCCGCACCGGCTACCACGTACTGCGCTTCGTCGAGACGAGCTTCGACAGCAGTGTCTTCCTGCATCTCTGGCTCGACCGCACCGACGGCAACCTCGCCCTCGCGCGCCACAGACTCCGGGCCCTGGCAGAGGGGCTGGTGCTCAGATGACCGCCACCTCGGCCACCGCGGTCTCCCCCCTCCTCACCCGGCTCGCCGCCGAGCGGGCCACCGGAGCACTGCTCCGCGACCGCGGCACCCTCTTCCTGGAGGACGGCCGCATCGTGCACGCGGAGAGCCCCGCCACCCCCGGCCTCGACGTACTGCTCACCACCGGCGGCGGCCTCGCCCCCGAGCGCTGGCGAGAGGCCGTCGACCGGGCAGGAGCCCGCCGCCAGGTCGCCCGCTTCCTCGTGGACAGCGGCGGACTCGCGGGCGGGGAACTGGAGATATGCCATCTCGCCGCCATGTTCGACGCCGCGTTCTTCGCGCTCTCCCCGGGCAGCGGCCCCTCCCGGTTCCGTCGCGGAGCCACCCACTGGATCGGCTCGGTCCGCTCCGTCCCGGCCGCCGCCGTCGAGCGCGAGACCTGCCGGCGCAGGGAACTGCTCGACGCGGTCTGGCCCTACCCGCAGCTCGACACCGCCCCGGTGGTGCCCCGGCCCGCCGCACCCGGCCAGACGGTCACCTCCCGGCAGCGGATCCTGCTGCACCACGCCGACGGGGTGCGCACCCCGGCCGACCTCGCCTGGGTGCTGGGCCGGCCGGCCTTCCACACACTGCTCGACGTACGACGCCTCGCGGCGGCCGGACTGGTCGAGACGCCGCACGCGCCGGCCCCGCAGCCGCCCGCGGCACCCCTGCCCGACTGGATGACCCAGGACCAATCCCCGGACGTGGCGCTGCTCCGCCGGTTACGCGACGCACTGGAGGCAAGTCTGTGAGGCTCCCGCTGCGACCGGTCCTGCGCACCGACCGCTCCGAGCGGAGGCAGCCCGATTCGAGGGCGGCCGAAAGGAGGAAGTCCGACATGAGTACGGTGCCCCCCGAGGCGGAGGCCGAGATACTCGCCGAGCTCCGCAGGCTGCGGTCCCGAGTGCCCCAGCTCACCGGCGCCTTCGCCGCGAGCACCGACGGCCTGGTCCTCGCCCAGGACAGCACCGCCACCGAGGCCGAGTCCGTCGCGGCGCTGACCGCGGCCGCCCTCGGGGTGGCCCAGCGGCTCAGCGACTGCACGGGCCAGGGCGGATTCCGCGAGCTGCTGGTACGGGGCGAGGAGGGGTACGTGGCGACCTACGCCGCGGGCGACGCCGCCGTCCTGACCCTGACCGCGGAACCGCGGGTCAACGTCGGGCGGCTCCACCTGGAGGCCCGCCGCTCCAGCGTCCGGATAGCCGAACTCGTCGAACCCGCCCTCGGGCGCCGCCGGGGTCCGGGCTCCGCGCCCGCGTGAACCCGCACCGCCGCCGGTACGGCGCCGTCCCGTACGGCGCCGTCCCGTACTGCTCCGTTCCGTACCACCGCACCTGACAGAGACACCGAGACAGACACCACCAGCGACATCACTCAGCGAACGAGAAAGAGGAACGACTCATGGCCAACGTGGAGACAGCGCTCAAGGAAGCCACCACCCTCATCGAGGGCGCCGTCGGCGCCGCACTCGTCGACTACGGCAGCGGCATGGCCCTCGGCACCATCGGCGGCGGCAAGGACCTCGACCTCACGGTCGCCGCGGCCGGAAACACGGACGTGGTGCGCGCCAAGGTCCGCACGATGGAGATGCTCGGGATCAAGGACGAGATCGAGGACATCCTCATCACCCTCGGCACCCAGTACCACCTGATCCGGCTGATGCGCGCCCGGGGGTCCGCGGCGGGCTTCTTCCTCTACCTGGTGCTCGACAAGGGTCGGGCCAACCTCGCGATGGCCCGTCACCAGCTGAAGAAGATCGAGTCGGACCTGGAGATCTGACGCAAGACCGCGTCGTCGAGGTGGCGGACGGTTTAATTCTTGCCGTCCGCCCGGCGATCGGCTTCGTTTGCCCTATATGGGTGGAGTTTATAATTCTGTTACAGAGTAGGATGCTGTGAGCAGCTGATCATCGATAAAGCATAAAACGCTGGAGAACCCGCCACCCATGCCCCCGCGCCTGAGCATCGTCGTCCCCGTTTACAACGTCGAGCTCTATCTCGACGAGTGCCTGGAATCCATCGCCGCTCAGACCTTCGAGGACTTCGAGGTCATTCTCGTGGACGACGGGTCCACGGACACCAGCGCAGTCATAGCCAAGGCGTTCGCCGCCAAGGACAAGCGCTTCCGTGTCGTGATGCAGGAGAACGCGGGCCTCGGCGCCGCGCGCAACGTCGGTGCCCGCCACGCCCACAAGGACGCGGAGTACCTGGCCTTCGTCGACAGCGACGACACGATGCCGGACTACGCCTACGAGCGCATGATCGCCGCGCTCGACGAGACCGGCTCCGACTTCGCCGGTGGCAACGTGAAGCGCTTCCGCTCCGTGGGCATGCAGCAGTCCTGGGGTCACCGGGCAGCCTTCGCCAGGACGCAGCTGAAGACCCACATCTCCAAGTTCCCGGCGCTGGTCACCGACCGCACCGCGTGGAACAAGGTGTACCGTCGCTCCTTCTGGGACCGGCACGGCTTCCAGTACCCGGAGGGCATCCTCTACGAGGACGCCCCGGTCAGCATCCCCGCGCACTACTTCGCCGCCAGCGTCGACATCCTCAGCGACTGCGTCTACCACTGGCGCGTCCGCGAGACCGGCGAGCGCTCCATCACCCAGCGCTCCACCGACCCGATCTCCCTCATCGACCGCGTGAAGTCCGTCCGCCTCGTCCGTGAGTCCCTCAAGGCCAAGCAGGGCGCCAAGTACGTCCGCTACCTGCGCGACTACGACTACAACGTGCTGAGCGAGGAGCTCCCGCTCATCTACAAGTACGTCGGAGAAGGCGGCCCGGACTTCCGCGCCGCGTTCGTCAAGGAGGTCGGCGGCCTCGTCCGCGAGATCGGCACCGCCCCCTGGTCCTCCCTGACCGTCGCGGACCGGCTGAAGGCCTACCTCGCCGGCGAGGGCCGCGTCGAGGACTTCATCGCCCTCCAGAACCACCAGCGCGACTACCACTACAGCGTGCCGGTCAAGGGACTCGCCCGCCCGCAGGCGGACTACCCCTTCCTGCACGGCCGCCCCCCGGTCCCCGCCAAGATCCTCACCCTCGGCCCGCGCGAGCGCCGCGTCGTCAGCCGTCTCGAGCAGGCGTCCTGGTCCGACGGCAAGCTGCAGCTGCGCGGCTACGCCCTCCCCGGCCACCTCGGCGCGGAGAGCCGCCTCGGCTCCCGCAAGATGCTGATCTTCCGCGAGGGCGGCAAGCGCCGTCGCTCCGTCGTCGGCACCCGCACGGTCGCCTCCCCGATGGCCAGCGTGATGTCCCCGCACCTCGCCCTGCGGCACGCCGGCTGGGCCGGCTTCACCGCCGCCATCGACCCCTCGATCTTCCAGTCGGGCGGCACGTGGCGCGACGGCACGTGGACGACTTCCGTCGCCGTCACCGGCGCCGGCGGCCTGCACCGCGCCCGCCTGCGCGGCGGCGAGCACGACACCGGCCAGAACCCGCCCCCGCACTGGGTGGCCCCGGACGTCCGCATCGTCCCCACCGTCTCCGGATCCCTCACCATCCAGGTGGAGGTCGTCGGAGCCCGCGCCCTGGACGTGCGCCCGGCCGGCGAGGACGCCCTGGAGATCATCGGCGAGCTCTCCGCCGCGGTCGGCGTCCCCGTCGCCCTCCAGGCCGTGCACGTCACCACCGGCACCACCGCCACCTTCCCGGTGGAGACGGCGGCCGGCGACTCCGCCGACGGCGGCAGGGTCCCCTTCACCGCCCGGGTCGAGCTGGCCGAGCTGGCCGCCGTACCGGACACCGAGTGCGAGCCCGGCGAGTGGACCCCGGAGCCCTGGAGCCTGTCCGTGCTCGGCGCCGACGGCACCGAGCACCGCCTGGCCCACGACGAGCGCGGCGGCTTCAACGGCCTGGCCGTGCCGCTGCCCGGAACCGACAAGGGCCGCGCCGTCTTCGCGAAGCGCGGCAACACCGGACACCTCACGCTCTCCGTGCAGCCCTCGCCGCCGCTGATCGACGAGGTCACCGCCGCGGAGGGCACGCTCACCCTGCGGGGCCGCTTCGTCGCGCCGACCGACGAGCCCTACGAGCTCGTCCTGCACAACGCGCACGGTGTGGAGTTCAGCTACCCCGTCACCCGTGACGGCGAGCGCTTCACCGCCGAGTTCGAGCCGATGCTCCCCGAGGCGTACGCCGGCCGCACCACCCTCCCCGAGGGCCGCTGGTGGCCCACCATGCGCCCGGTCGCCGAGGGCGGAACCACCGCCGGCCTGCTCGGCGTCGACCGCGGCGCGCCCGTGCAGATGAGCACCGGCATGCTGTTCTCGGGTCCGCACCCGGTCACGGTGCAGGGCCGCCGGATGCGGGTCGAGACCCGCTTCCACGACCGCGCGGTGCTGGTGGCCGACCCGCTGCTCAGCCCGCACGACCGCTCCAACCACGCCCAGCGCGTCGCCCGCTACGAGACCTACCCGGCGCAGCGTGCCCTGCCGGTCAAGGACATCGTCGTCTACGACACCTTCCAGGGGACCGGCGCGGGCGACTCGCCCCGCGCCATCCACGAGGAACTGCTGCGCCGAGGCGAGAAGCTGGAGCACATCTGGCTGGTCCGTGACGGCCGCGCCGAGGTCCCCGCGACCGCCCGCGCCGTGCAGTACGACAGCGTGGAGTCCTGGGACGTCCTGGCCCGGGCCCGCTACTACGTGACCAACGACAACGTCCCGCGCCGCTTCCGGCGCCGCCCCGGACAGATCGTCGTCCAGACCTGGCACGGCACGCCGATCAAGCAGATCGGGCACGACTTCGTGCACGACTACTACACGAGCCCGGAGATCCTGGAGGGCCTCGAACACGACAGCGCCCAGTGGTCGCTGCTCGCCTCCCCGAGCTCCTACGCCACGCCGCTCCTCAAGCGGGCCCTCGGCTACGACGGCGAGGTCATCGAGGCCGGCAGCCCGCGCACCGACGCGCTGGTACGGCCCGACGCGGAGCGCATCGCCGAGGTCCGGCGCCGGCTCGGCCTGCCCGAGGGCAAGAAGGTCGTCCTCTACATGCCGACCTGGCGCGAGAACTGCGAGGGCTTCTCCGGCGGCTACAAGCTGGACCTGCGGATCGACCTGGAGGCGGCCCGCCGCGAGCTGGGCGAGGACCACGTCCTGCTGATCCGCGGCCACCACCACGTGACCGAGCAGGTCCGCGACGGAGTCCGTGACGGGTTCGTCGTCGACGTGTCCCGCTGGGCCGACGCGGCCGACCTGCTGCTCGTGGCCGACGTGCTGATCTCGGACTACTCCTCCGCGATCTTCGACTTCGCGCTCACCGACCGGCCGATCCTGCTCTTCACGTACGACCTGGCCCACTACAAGGGCACGCTGCGCGGCTTCAACTTCGACCTGGAGGCCAAGGCGCCCGGCCCGCTGCTCGCGGACTCGGCGAGCCTGATCGAGGCCGTGCGCAACGTGGACGCGGTCGGTGCGCAGTACGCGGCGGCGCGGGCCGCGTTCCGCGAGGAGTTCTGCGACCTGGACGAGGGCCACGCCGCCGAGCGGGTCGTCGACCGGATGCTCGCGATGAACGAGGCCGGCGAGAAGTAGGCCGTACGAGCCAATTCCAGACCGGACACAGACCGGCCCCGGGCCCACCGATGAATTTCGGGCCCGGGGCCGGTCTGTATGTGAGGACGTGCGCACGCACGCACTCACCCACTCGCCTGGAGGCAGTCATGAGCGGCAACGGGTTCACCACGTGCCTGTGGTTCGACGGCAACGCCGAAGCGGCCGCGGACTATTACCTGTCCGTGTTCAAGGACGGCAAGCGGGGCCGGATCGGCCGCTACAACGAGGCGGGTCCCGGGCCGGCAGGATCGGTGATGGTCGTCGAGTTCGAGATCAACGGGCAGAAGTTCGTCGGTCTCAACGGCGGACCTCAGTTCCACTTCTCGGAGGCGATCTCCTTCCAGATCCACTGCGCCGACGAGGCCGAGTCGGACTACTACTACGACGCGCTCACGAAGGACGGCGGCGAGGAGTCGGCCTGCGGCTGGGTCAAGGACAGGTTCGGGCTGTCCTGGCAGGTCATCCCGCCGGGCGCCATCGACCTGGTCACCGACCCCGACCCGGAGCGGGCCGCCCGGGCCACCGCCGCCATGATGAAGATGAAGAAGCTGGACGTGGCGGAGATGCGGAGGGCGGCGGACGCCGCCTGAACCCGGCGGGGGAGGGCCGGGCGTGCCGAGGCCGGCTGCGCCGGAGCCCGGGGCCGTGGCCGTCGGGGCCGGGCGCGCCGGGGCGTCTCCTCGGGCGTCGAACGTTTCCAGGGGGTGCAGAGCTCGGGGTGGTTGCGTTCGACGCCCTGCGGGGACGCCCCGGCGCACACCCGTCCCCGCCGCCCCCGGCGGCGGGGTGCGGGACACCCTCTATCAGGCCGCGATCCGGGCGAGCAGGGCCGGGAGGGCGGTGCCGATCGGCTCGCGGATGACCTCGTCGGCGAGGGAGTCGTACGGGGTCTCCTCCGCGTTCACGATGATCAGGCGGGCACCCGCCTCCGCGGCCATCCCGGCGAGCGAGGCCGCCGGCTGCACCTGGAGGGTGGATCCGGCGGCGATGAACACCTGGCAGCCCTTGGCCACGGCCATCGCCTGCCCCAGCACCACCGGGTCGAGCCGCTCCCCGAACATCACCGTCGCGGCCTTGAGGATCCCGCCGCACGCCAGGCAGGCGGGATCCGGCTCCCCGGCGGCGACCCGCGCCAGCGCCTCGTCCATCCCGGACCGGGCGTGGCAGGCCGTGCACACCACCGCGCGGGCGGTGCCGTGCAGCTCGAACACCTTGCGCGGCGGCATCCCGGCGAGCTGGTGCAGCCCGTCCACGTTCTGGGTGAGGACCCGGACCGGAGTGCCGCCGCGTTCCAGTGCGGCGATGGCGAGGTGCGCCGCGTTGGGCCGCGCCCCGACCGAGCCGAGTTCGGCCCGCATCAGCCAGGAGCGGCGCCGGATCTCCGGATCGGTCATGTAGTACTCGTACGTCACGAGCTTCTCCGCGTCGGGCTCCCGGCGCCACAGACCCTGCGGCCCCCGGTAGTCCGGAATCCCGGAATCGGTGGACATTCCTGCCCCACTGAACACTGCGACGAGCGGCTTTCCCATGCGCCGACCCTACGGACAGACCGCCCGCATCCGCGAACGCATTTGGCCCCGCCGGCCTTCACCCGTCCGCCCGCCACCGGATCCACCATCCGGAGTACGCGGTGGCCCCGCTCTCGTGCTTCCTCTCCGATCGTTCCCGCCGGCGGGGCATCCGGGCCGGAGCCCGCGGAAATCCGGGGTGGGGAACGGCCCCCGAAGAGTCGTTTCTGCGGTGAATCGATCCCGCCACGGGAGTAGGACACGCGACGCACCGGGGCGCGCCGCCGGGGGCCGAGGGTTACATATCGGATATGAAGCTCATGCCGTACAGCCTCGGCGTCCTGCCGCTGACCCTGCTCGCCCTGCTGGCCCCGACGCCCGGCCACGCCGCCCCCCGGGACGGGGACGGCGCCGTCCCCGCCGCGGCCCGGGGTGGGCACACCGCCGCCGAGATCACCCGCTTCCTCAGCGAGTTCTACGGTGACCACGGCCCCTCCGACGACGGCCGCGAGAACCAGGTCTCGCAAGTCCTCAAGGACAAGCAGAAGGAGGACACGGACGCCGACGTGCTCCTGTGCGCCGAGAACGAACCCGAGGACATCGGCATCGGCCCGGTCACCGTCGCCCAGGCGGCTGGGATCGGCTGGGCCACCGTCACCACGCACTGGGGCTCCGAGACCACGGACACCTTCACCGCGTACGTACGGTTGGACTCCCAGCCGATCCGGCTCGACGACGTGATCTGCGCGGGCTGAAAATCCGCGACCGCGCCCGGGAGCGCTCACTAGGCTGGTGGTCGTGATCATGACCACCACGCCCGCCGCGACCGTCCTGTACTGCGCCGACCCGCTGAACGGGCGCCGTACCGACCCGCACTTCGCGGCGGAGGCCAGGGCGCTGCGCACCCAGGGCGCGGCGGTCGCCCTCGTCGACCACGACGCGCTGCTCGCCGGGGACTCCGAGCGGGCCGTGGCGCGCGTCCCCACCTCGGCGGGCGGTGTCCGCTACCGGGGCTGGATGGTTCCCGCCGCCCGGTACGCCGAGCTGGACGGGGCACTGCGGCGGCGCGGGGCCGAACTGCGCGTCGGCCCCGAGTCCTACCGCCGGGCCCACGAACTCCCCGGCTGGTACGAGACGTTCGCCGCCCTCACTCCGGCGAGCGTCTGGCTGCCCGTCGCCCCGGGGGAGATCCCGGACGGGAAGCGGCTCGCCGCGCTCGCCGCCGGACTGCCGCCCGGCGCGGCCGTGGTCAAGGACTACGTGAAGTCCCGCAAGCACGAATGGCACGAGGCCTGTCACATCCCCGACCTCGCAGACCCGGTGGCCCTGCACCGGGTGGTGAGCCGCTTCGTCGAGCTCCAGGACGAGTTCCTCGTGGGCGGGGTGGTGCTGAGGGCCTTCGAGTCCTTCGTCGCGCCCGAGGGCTCGGCCACGGAGGTCCGGGTCTGGTGGCGGGACGGGGAGCCCCGGCTGTTCACCGCCCACCCCGACAGCCCGGTCCCGGAGGTCGCCGAGATCCCGGCGCGCGACCTCGAACCGGTACGGGCCGCCGTACGGGCGCTGGACTGCCCCTTCGTGACCACGGACCTCGCGCTGCGCACGGACGGGGCATGGCGGGTGGTGGAGGTCGGCGACGGGCAGGTCAGCGATCTGCACCGGGAGGTCGATCCTGCCCTGCTCACCGCCCTCCTGACGGATGATCAGCCCGATTCCGGCCGCTGACGGTCTGGTACAACACAGGGCATGACGACATTCGAGATCACCGGCGCGAGCGCCGCCGACATGGAAATGATCCGTGGCTGGGCCGACGAGGAGGGCTGGAACCCGGGGGACTCGGACCGGTTCGCGTTCGCCGTCGCCGACCCGGAGGGTTTCCTCGTCGGCCGGCTCGAAGGCGAGCCGGTGGCCTGCGTCTCCGCCGTCCGCTACGGAGCCGGCTTCGGCTTCATCGGCTTCTACATCGCCCGCCCCTCCCATCGAGGCCAGGGCTACGGCATCCGCATGTGGGACGCGGCGATGCGAAGGCTCGACGGGCGGCTCATCGGCCTGGACGGGGTCGTCGAACAGCAGGACAACTACCGCAAGTCCGGGTTCCGTCACGCCTGGAACAACATGCGCTACGAGGGCGTGCCCCGGGCCGAAGGCGAAGCCGGCGGCCGGGTCGAGATCGTGGACGCGGCCTCGCTGCCCTTCGGCCGGCTCGCCGCCTACGACCGACGGTTCTTCCCCGAGCCCCGCGACGCCTTCCTGTCCGCCTGGACCGCCCTGCCCGGCCGGACGGCGCTCGCGGCGGTCCGCGACGGCCGCATCGAAGGCCTCGGCGTGATCCGACCGAGCAGCGGCGCCCACCGGATCGGCCCGCTCTACGCCGCCGACCCGGAGGTGGCGGCGGCGCTGGTGCGGGGCCTCGCGCGATCCGCGCCCGGCGCGGCGGTCGCCGTGGACGTCCCCGACGCCAACCCGCACGCCGCCGGGCTGTTCGAGGCGCTGGGCCTGGAGCCCACCTTCGAGACCGCCCGCATGTACACCGGCCCGACCCCGGAACTGGCCCTCGCCGAGCTGTTCGGGGTGACCAGCCTCGAACTGGGCTGACCGCGCAGCGGCCGACCGGACGGCGGTCGCACGGCGCCGCCCGGCCGGTCCGTCCCGCGCACGGTCAGAAGTCGAACAGGACGCTCTCGGTGCTCCGCAGGCCGCACGCGTTGGCGAAGACGTGCGCGTAGTTCAGCCGGCGGCCGTCCAGCACCCCGTCGGCCGTCACCGTCATCGGGTTCCACTCCCTGGTACACGCCGTGTCGGCGGCCGGGGCGGTCAGCGCGTCCAACCGGGCGCCGCTCCGGCGTAATTCACCGCACGCCGCGACCGGGTCCGGGTGCGTACCGCCGGGCGCCGGCGCGCAGACGAGGGTCACCGCGCGCAGCACCGTACCCCTGCGGGCGTCGTCCCCGGCGGTCACACCGAGCACGAGCGCGGACGGCGCGTACAGGCTCGCGGTGCCGGCGGGGGCGGCCGCGCCGGCCTGAGCGGCCGTGACGGCAGGGGTGGCAGGGGTGGCGCCGGCGGCCCCGGGCCAGGCCAGCGCGGTCAGCGCGGTCAGCGCCATGGCGGCGGATCCGAGCCCGAGACTCCTTGCGATGGACCGCATTTCGAACACTCCCTTGGGTCGTTGTTTCGGATAGCGGACGCAGTCTTGCCCACCCGGGACGTGAACGCCCGTTCGCACCCCTGTTTTTCGTCACCGATCGTGTACGAATGAGTGCAGACAGCAGCGTCGGTCGATGCCCTGACCTGTGCGGGAGCGCGCCGCCTAATCGGCCGAACACCGACGGGGAGACGCTCCGGAAACCTCCGGGGGTATGGCCGGCCATACCCCCGGGACACCCTCTGGCCCCGCTGTGCCGGACCGCCCCGGACGGTTGGCTTGGGGCATGGAAAACGACGCGATCCAACTCAGGGACGTCAGCCGTCTCTACGGGGCCGGCGACCACGCCGTCACCGCACTCGACCAGGTCACCCTCGACTTCCCCCGGGGCAGCTTCACCGCCGTCATGGGCCCCTCCGGCTCCGGCAAGTCCACCCTGCTGCAGTGCGCGGCCGGCCTCGACCGGCCCACCTCCGGCACCGTGACCGTCGGCGGGACCGAGCTCACGCGGCTCGGCGAGACCAGGCTGACCCTGCTGCGCCGGGACCGGATCGGCTTCGTCTTCCAGGCCTTCAACCTGCTGCCCTCCCTGACCGCCGAACAGAACGTCTCCCTCCCGCTGCGCCTGGCTGGCCGTCGCCCCGCCAAGGCCGAGGTCCGCGAGGTACTCGCCCGGGTCGGTCTCGGCGACCGGGCCCGGCACCGGCCCTCCGAGATGTCCGGCGGACAACAGCAGCGCGTCGCCCTCGCCCGCGCCCTGATCACCCGACCCGACGTCCTCTTCGGCGACGAGCCCACCGGAGCACTGGACTCGCAGACCGGACGGGAGGTGCTCACCCTGCTGCGCACCATGGTCGACACCGAGGGCCAGACGGTCGTCATGGTCACCCACGACCCCCTCGCCGCCTCCTACGCCGACCGCGTCGTCTTCCTCGTCGACGGCCGCCTCGCCGGGGAACTCCACGGCGCCCGTGCCGAGGAGATCGCCGCCCGGATGACGAAGCTGGAGACCGTGCCGTGCTGAGCGTCGCCCTGCGCACCCTGCGCACCCGCTGGGTCACCTTCGTCGGAAGCTTCGTCGCCCTGGCCCTCGGTGTCGGCCTGATCGCCACCATGGGACTCGCGCTCGCCGCCACCCTCGACGCCCCGGAGCAGCAGCCCGAACGCCTGGCCCGGGCCACCGTCGTCGTCAAGGGCAACGACACCCTCCGCGTCGCGACTCCGATCGGAGAGCGCACCCGCGAACTGGCCCACCCCAAGTCCGTCGCCCCCGAACTCGCCCGGCGGCTCGCCGGCCTCGGCCCCGTCACCGAGGACCGCTCCTTCCCCGTCCGCGCCGAAGGCGGGCCCGGGCGGCTCGTCGGCCATCCCTGGTCGGTCGCCGCCTTCGCCCCGTACACCCTCGACACCGGCCGGGCCCCCGAGTCCGACGGCGAGGTCGTCACCACCGGCTGGGCCCGGCCCGGGGACCGGCTGACCACCGACCGCGGCCCCGCCACCGTCGTCGGCACCGTCTCCCACCCCGGCGCCCCGCACCGCCCCGGCTTCGAGGACGCCGTCTTCTGGACCGACGCCCGGGCCGCCCGCCTCTCGCCCGCCATCGACCAACTCGTCGTGGCCGCCGACCCGGCAGCCGTACGGGCCGCCGTCGGCCAGGACCCGGACGTACGGGTACTGACCGGCCGGGACATCCGCCACGCCGACCCCGACCCGGAGCGCGACAGCGAGGCCCTGCTCGCCGTGAACGCCATGCTGGGCACCGCCGGTGGGGTCACCGGCTTCGTGTCGGTCTTCGTCGTCGCCTCCACCTTCGCCTTCGCCGTCGCCCAGCGCCGCAAGGAGTTCGCCCTGCTGCGCACCGCCGGAGCCACCCCCGGGCAGATCCGCCGCATGGTGCTCACCGAGGCGCTGCTCCTGGGCGTACTGGCCTCCGCCGTCGGCTGCCTCCTCGGCTCGTACGGGGCACCCCTGGTCGCCCGGTGGTCCGTGGACGCCGACCTCGCACCGCGCCGGTTCGCCATCGGCGATGCCACCTGGCCCTACCACCTGGCCTTCTGGACCGGACTGCTCGTCGCCCTCGCCGGGGTCGCCGCCGCCTCCCGGCGGGCCGGCCGGGTGGGCCCCGCCGAGGCGCTGCGCGAGGCCGCAGTGGAGACCCGCACCATGACCCCGGGACGCTGGGTCCTCGGCGCCGGACTCCTCCTTACCGGCCTCGTCACCCTCGCCATCGCGTTGCTCGACGACCCGTCCGACCTGCTCCACCGCAAGACCTACACGAGCCGCCCGATGCTGCTGATCGTCGCCTTCGCGCTGCTCGCCCCGGTACTGGTCAGGCCGCTCGTCCGGCTCGTCGCCTGGCTCCCGGCCCGACTCCCGGGCGCCGGCGGGATGCTGGTGCGGGAGAACGCGGCGGCCGGAACACGGCGTACCGCCGCCATCGCCGCCCCCGTGCTCGTCACGGTGGCGCTGGCCGGATCCCTCATGGGGGCCACCGCCACCCTGAACGAGGCCAAGGCCACCGAGGTCCGGCAGCGCACCACCGCCGACTTCGTGATCACGGCCGGCGCCGGGGGCTTCGACAGGGCCGCCGTGGAACGGCTCCGGGCCGTCCCCGGAGCCGAGATCTCCGCCACTGCCGCAACCGCCGTCTACGTCCTGGAGGAGGGCGTGGCACTGATCCGCTCCGACGCCCGCGCCGTCGACCCGGCGGCCCTCGCCCGGACCGCCGAACTGCCCCTCATCGCGGGCAGCGTCGCCGACCTCGACGACGGGTCCGTCATCGTCACCGGGGAATGGGAACGGCACACCGTCGGATCCACCGTGGACCTCTGGCTCGGCGACGGCAGCCGCAAGACCCTGCGGATCGCGGGCGTGATGGCCATCGGCACCGGCAACAACGGCGCCTACGTCACCGCGGCCAACGCCACCGGCGCGCCCGTCGACCGGATCGACGTACGGCTCACCCCTGGTGCGGACGCCACAGCCGTCGGCTCCGGCCTGGCCCGGGCGGTCGGGCAGGCCGGGGGCAAGCTCCTCACCAAGGACCAGTGGGTGGCGGCCGTTTACCCGAAGACCACGCGCACGACCAGACTGGGCTTCCTGCTCGTCCTCGGCATCGCCCTGCTCTACACCGGCATCGCCCTCGCCAACACCCTCGTCATGGCCACCTCCGACCGGGCCCGCGACCTCGCCGTACTGCGGCTGGCCGGCGCCACCCGGTGGCAGGTGCTGCGCCTGGTGGCGTGGGAGGCCCTGCTCGTCGTCCTCGTCGGCGCGGTCACCGGAGCCCTCGTCGCAGCCCTGAACCTGGGCGGGATCCGGGCTGCCCTGGGGCTCCTGGGAGTCCGTAGCCCCATAGTGATCCCCTGGGAGGTGATGGGCGTGAGCTTCGCCGCCTGCGCGGCCCTGGCGGTGCTCTCCGCCACCGCTTCCGCCGCGGTGTCGCTGCGCCGACCCGCGGTCGGGCCGGCAGGCCTACGGGGATAGCGGACGGCCTAGCCGGCCGCCATGCGCGGGGCGTACAGGTCGAGGAGACGGGTACGGGTCTGCTGGAGCCGGAGCGCGAGGACCCGGCCGACCCAGTGCCCGATGGCCGACCCGAAGGCGGGATCGGAGTCCATGAGCATCCGTACGGTCACCCCGTCGAACTCGTACGCGCGCACCGGGGTCATCGCCTCCGCGCTCAGCTGCCACACGTAGGGCGGGAAGAGCCAGGACCAGCCCACCAGCTCACCGGGGCCCAGGCTCTCCACCGAAGCGGGCCGCCGGACGCCGGGCATGGGGATCTGCAGGGTCACGGTGCCGGAGCGCACGATCCAGAAGGACTCCGCGCGTGCGCCCTCCTCGAAGATCCGCGCACCCTCTTCGAAATTGACCTCACGGGCCTGGGACATCAGCCGGCCGCGGTGCTCCGCGGACAGCACGGCAGCGATCCGGATGGGGGAAGGTGTGCTCACGACGGCCTCCGATCACGACCCCCCACGACGACGCTCCTGCTCTCCCCAGTGTCGCCGACACCCGCCCGATGCCAAGCGGATCGCGCGCGGCATCTTCGGCGGTGTCCGCGCCCGGCCGCGCCGGGCCGCGCCCCGTCCGGTCAGTCGTCGGCGTTGGCCTCGAGGCAGGCCAGCTCCATCGCGTCCAGTACCGCCTCGTGACTGCGACCGCTGAGCTCGGCGACGTTCTCGATCTGCGCCGTGACCCAGGAGGCGAGGGTCATCGCCAGCACGCGGAGCCCGTCGGTTCCGTGCCGGGCCAGGATCGCGTCGGCGACCTCCATGGCGTCCTCGGGCACCTGCTCGGGCGGCTCCAGGCCCACCAGGCCGCGCAGCATCGTGAGGGCGCGCAGCGAGATCTCCGGGGTCATCCCCGCCAGTCGCATGTCTTCCTCGTCGTTCATCCGCCCGATCCCCTCCGGTGTGCCGCGCCCATCGTCTGAGGGCACGGTAGAGGGGCGTGGCGCGGCGCGGGGCGGTTTCGTGCGGGTGACCCTGAGTGATCGGGCGGCGGCGGCCGGTTCCCGTCGCCGGGGATGGGCCCCTGATCGGCGCGGCGAACGGGCGGGAACCGGGGCCGGGCCCCGGGCGGCGCGGGGCCGTGGCATGCTCGGCGCATGCCCGAAGACGCGCCCGAAGAGATGCCCGAAGACACGCCCGAGGACGCGCCGGAAGAGGTGCCCGAAGACGCGCCCGAGGACGTGCCCGGCCGGCAAGAAGGACTCGCGTTGAACCGCGCGCTGTGGGACACCCGCGCCCGCATCCACGGCTCGACCTCCACCGACAGGTTCTACGACGTCGAATCCTTCGTCGCCGGGCGCCAGACGCTGTACGCGCTCGAACGCGAACTGGCGGGGGAGGTGGTGGGCAAGGACCTGCTCCACCTCCAGTGCCACTTCGGGATGGACACGCTGAACTGGGTCCGGCTCGGCGCCCGGGCCACCGGCGTCGACTTCTCCCCGGCGGCCGTCGAACGGGCCCGCGCGCTCGCCGAACGGACCGGCCTGGCCGCCACCTTCGTGGAGGCGGACACCCAGCGACTGCCCGAACACCTCGCGGACGGCTTCGACGTCGTCGTCGCCACCTACGGGGTCCTGTGCTGGATCGCCGACGTCAAGGCCTGGGCCCGGGGCGCCGCCATGGCGCTGAAACCCGGGGGAAGCCTGGTCATGGTGGACCTGCACCCCGCCTTCCAGACGATCGCCACCGTCGAACCGCTCGTCGCCGACTGGCCCTACGGCGGGGGCGAGCCGCAGCGCGAGACGGTCACCGGGACGTACGCCGAGCCGGGGATGCCCGTGCCCGGGCACGACACCGTGCAGTACCCGCACTCCCTCGGCGACATCGTCAGCGCGATCGCCGACGCCGGGCTCACCGTGAAGCACCTGGGCGAGCACACCGCCGCCGAGTTCGACCCCCGGGGCATCCTGAGCCAGGGTCAGGACGGCCTGTACCGGCTCCCCTTCGGGGACACCCACCTGCCCGTCCTGTACTCGCTGCGCGCGTCGCGGAGCTGACGGAGAGCGCCCCATGCCCATCCCCGGGAAGCACCCGAACACCGCGCTGCGCCACGCGCTGAAGCTGCTGGACCTGCTGGTCGAGGGCGCCCCGGCGGAGAGCTTCACACCGCCGCACGCAGCGGACCCGGACCTCTCCGAGGCGGAGGCGGCGGCGATGGCGGACGCCACCCGGGTCGCACTGCGCATCCGCCGTACGCTCGGCCGGCTCCGCCGACGGGAAGCGGAGCTCGCCGCCCTCTTCGACACCGCCGGAGACCTCGCCGGGCTCCGGGACCCGGACGCCGTACTCAAGGCCATCGTCCACCGGGCCAAACTGCTCCTCGGCACCGACGTGACGTACCTGTCCCTCAACGACGACGAGGCGGGCGACACCTACATGCGCGTGACCGACGGCTCCGTCTCGGCCGCGTTCCAGCAGGTGCGCCTCGGCATGGGCGAGGGCCTGGGCGGGCTCGTCGCGGAGACGGCCCGTCCCTACACCACGGGCGACTACCGCGACGACTCCCGGTTCCGGCACACCGAGACCATCGATCACGCCGTCGCCGAGGAAGGGTTGCGGGCCATCCTCGGCGTACCGCTGCGGCTGGGCGCGCGGGTGATCGGCGTCCTCTACGCGGCGGACCGCACCACCCGCGCGTTCACCCCGGACGAGGTGGCGCTGCTGTCCTCCCTCGCCGACCACGCCGCGATCGCCATCGACGGCGCCCGGCTCCTGGACGAGACGCGGACCGCGCTGGTCGACCTGAACGCGGCGTCGCGGACCATCGAGGCGCACAGCGAAGCCATCCGCCGCGCCGAGGACGCCCACGACCGGCTGACCGACCTGGTGCTGCGCGGCGGGGACATCACCGACGTCGCGACCGCCATCGGCGCCCTGCTGCGGGGCGGCACGCTCATCCACGACGCCGACGGCATCGAACTCGCCCGTGCGGGCACCGACCCGCAGCCCCCGCCGGCCCGGGCCGTCGCCGCCTCCCGGGCCGACGGACGGGCCGTGAACGTCGCGGGAACCTGGGTGTGCGCGGTCCTCGCCGGCCCCGAACTCCTCGGCGGCATCGCCCTGAGCGGCCGCGCCGACCTCGACGACGCCGACCGCCGCCTCTTCGAACGGGCGGCCGTGGTCACGGCCCTGCTGCTGCTCCTGCGCCGCTCGGTGGCCGAGGCCGAGGACCGGGTGCGCGGCGAACTCCTCGGCGACCTCCTCGGCGGGGCCGCGGACCCGGCCGGGCTGGCCAGCCGCGCACGGCGCCTCGGCGTGGACCTGCACCAGCCGCACGCGGTGTTCGTCCTGCACCCCGAGCCGGCGCGCCCCGAGCGGGTGCACTCCGAGCCGGGGCACTCCGCGTCCGTACGTCCTGGGCCCGTACGCCCCGGGCCACCGCATCCGGGAACCGCGTCGCGGCTGCCGGCCGCCGCCGCCCGCATCGCGCAGGCTCGCAAGGGCCTGTCCGGGGTACACCGCGGGGACGTGGTCCTCATATGCCCCTCCGAAACCCCCGGTGCCTGCGCGGCCGACCTCGCGAACGAGCTGGGCCAGGCACTCGCCGCCCCCGTCACGGTCGGCGCCGCGGGCCCGGCCACCGGCCACGCGGCGTTCGCCTGTGCCCATGCCGAGGCCCGCCGCTGCCGCACCGCCCTGCGGGCCCTGGGCCGCTCCGGCACCGGGGCGGCCCTGCGCGACCTGGGCTTCCTCGGCGTGCTGCTCGGCGACCCGACGGACCTGGGCGGCTACGTCCACCGCACGCTGGGACCCCTGCTGGAGTACGACGCACAGCGGGGCACCGAGCTCGTCCGCACCCTGACCGTGTACTTCGAGGCCGGCATGAACCAGTCCAGGGCCCGAGAAACCCTCCACGTGCACATCAACACGGTGGTCCAACGCCTGGACCGGATAGGCCGATTGCTCGGCCCGGACTGGCAGCGCCCCGAGCGTGCCCTGGAACTCCAGCTCGCCCTGCGCGTCCACCGGGTGCACGCGGCCGACTAGTGCCCTGACCGGCAACCCTTTCCGGCCAGAGGACTAGGAGGTGGGACGGGCTGGCGCGAGCCTCCACGCCAGGGCGAGCGCGAGGCAGATCGCGACCGCCGCGACCGCGAACGTGGTCCGCATCCCGGTGGCCGTGGCGCCGGCGGACGCGGCCGCCACGTCGGGGGCCGCCGACGCGAAGGCGAACACGGCGCCCATGACGGACGCGCCCGTGACGAGTCCGAGATTGCGCGACAGATTGAGCAGTCCCGAGACGACGCCCCGCCGGTCCGGGCTCACATCCGCCATGACGGCCGTGTTGTTGGCCGTCTGGAAGAGCGCGTAGCCGCTGGTCACGACCGCGATGGGGAGCACGTAGCCCCAGACGCCGAGCGTCGCGGGAAGCAGGACGAGCAGCGCGCAGCCGGCGGCCATCGCGGCGAGCCCGGCGATGGTCGCACGCCGGGTGCCGAACCGGTCCGCGCCCCGCCCGGCCGGCACCCCGGTCAGGGCGGCGACCAGCGGTCCCACCGACAGCGCCAGCCCGACGGGCGCCTCGTCGAGGCCCAGCGTACGAGCGAGGTAGAACGGGCCGACGACGAGCGTCGCCATCATCACCGTGGAGACGAGCGCGCTCATCGCGAGGCCCGCGCCGAGCACCGGATCGCGCAAGGTCGCGAGGCGGACCAGCGGCGACGCCGACCGGGTCTCGGCGCGTACGAAGAGACAGGCACCGACCGCGGCGGCGAGCAGCAGGGCCAGGCCGAGCGCACCGAACCCGCCGCGTTCGATGGTCATGGCGAGTGCGTAGGCCGCGAGGGTCAGGGCGAGCAGCAGGGTGCCGACGCCGTCGAAGCGGCGCCGCCCGGCCCCGGGCTCACGCTGCCGGTCGGCGGGCAGGAAGCGGTGCGCGAGCACGAGGGTGAGGACGCCCAGCGGCACGTTGACGAGGAACATGGACCGCCAGCCGAGTCCCGCGATGAGCGCGCCGCCCAGGGACGGACCGAGAGCGGTACCGATCGCGGACATCGTCCCGAGCAGCCCCATCGCCCTGCCGGTCCGCTCCTTCGGAACCGTCTCGCCGACGAAGGCCATGGTCAGGGCCATCATGACGGCCGCTCCGAGGCCCTGCGCCGCCCGGGCGGCGATCAGCCACCACAGCGACGGCGCGGCTGCGCACAGGGCGGAGGCCGCCGTGAACAGGAGCAGACCGCCGAGCAGCAGTCTTCTGCGGCCGAAGAGGTCACCGAGCCGCCCGGCGCCGACGATCAAAGTGGTGATGGCGAGCAGGTAGCCGAGGACGACCCACTGGACCTGCTGGAACGAGGCGTCGAACGCCCGCGCCAGCGTGGGCAGCCCGACATTGGCGATGCTGGTGCCGAGGGAGGACAGCAGCATGGACAGCGACAGGCCCGCGAGCGCCCAGGGCGCCGGGGCCGGGCGCCGGATGCGCCCCGCTGCCCCTGGGTGCTCGTCGTCGTGCCGTCCTGCGCCGACCGGGGTCGCGTCACTGTGAGGATTCATGGGCCGGAGCGTGCGCCCGCCGGGGTGCTGCGGCAACTCTTGTTGCCGTTTCCGGGACGGAGGGATGGAATGCCCACATGAACACCTCAGCCGACACCGCACCGGACGACCCGCAGGGCGAGCCGGGGCCGTACCAGGCAGTCCTGGACCAGGTCGCCCCCCGGCTCCGGCGGCTGCGCGCCGCCCGGGGCCTCACCCTGGCCGCGCTCTCCGAGGCGACCGGCATTTCGAAGAGCACCCTCTCGCGGCTGGAGTCCGGTGGGCGCCGGCCCAGCCTGGAACTGCTGCTGCCGCTCGCCGGGGCGTACGGCGTGCCGCTGGACGACCTGGTCGGTGCCCCGGAGGTGGGTGATCCCCGAGTCCGGCTGACGCCCCATCCGCTGCCGAGCGGCGGTACGTTCGTCCCCCTGACCCGGACCCCGGGCCCACTCCAGGCGTACAAGATGATCATCACCGACCGGGGCTCCGAGCCGGACCACCGTACGCACGAGGGCTACGAATGGCTGTACGTGCTGAACGGCCGGCTGCGCCTCGTCCTCGCCGAGCACGACCTCGTCCTCGGCCCGGGCGAGGTGGCCGAGTTCGACACCCGGCTGCCCCACTGGTTCACCAGCGCGGACGGGCGGCCCGTGGAGATCCTCAGCCTCTTCGGCAGGCAGGGGGAGCGGATGCACGTCCGGGCGAAGCCGCGCTGAACCGGCGGCGCCTGTAGGGTCTGGCCGTGACGACCCCATGGGACACCATCAGCGCCCTCGCCGACCGCTTCAACGCCTCGGACGCCGGCAAGGGGATAAGGCCCGAGGAGAGCCACGTCCTCCAAGTGCTCAAGATCGGCGAGGAGTTCGGGGAGGCCGCCCAGGCGGTGATCGGCGCCAAGGGCACCAACCCCCGCAAGGGACACTCGCACAGCTGGGAGGACGTCCACGACGAGGTGTGCGACGTCATCATCACGGGCATGGTCGCCCTCGCCCGGATGCGGCCCGACGCGGCGGAGTACTTCGAGGGTCAGCTCCAACTGAAGGCGGGCAAGTTCCTCCCGGCGGCGGGGGCGGAGTGAGATTCCTTCATTTGGCGTGAACAGAACAGCGAATCACCCTAGGGTGCGCCCGTACGGTCACACCGCACACGCAACTGGGGGGTTCATGCGTAGATCCAGAGGGTTCGCGGCCGCCGTCGCCCTGTCCCTGGCGGGAACCGGCGCCGGGCTCGGCCTCGGCCTCGTCCCGCAGGCCGCGGCGGTCACCCCGCCCGTCGCCTTCACCGCCGACCCGCTGCCCACCTGGCAGCCCAACGGCGTGGTCTGGGCCCTCGCCGAGGCGGCCGGGCAGGTCTTCGTGGGCGGCACCTTCTCCGCCGTGCGCCCGCCCGCGGGCGGCGCCGGAAGCGAACAGCCGGCCGTGAACTTCGCCGTGCTCGACGCCGCCACCGGCGCACCGACCTCTTGCACCCTCTCCTTCACCGTTCCCTCCGGTACCGCCACCGTCCGCGCGCTGGCCCTCTCCCCGGACAAGAAGACCCTCTACGCGGGCGGCTACTTCGGCGCCGTCAACGGCACCGCCGTCTCCAGCCTCGCCGCGGTCGACGTGGCGAGCTGCACGGTGAAGACGGACTTCCGCCCCGCCTTCGCGGCCACCGTCCGGGCCCTCGCCGTCACCGGCGACACCGTCTACGCGGGCGGCGACTTCCTCGGCGTCGCCGGCCAGTCCCGTCAGCGCTTCGCCGCCGTCGGCGCGGCCGACGGCGCCCTCAAGCCCTTCACCGCCGACGCCGACGAGCCCGGGCGTGCGATCGAGGTCACCCCGGACGGCAAGAGCGTCCTCCTCGGCGGGGACTTCTTCACGGTCAACGGTACGAACACCCACGCGCTGGCCGTCGTCGACGCGACGAGCGGCGCACTCACCAAGTCCTATGACGGCTTCATCGAGACCAACTCGGTGGTCAAGGACATCGCGACCGACGCGACCGGCTTCTACACCGCCAACGAGGGAACGGGCGGCGGTGTCTTCGACGGCCGCATCGCGCTGGGCCTCGCCGACTTCAACCAGCGCTGGCGCGACACCTGTCTGGGCGCGACCCAGGCCGTACTGCCGTACCAGAACGTGCTCTACAGCGCCTCGCACGCCCACGACTGCTCCAGCGTCGGCGAGTTCCCCGACGGCCAGCGCCACCACCTGCTCGCCCAGCCCACCACCGGCACAGGCAAACTGGGCTGGGCCCCCGACACCAACGACGGCATCGGCGAGGGCATTGGCCCGCGCGTGATGACCGTCGGCTCCAAGGGCGGCGTCCAGTACCTGTGGGTCGGCGGGGAGTTCACCACCGTCAACGGCGCGGCGCAGCAGAGCCTGACCCGCTTCGCCTCCACCGGGGACACCGGGGCGCCCAGCGTGCCCGTCGCGAGCGCTGTCAGCTTCAAGCCCGGCGAGGTACAGGTGCGCTGGCGCACCAGCCTCGACCTCGACGACAGCGCACTGACCTACAAGGTCTACCGGGGCGGCGCGGCCACGCCGATCGCGACCGTCACCGCCGACTCGCTGTTCTTCAGGCGTCCGCAGGCCTCGTGGACCGACACGACCGTCACGCCCGGCCAGTCGTACACCTACCGGGTGACGGCCACCGACGCGGCCGGCAACACCAGCGCCCTGTCGCCCACGGCGAGCGTCACCGTGCCGACGAAGACCGATGCCTACCCGAACCAGGTCCGGGCCGACGGAGCCCGGCAGTACTGGCGCTACGACGAGTCCGTCCTGCCCTTCGTCGCCGACTCCTCCGTCTCGGGCAACAAGAGCGGCGTGCACCTGAACGCCCCCGCCCTGCGGCAGACCCCGGGCGCGGTCTCCGGCGCGAGCACGGCGATCGGCTTCAACGGCACCGACACCCAGGTGTACGGGGACGAACGGCAGACCGTGGGGAACACCTACACCACCGAGACCTGGTTCAAGACGAACACCACCCGGGGCGGCAAGCTCTTCGGCTTCGGCAGCAACCAGGCCCGCGGCAGCAATCAGTACGACAAGCACATCTACATGACCAACGACGGTCGGCTCGTATTCGGCGTCTACACGGGAGCCACCCGCACCATCACCACCCCCGGCACCTACAACGACAACGCCTGGCACCACGTCGTCGCCACCCAGGGCCCCGGCGGCATGACCCTCTACGTGGACGGCGTACAGAAGGGCACCCTGGCCGTCACCACGAACGAGAACTTCGCCGGCTACTGGCACGCGGGCGGCGACAGCCTCGGCGGCTGGCCCGACCGCCCGACCAGCGAGTACTGGGCGGGGCAGCTCGACGAGACCGCCGTCTACCCGACCGCCCTGAGCGCGGCGCAGGTACAGAACCACCACGCCCTCGCCACCGCCCCGGCCGACCAGGTGCTCCAGGTGACCGCCGCCGAGGACACCTACGCCAACGCCGGCGCCCCCGACGCCAACTACGGGACCTCCAGCTCCCTCGCCGTGCGCGGAAGCTCCTTCTACGCGAGCTACCTGCGCTTCAACCTGCCCGCCGCGCCCGCCGGCACCGTGCTCAAGTCGGCCGTCCTGAGCGTCAAGACCAGCACCATGAGCGGCGCCGGTACGACGGACACCATCTCCGTGCTCCCCGTCACCGGGGCCTGGACCGAGGCCGGGACGACCTACAACAACCGCCCCGGCCTGGGCGCTCCGGCGCTGGGCGGCTTCGCGGGGATCCCGGACGGCTCGGCGGTGCACACCGCCGCGCTGACCACGGCGAGCGTCTCCGCGGCGCTCGGCGGCGGCTACGACCTGGCGCTGAGCAGCACCGGCACGGACGCCCTGTGGCTGTGGTCCTCGGAGGCCCAGGGGGGTGAGGGCACGCCCCGGCTGACACTGACCTTCGGCGCACCGTGACCAGGCCGCGACGACCCCGCCGTCACCCTGCGCACGGTGGTGGCGGACGGGGCCGTCGCCGACAGCGCGGCCTCGATCCGGGTCCTGCGGAAATGCGGCTCCACCATCACCGACAGCACCCGGGAGTTCGCCCGCTCACGCGGCGAGGAAGCGGACGTACTCCTGCTCACGCTCGACCGGCAGGGCCGCCGGGGCCGCCTCCGGACTCCCAGCGGACCTCGCCGTCCTGCCGGTGCGGGGTGGGCCGGAGCCCGCAGGCGGCGGCCACCGCGGCGGAGGCGGCGTGGTCCGGGTGCACGTGCGCGACGAGGAGGTCGACGGGCAGCCCCCGCAGCCAGTCGGCGAGCGCCCGGGCCGCCTCCGCCGCCAGCCCGCGGCCCTGCCAGGGCGTACCGACGACCCAGGCCAGTTCGGCGAGGCCCCGCGCCGGTTCGACGGTGGCCTGAACGGTACCGACGAGCCGGCACCCGGCGCGCAGCCGCAGCACCCAGTTGCACCAGACCACCCCGGGATCGGGAGACCCGGCGGCAAGCCGCTCATACCGCGCACGCAGCTCATCGGCAGCGAGCGGCGCACCGCCGATGAAGGAATGCAGAGCGGGATCGGCCAGCACGCCGGCCATCTCCTCGGCGTGCGAAGGGCGCAGGGGTACGAGCTCCAGCCGCTCGGTGGCCAGCACGACGGGCCGTACCCCGGCCGGGGCCGCGACCCCCCGGACCTTCGCGCCGGCCCCCGGGCGCGGCACGCCGTCCACGGACAGGCAGATGCCGAACACCCGGTCATGGCCGGCCCAGCCGTTGACGCGGCCCCGGTTGTTGCTGATCCGCACCCGACGGCGGGGGCCGTCCACGGCCGACACCAGGTGCAGGTACACCGTGCCCGAGACGCGGACCAGGACGATGTCGCCGACCTCGACGAGCGCCGGGTCGGCGGGCGCGACCCGGACCTTCTGCCGGCTGCGGACGAGCGGCGTCATCGAGTCGCCGGTCGGCCGGAATTCCACGGTCTCGCCCCGGCCGAGCCGGTCCGCCATCGCCTCGAGCATGCCCATCCGGCGAGTCTGCCCGTACGGGAGCGCCGCGGCCAGCGGGTTTTCCGGCCGGGCCCTCAGCGGGGCGGTTCCACCTCCAGGAACCGGCGGTGGCGCGGGCCCCGGTACAACAGGCACACCCACCCCGCCCGTTCCAGCACCGCCGCGCAGGCCGCCAGGCGCTCCTGTTCCTCCTCGGCCGCGCCGGATCCCGGTGCGCCGAGCCAGGTCACCTGCGCGCGCCCGGACTCCGCCGCGGCGGCCACCCGGTAGCCGGTGCGCGTGCGCCGGCCCACCGCGTCCAGCGCCGAGGGAGGCATGCCCGCGGCCTCCAGGGTCAGGGCCACCGCGCGCGGGGCCTGCCGTACCTCCCACGGCGCGGGCACCGAGGCGCCCGCCGGGCCGCCCACCAGGCGGCGGATCTGGAGCAGGCCCTCGTAGGCCGTGCGCACCTCGGCGGCCCGCCCCGGCTCGGCAGGCTCCGGATCCGGCCCGTCGCCCGTCGCGGGCTCGAAGCCCTGCCCCTCCGACATCCGCCGCCCCCTCCCATCTGAGTACGTCGTGCCCAACGGCCTGAGTATCCGCCCCGATTCCCCGCCGCGCCGCCGCTGGTCGAATGGGGCCATGACCTCCGAGACCCCCCGCGGTACGACGACCACCGCACTCCGGCCGACCCGGCAGCACGTCACCACCGCCGGGACGGCCCTGGCCCTGGCCCTGGCGCCGCTCGTGGTCGGGGTCCTCGTCGCCAAGGGGCTGGGAGCCGACCCGCTGACCCCGGTCAACGCCCTCATCTCCGGCGGCGGCCACCGCGCCGGGCTGCCGCGCGCCGAGTGGCGGCGGCGCGGCCACGTCACCATGTGCCGACTGCGCACCGTCCGCCGCGCCGCGCGCCCGCGTCGCCTCAGGCGAGCGGCTCCTGCAACTCGGTGACCCACTGCTCACGGTCCTCCGGGCAGGCCAGCGTCAGCTCCCGCGCGTACCCCGCGGACCGGTGGCCGTGCGCGTCGATCCACCGGGCCAGCGCCTGGGCCGTGGGCAGCACCCCGTCCATCGAACCCCGGTGCACCACCGTCGCGGCCCGCTCGACCCCCGGCAGCGTGACGATCCGCACCTCACCGCCCAGTTGCCCGGCGCCCACCGACGCCGCCACCGGCAGCGCGGCGTGCACGCGGATCGCCCCGTCGGGCGCGTCCTCGTAGTAGGCGATGCCGGGCCCGGTCGGAGCCACCCCCGCCCGTTCCATGGACCGGCACAGCTCCTCGTACAGCGGCCCGATGACCGGGCTGATGTCCTGCGGCTCGTAACTCCTCGCGATCCCCGTCAGCTCGGCGAGCCGGACGGGCGGAAGGCTCTTCACGACGATGTCGTCGGCGGGCATGGATCCCTCACTCTCGATGGTCCGGAGCCTCGCCTCGACCTGGACCAGCCGGGCCGCCGCGGCGGCCATGGCGGTCTCCAGCTCCGCCTGCCGCAGCCGCAGCATGCCGCGCAGCTCCTGCGCGTCGACCCGCTCGTCGAGGATCGAGCCCACCTGGTCGAGGCTGAAGCCGAGTTCCTTGAGCGCGATGACACGGTTGAGGCGGGCGAGCTGGCCCGCCTCGTAGAAGCGGTAGCCGGTGAAGGGGTCGACACGGGCCGGGCGGAGCAGTCCGAGGGCGTCGTAATGACGCAACATGCGGACCGAAACCCGGCCGTGCTTGGCGAAATCTCCGATGCTGAACATGACGCTCTCCAGTGCAGGCCCTGACACAGGGGGAGGGTCAAGCCTCACATCCTCCGGTCAGCGTCCGTACTGCCGCAGGCACAGGTCCACGATGGAGGCCGGTACTGAGCCCTCCGCGGCGGCGCACAGCTCGTCCATGCGCGGCGGGTGCGGGGGCGGCACGGGTTTGCGGCGCGGGCGGGCCGTCGCGGGGCCCGGCGTACGCGCCCTCCGGGGCTTGACCGGCGCCTTCTCCGAACGGGCGGGAGAGGGCTCCGGGTCCGGGGCGGGGTCCGGGGCGGGGGAGGCCGGCAGCTTCCCCAGCGGGAGGGAGAGCGGCACGTCAGGCGCGTTCACGGGCGGTACGGAACCGCGCGCGGGTGCCGGAACCGAAGCCTCCGGGCCCACGGAGACACAGCCGGAGCTCGCGAGGAGCGCGACGAGGGACAAGGGGACGGCCCGGCGTAACTGCATCCGACCACTGTGCCGTACCCTGCGGCGGACCCGGTCCTCCACCTCACGCGTCCGAGTGACGCGGGACGCGCGGAAAGCGCGAACGAGAGGGGCGACCGGGCGCTTGGAACGGCAGTGCGGGTGACGGGGGAGGCGCGACCCCCGGCACCTGGTGCCGTCGAGTCCTGTCCGCAGAACGTCTCGTACGGAGTACCGATCGATGACTGCAGCTACCGCGCCCGGTGACCCCACGCCCTCGCCCGAACCGGAAACCCCGCCCGGCTCCTCGCCGGTCGCCGGATCCGTGCCCGTCACCGCCCCTGCCCCTGCCCCCGCTCCTGCCCCCGCTCCGGCCCCTGCTCCCTGGAAGGGGTGGGCGGCCGTGGGCGCCGTCGCCCTCGGGATCTTCTGCCTGATCACCTCCGAGCTGCTGCCCGTCGGCCTGCTCACCCCCATCGCCGCCGACCTCGGGGTATCCGACGGCACCGCCGGCCTGATGGTCACCGTGCCCGGGCTGATCGCGGGGCTCTGCGCCCCGCTCGTCACCGTCGGCGCCGGCCGGCTCGACCGGCGGCACGTGCTCTGCGTGCTCATCGCCCTGATGACCGCCGCCAACCTCGCCGCCGTCCTCGCCCCGAACTTCACCGTCCTGCTCACCGCCCGCCTGCTCGTCGGCGTCAGCGTCGGCGGGTTCTGGGCGATAGCCGGCGGGCTCGCGGGCCGCCTCGTTCCCGAGCGGCACGTCGGCCGGGCGACCGCGCTCGTGTTCAGCGGCGTCCCCACGGCCTCCGTGCTCGGCGTTCCCGCCGGCACCCTGCTCGGTGAACTCGGCAGCTGGCGCACCGCCTTCGCGGCGGTCGGCGGCCTCGGTCTGGTCACGCTCACCGCCCTGCTCCTCTTCCTGCCCCCGCTGCCGCCGACCCAGCACATCGCCTTCCGTGAACTGCCCGCGCTACTGCGCCGGAACCGGGCGGTCCGCGCGGGTGTGATCGTGACCTTCCTCGTGGTGACCGGGCAGTTCGCCGCCTACACGTTCGTACGGCCGATCCTCCAGGACGTCTCCGGCATCAGCGCCGGCCGGGTCAGCACGCTCCTGCTCGGCTACGGCCTCGCCGGTGTCGCCGGCAACTTCCTCGCCGGGGCGCGCGACGCGTACCGGAACCTGCTCCTGATCAGTTCCTTCCTCGCCCTGATCCTCGCGCTCATCGCGGTCCTGCCGGGGGCGGTCGCCGGAACCACCCTGCTGGTCGCCTGGGGGCTCGTGTACGGAGGGGTCTCGGTGAGCGTGCAGAAGTGGATGATCAAGGCGGCTCCGAAGGCCGCGGAGGCCGCGTCCTCGCTGATGGTGGCCATGTTCAATCTGGCGATAGCGGCCGGCGCCCTGTTCGGCGGCCTCGCGGTCGACGGCCTCTCCGTCCCCGCCGCCCCGCTCGGCGGAGCGGCCCTGATGCTGCTCGCCGCCGTCACGGTGTGGACCACGGCGATCCGACGCCGACCCGACAGAGCGGATGCCTCGGGGCGTACCGGACACCCGGCTTGACCGGGCCCGTCCCGGAGGGAAAGAGTGCGCCGATCAAGAACCACCACGGAAGCACCGCATCACCACCGCGAAACCACGACAGAACCACCGCAGTCGCACCGCCGACGCACCGGTTGAGCCGCACTTCGGAGACCCGCAGATGTCCAGACCCGCGTCCGTCCGCTCATCGCTCGCCCCAGCCTCCCTCGGCACGCCCGGATCGGACGCGCCCGCCGGCGCCGCCGTCCCGGCCCTGACCGCCCGGCGGCGCAGGGCCTGACCGGCCGGATGGGGGCCGGCACCGCACCGCCGCGCTGGCCCCCGTCCTCGCCGGGAGCAACCATGTCCCACGACACCGATGAGAACGGCGCCTTCCCCGACGAGCGCCGGTTCGTGTACCCGTACCCGCACGTGACGTCCCCGGTGTGGCCGTCCGGCCCGACGACGCCGACGTGGCCGCACACGGGGCCCGTGGTCCACCCGGCCCCGGCCCCGGACCCGGCCCGCCGCCCGACCCGGGGACCGGACGAGAGCCCGGATCAGGGACCGGTTCCGTCCGCGGCGCCGGTTTCCGCTCCGGACCGGGCAACCGATTCCGGACGGGCCCCGGCAGCGGTCCCGCCCGCCGGGCGCCGCCGGGAGCGCAGCGGCGCGGACCCGCTCATGATCGCCGTCCTCACCCTGCTCGGGCTCGGCGCGGCCGGTGGCCTGGTGCTCATCCTGACCGGTCCCGACGACCCGGTACCGCCCCGGGCCAAGGCGCCGACCGGACTGACCGTGCCCGGCCTACCGGGCCGCATGCCGGGGTCCGGAGCGGAGCCGACCGAGTCGCCCGGGCCGACCGGGTCGTCCGGGAGCCCGAGCCCCTCCCCGTCGGCGTCGAAGTCCTCCGCCCCGCCCACCAGCCAGGCCCCGAAGCCGACGCCGTCCCCGAGTGCGCCGGCAGCGGAGGCGGGCGTCCCCACCGCCACGCTGCGCATGGGGGACAAGGGGCCGCAGGTGCGCGCCCTGCAGGAGCTGCTGTTCGGGCAGGGGTTCACGTACGTCTCCGTCACGGGCGTCTACGACGGCCAGACCAAGCGCGGTGTCAGCCAACTCCAGCGCGACCGGGACATCAAGGGCGACCCCCAGGGCATCTACGGCCCGGCGACACAGGCGGCCCTCGACCGGTGACCCGGGTCAGAGGCCCCGGATGGCTTCGGCGAGGTCGGATCCGTACGAGGACCAGCAGATCACCGAGCCGTCATCGTCCAGCTGACCCATGAACCATTCGCCGTCGTGTTCCACGAGGCACAACTCGTGGAACACGAGGATCGACCGGGGCCGGAGCACGGTGTAGTCACCCTGCTCCAGGTCCTCGACGGCCACCCACCGGTCGAGGGAGAGCAGAGTGGCCTCAGGGTCTCCGGAGAGGGTCCGCACGCGCTCCATCGTCCAGCCGGCGGGGAGGTTCGAGATCACCGTGGGATGGTCTCAGCAGAAGGCCCGCACCGCCACTCCCGACTGCCGGACCTCGGGGTGTGGGCCGCCGACGCGGCCGTCCGGGGGGTCCGGGGACGGTCCGGATCCCCCGCGCGACCGTCGCCGTGCCCGCACCGCCGCGGACGCGGTCAGCGGCCGCCGGAGACCCGCAGGACCGTCCCCGTCGTGTACGAGGCGTCCGGGCCCAGCAGCCACGCGATCGCGCCGGCGACCTCCTCCGGCTGCCCGGGCCGGCCCAGCGGGATGCCCGCGGCTGCGCGGGCCGGGCGGTCCGGGTCCCCCATCGCCGCGTGCATGTCGGTCTCGATGATGCCGGGGGCCACCGCGTTGACCCGGATCCCGTCCGGGCCGAGCTCCTTGGAGAGCCCCACCGTCAGCGCGTCGGTGGCGGCCTTCGTCGCCGCGTAGTGGACGTAGTCCCCGGGGCTGCCGAGGGTGGCTGCCGCCGAGGAGACGTTCACGATGGCCCCGCCGCCCGACTCCGCCATGTCCCGGGCGGCCCGGCGGCAGCACAGCAGGTACCCGAGGAGGTTCACCTCCACCACCCGCCGCAGGTCCTCGGTCCGCGCGTCCGCGAGCCGGCCCAGCGGGCCCGTCACCCCGGCGTTGTTGACGAGGCCGGTCACCGTGCCCAGTTCGGCCCGGGCGATGTCGAAGAGCCGCTCGACACCGGCCTCCTCGGCGGTGTCGACCCGTACGGTCACACAGCGCGCCCCCGTGGACCGTACGCGCTCGGCGACGGCCTCGGCGGCCGACGCGTCACGGACGTACCCCAGCGCGAGGTCGTGCCCGTCGGCGGCCAGCCGCAGGCAGGCCGCCGCGCCGATGCCCCTGCTCCCACCCGTGACGACGGTGACCGGACGACGTGACATGGGGGCCTCCTGAATGCCGTGGAACGCACATGCGTGGTACATGCAGCCGTGTGGGGCGGCGCGGCAGGCTAACACCCGGATTTCCGCTGGACCAGCGGAAATCCGGGCGCCGAGAGTGGGGGCCGAGCACGAAACACCGTACGAGGAGCTGCCCATGTCGACTTTGAGAGTCACCGCCGAAGAGCTGACCGTCCACGAGCACCCGAACGCCGACGCGCTGGAACTCGCCCAAGTGGGCCTCTACCGCGCCGTGATCGCCAAGGGCGCCTACCGCACGGGCGAGTTCGCCGTCTACATCCCCGAGCAGGCCGTGCTGCCCGCCGGGCTGATCGAGGAGCTGGGTCTGACCGGCCGGCTCGCCGGCGGCTCCGCCGACCGGGTCAAGGCCGTCCGGCTGCGCGGCGAGCTCTCGCAGGGCCTCGTCTGCCGGCCGAGCGCCCTCGACGGCGTCGACCTGGTGAAGGCGGCCGAGGACGGCACGGACTTCGCGGAGCTGCTGGGCATCACCAAATGGGCCCCGCCGATACCCACCACCATGAGCGGGGAAGTCGAGGCCGCCCCCGACCTGCTGCCGTGGGTGGACATCGAGAACCTCCAGCGCTACCCGCAGATCTTCGAGGAGGGTGAGCCGGTCGTCCTCACCGAGAAACTGCACGGCACCGCCTGCCTGTTCACGTACGTGGTGGAGGGCGGACGGAGCCTGGTCACCTCGAAGGGATTCGGTTCGAAGGGGCTGGCCCTCAAGGAGGAGGAGCGCAACCTCTACTGGCGGGCCGTACGCGGCCACGACGTACCCGCCGTCGCCGCGGAACTCGCCGCCCGGCTCGGCGCGACCCGGATCGGGATCTTCGGCGAGGTGTACGGGGCGGGCGTCCAGGACCTCGCGTACGGAACCGACGTGCGCACCGCCGACGCGCCGCCCGGTCTCGCCGTGTTCGACGTATCGGCCGAGATCGACGGTCAGGTCCGCTGGCTGGACCCGGCGGAGCTCTTCGCGGGCGGCGAACTCCCCCTGGTACCGAGGCTGTACGAGGGCCCCTACGTCCTCGACACCGTCCTGGAGTGGGCGAGCGGCCGCGAGACCGTGTCCGGCAAGGCCCTGCACCTGCGCGAGGGTGTCGTCATCCGGCCCGCGACGGAGCGGTACAGCCCGGTCGTGGGCGGCCGGGCCATCGCCAAGGCGGTCAGCCCGGCCTACCTGACGCGCAAGGGCGGCACCGAGTACGAGTGAGCCTGCGAGGGGCCGGGCGGCGTACGTGGTGGGATGGGCCCGGGGCGGGGCCCATCCCACTGTACGGAGAGGTCGGTACCGGATACATGTCCCAGGACACCATGCGGGCGATGGCGTACGAGACGTACGGCGGGACGGAGGTGCTCACCGAGACCCGGCTGCCGATGCCGAAGGTCGGGCCGGGGGAGGTCCTCGTCCGGGTGAAGTGCGCCGGCGTCAACCCCGTCGACTGGAAGATCATGGCGGGCGGGCTCGACGGCCTCATGGACGTCGTCTTCCCCGTGGTCCCCGGCTGGGACGTGTCCGGGACCGTGGAACGGGTCGGCATCGACGCGCCCGAGTACGCCGAGGGCGACGAGGTGTTCGCCTACGCCCGGAAGGACTACGTGCACGGCGGGACCTTCGCCGAGTTCGTGTCCGTGCCGGTACGGACCCTGGCGCGCAAGCCGGCCGCGCTGGACTGGGCCGAGGCCGCGGCCGTGCCGCTCGCGGGCCTCACCGCCTACCAGGTGCTCACGCGGCTCGGGACGGGTGCGGCCGACACCGTGCTCATCCACGGCGCGGCCGGCGGGGTCGGCTCCTTCGCCGTGCAGATCGCGCGCTCGCTGGGTGCGCGGGTCATCGGTACGGCCTCCGCACACAACCACGACCGGGTCCGGGATCTGGGCGCGGAGCCCGTCGAATACGGGGACGGGCTGGTCGGGCGGGTGCGGGCCCTCGTTCCCGACGGGCCGACGGTCGTCGCCGACTTCGTCGGCGGCGTCCTCGGGGTGACCCGTGAGGTCCTGCACTACGACGGCCGGCACGCCTCCATCGCGGATCCCACCGTGACGGGCGCCGGGGGCGAGTGGATGTGGGTCCGGCCGGTCGGCACCGACCTGGCGGAGCTGGGGCGGCTCGCGGACGGCGGGCAGTTGAGGGTGCCGATCGCGCGGAAGTTTCCGTTGGGGGAGCTGGCGGCGGCCTTCGAACTGAGCCAGGGCGGACACACGGCGGGCAAGATCGTCATCGAACTCTGACCGTGGCCTCCGGCGGTCGGCCGGGCGGCGGCGCCGCTGCGGGGGCTCCGCCCCCCGAGCCCCCGCGCCTCAAACGCCGGCGGGGCTGAACTCGCCCTGCGGCGACAGTGGCAAAGGCCCAGCCGGGGGAGCCCCCGTTTGGTTCGGGGCGGCGCCCCGGGTCTTTCAGCCTCGCCGGCGTTTGAGGCGCGGGGGTCTGGGGGCGGAGCCCCTGGGGCTTTCAGCCCGTCCGGCGTTTGAGGGCGGGGGTACCTCCCAGCGGTAGCTGGGGGAGGGTTCGGGCGGAGCCCGGGGAACGGTGGAAGGGCGGGTAGGGGACTGCTCCGCGCAGCGGCATCCCGCCCCGGGCCGCGCCTAACGGCCGTCGGGGCCGGGCGCGCGCCGGGGCACCTCCTCGGGCGTCGAACGTGACGAGGCAGCGGACATGTGCAGCCCTGTTGTGTTCGACGCCCTGCGGGGGCGCCCCACCGCACACCCGACCCCGCCGGCGCGGGGGTGTCCCGGTGGGGTCAGGGGAGGTCCGGGACCTCGCCGCCTGGGGTGTGGGTGACCTCGACCCCGGGCAGGCCTCGGGACCACGCCGCGGATACGGCGGCGAGCACGTCCGCGTCCGGCGGCGTCGGTCCCAGCCCGATCGCGTAGCGGACAAGGGCGGGGGTCGATTCGAAGGGGCGGGGCCAGGCGTGCGCCTCGCGTACGCCGGCCTCCTCCAGAGCCGCGAGGAGGGCCCGCAGCCTGCCCCGCATCCGGCCCAGGGTTTCGTCGAGCAGGGCCCCGCCCGGACGTACGGTCACCACCGCCCAGGCCGCGTGCCTGCGGTGCAGCGGGGGCGCGGCGGCGAGGGAGGCCGCGGGGTCGGCGGACAGCAGCTCCCACGCCTCGTACAGCTCCCGGACCAGCAACTCCCGCATGTCCCGGCCGACCTGGGCCGTGCAGCTGCGTACGGGATGCGAGGGGGTGAGGACCGTGAGCGGGGCCGGGGGCGACACGGGGGTGGAGGGGGACAGGGAGACCGGGGTGCGCCAGTCCCAGGCGGCCCAGGTGCCGAAGAAGTCCAGGAGCAGACCGGAGGGGGAGCGGTCCGTGGCCTCGCGGACGGTACGGGCCGCCAGCACCGACCAGGCCAGCCCCGGCAGCCCGCCGAACGGGGCCGAGTCCAGGCCCCGGGCCCGTGCCCAGGCCTTCACCCGCCGGGCGAGGGCGGCGAACGCCTCGTGTTCCGCGCCCACGTGCTGTCGTACCGCGTCGGCGTCGCTCACCGCGCTCAGGGCCAGGGCCGCCGCTTCGCCCAGTTGGGAGCGTCGTGACACCGCCCGCGCCGGGTCCTCGGCCCCGGTGGCGACGGCCACCAGGTCCACGTCGAGGGCGCCGACGCGGAACCGCAGCCCCGGCACCCGTGCTCCGGTCACCTCCCGCAGCCGCCGGGCCTCCGGCAGCGCCGCGGCCACCCGGCCGCGCAGGCCGGCCGTGTCGGGCAGGGCCGCCACCAGGTCCAGGTCCGCCGCGGGCAGCCCGCAGCCCATCCGGCGGGAACCGGCCACGTACAGCTCCGCCTCGAGCAGGGCGGCGCGCAGCCGCTCGGTCACCGGGTCGGCGGGGGTCGCCGGGGCGGGTTCGGGCGCGCGCTCCGGGATCCAGTGGACTTCGCCGGTGCCCAGTGCGACGGTGGCCCGCACCCGCATCGGGCCGTCCCCGCGCCGCGAGAGCACGGCCAGCTCCCCGACCCGCGCGGACCGGGCGGGGCCGAGCCGGGCGGCGAACTCCGCGGCCGCGCGGTGAGGATCGCGGCTGCGGCCGAGCGTCAGGTGCGGGGTGTAGCCTTCCGCGCGGCCCCGGCACGAGGGGAAGCGTTCCGCGAGGGCCCGGCGCAGCTCCTGCCAGGGGGCGTCACCGGCCGCGGCCGGGTCGAGCCAGAGGGTGCTGTCCTCGCGGTGTCCGAACTCGTACACGCCCTTCAGCTCGGTGTCGAAGGGGGCGGTGCCCCTGGCGACTTCGGCCAGCAGGGGCAGGGCCCCGGCGAAGGAGGACTCCGGGACGAAGCCGAACAGCAGGTTCACGTGTGCGGGCCAGCGGTCGGCCTGCGGGTCGTGCTCGCGGCGCAGATCGGCCACCGCGTCCGGGAGGTCCGTTGGCAGCCAGGCCACCGCCGTGCGCGCCGTCGCCGGTACGGCCGGCCCGGCGGGCGCGGCGCCGAAGCCGAGCGTCACCTCCACCGCGTAGTGGTCGGAGGGGAACAGGCCCTCGGTGTCGGGTGAATCGCCGCGCAGTGCCGCCCGCGTGACGCGAGCCCCGGCCGCGCGCAGCAGGATGCGGTCCAGCCGGGAGGCCCGGCCCGTCAGGGAGCCGACGGCGGCCAGCGGATTGGCCGTCGGGTCGAAGGTCGGTGTGGCGTCGGCCGCCCCGTGTACGTCGTTCCACGCGTCCCGCATGCCGAGCGCCGCCGCGGGCCCCTCGGCGCCGGAGCGGCCGTCGTTGAAGTCGCCGAGCAGCGCCACTCCGGCCTCGATGCCGCCGAGGCCCTCGGCGAGCCGGGCCAGTTCGGCCTCCCGCCGGACGTCCCCCCGCTCGGTGTGATCGCTGGTCAGGTGGGTCGCGGCGACGACCAGCGGGCCGGCCGCCGTGTCCACCGTCACGGCCGTGACCGCCTTGTGCGGGCCGAGCCCGTGCAGCCCCGCCTCCCGTACCGGCAGCCGGCTCAGCAGCAGGAGCCCGTACTCGGCCACGTCCCGGCCCCGGGGATCCGTGGTGACGGTGTACTCGGCGCGCACCCACTCCGCCGCCAGCAGCATGCCGAGCAGTTCGGGCTCGACCTCCTGGAGCGCGATGAGGTCCGCATCGGCGGCCGCCAGCTCGGCCAGCAGCAGGGGCCTGCGCCGGGCGGTGGCGATGCGCGGGGCGTCGTAGCGGTCCCAGAGGGTGTTCCAGGTGAGCAGCCGCACGTCGGACGGGGCGTTGTCCGCGGTCGTGGGGGCCTCGGCCGGGCGCCAGGCGCCGCCGGCCGGATCCCAGGCGTGCGGGGTGCGCGCGGTGAAGAACGGTGCGCGCAGCAGGCGCGGGGCGCGGACCCGGCCCGCCTCGGTCAGGTCGATCCGGTCGACGCCGGAGGCCCGGTCCCACACCAGCTCGCCGTCGGCCTCGACGAACAGCACCCGGTGCCAGGGGATGTCGCCGCCGGGCACGAAGGAGGGCAGCGGGACCCGCTTGGGCGCGGCGCCGCGCTGCAGGAGCCCGAGGACGAACCGCGCCGGGTCGAACCGGGGGTCCCAGCGGACCTGGTGGTAGAGCTGTTCGCTGGTACGCATCAGAAGTCCCCGCCCTCTCGGCGCCATTCGGACAGGCCGCCCGCGCCGTCCGCGGCGCGCCCGTCCGCGCCGATGTACCACGTACGGTGTGCCTGACCGGGATACGGCGGGCTGAACCGGTGCAGCTGCGAGCCCAGCACCTGGGCCGGCACCGGGTGCGGGCGCACGGTGTTGCGGCGCGCCAGCTCCTCCTCGTCGACCAGCAGCACGGCATGGGTGACGAGGGCGTCCCGGCGGCGCGCGACGGAGCCGGCCAGGCCCCGCTGCTGTTCGGTGAGCGAGGTGGCGTCCCACACCACCGTGCCGCCGCGGGCCAGCGCGGCGTCCAGCCGGTCCAGGCCCTCGCCCAGCACCTCCGCGTTGGCCCGCTGGTCCGCGCGGGAGCCCCGGGCGGCCCGCAGGTCGTCGAGTGAGATGTACGTGTCCACGCCCGGCAGGCCGCGGCCGAAGGTGCTCTTCCCGCTGCCCGAGGGACCGCAGAGCTGCACCAGCCGGGGGAACGCCCCCTCGCGCCACTGCCACGTCGCCGCCACCGCCTCCTCGACGGCGGCGCCGCTGATCCGGCCCTGACCGAAGGCGCGCCGCGCCTCCGCCCAGCACCGGTCGACCGCATCCGCGTCGAGCGCGGCGAGGGACTCCCGCATCCCGTCGCGCAAGTCGCCCAACGGGTCGGCGCCGAGCAGCCCGGCCTCTTCGGCGCAGAGCGCGGACCACTCCACGCACTCCAGCTCCTCCTTGCCGTCCGCCAGCGCCCCGGCGAGCGCGTGCAGCACCGCGAGATCGGCCGCGTCGGCCATCCGGACCAGCCCGGCCCGCCGCTCCGCGTCCGGGAACGGCCGCTGGAGGTAGGGGTGGAGCCCCACCAGGTCACCCACCCGCCGTGCGAGCCGCATCCCGAGGGGCCCCGCCGCGAGCCGCGCCATGATCCGGGCGCGCGGCTCACGGCGCAGCACGGCGGCCAGTACCCCGGCCAGCCGGTCGTCCCCGGACCGCCCCGCCCCGTCGATCCGGGCGGCCGTTTCGGCGACCTCGTCCGCGTCGGGGGCCGCGGTCATCCCCACGGCCGCGCACAGCCCCGCCACATCCGGTTCGGCCCCGGACCGCACCGCCCACAACGGGGCCGACGCACCGAGCCCGTTGGGTATCACCTGCGCGAACATCCAGTGCGTATCCGTCTGTACGTGCCCGCCGCGCACCCACTTGGCCACGCGGCGCCCGAAGTCCTCGCGCGCGAACCCGGCCACCGTGCGGACGACGTACCCTTCCTGCCGCGTGGTGTCGAGCCGCAGCTTGCGCAGGACGCGCTCGTCGAAGACGCCCCGCCACAGCACGCGCGGGACGGGCACGCCCAGCCCCCGCAGGAACCGTACGGTCGAGTCCCAGTCCAGGCAGTGGTCCCCGTCCCACACCGAGAACCCGTAGAACCAGCTGTCGAGGTCCTCGTACGGGATCGAGTGGCGGGCGTACAGGTTCTCCCCGCACACCCGCCAGTTGTCCGGGATCCCGGCGCCGATCCGGCCCTGGAGCCCCTTGACCCAGGCCCGCGAGGGATGGTGCGCCGAGTCGAGCGAGCGCGCGTGCAGGCCGTCCGAGTAGAGGGTGGTGTTCTCCCCGTCGAGCTTCTCGGTCACCACGACCTCGCGCTCGGCCAGCCCTTCGAGCCCCGCGGCCCGGACGTCGTCCGCCGCCGCCCCGGGGGACCAGGGCAGGTGCGGCGTACGGGGATAGTGGGTGCGCATGATCCGCTCCTGCTCGACGACGTGGTGCCTCGTCACTGTAGGTATGCGGAGCGGCCCCATCCATCGAATAACTCAGGGACGGCGGCCCGACCAGGCCACCAGCCGGTCGAGGGCGGAGGCGTCCGCCGCCACCGGAACGACCTCGCCGTACGGGATCGGGCCGCCGCGGGCCTCGGCCGGAAGCGCCCGGCGCACGACCTCGACCAGCCGCTCCAGCAGGCCGGTGTCCCACTCCGGCCGCTGTCCGGTCGCGGTGGCCAGGTCCCAGGTGTGCAGGATCAGTTCGTTGGTGTAGACGGCCGCCGCGACCGCGCCCGGCTTCACTCCCATCGGCAGGCGAAGGTCCCGGCCCAGCACCTCCGGATCCGCCCACACCCGCGCCGCCTCCTCGGCGGCCGGCCCCCAGGCGGCCGCCCATGCGCCGTCCGCGAGCTCGTCGGCGAAGGAGGGGACGCTGAACGGGTCCTCGCCCCGCCCGATGACCGAGATCCGCCGCAGGACGCCGACGAGGTGGCTCGACAGCCGCCGGACGTCGAATTCCGTACAGGGGGTGGGGGCGTCGTACTGGTCCGGCCGGACGGCGGCCAGGGTGCGCCCGGCGAGGGCGATGGCCGCCGCCAGATCCGGGCGGGTGTCGACGGCGGGGGACTGGGCTGTGGGGGACTGGGCCGCGGTGAACTGCTTCGTTTCGGTCATGACCTCATCCTGGAGGCCAAAGTGGCCACCTTCTGGCCTGTTTTCCAGGCAGAATTCCCCGCATGCGAAACGGTCTGCGAAACGGTCTGCACAACGCACTGCGGAACGACGGTCATGAAGGCTGACCGGCTGGTGGCCACCCTGCTCTTCCTCCAGGAGCGGGGGCGCGTCACCGTCGCCGAAGTCGCGGCGGAACTCGACGTGTCGCAACGCACGGCACGGCGTGACCTGGAGGCCCTGGCCGCCGCGGGGATCCCCGTCTACTCGCAGCGCGGCCGGGGCGGAGGCTGGTCCCTCGTCGGCGGCGCCCGAACCAATCTCACGGGCCTCACCGCCGACGAGATCCGGGCCCTGTTCCTCGTCGCGGGCCCGCTCGCCACCACCCCCGAACTGCGCACCACCCTGCGCAAACTGGTGCGGGCCCTGCCCGCCACGCTCCGCGGCGACGCCGAGGCCGCCTCCCGGGCGGCCGCCGTCGACGTCACGGACTGGGCCCGCACCCCCGTCACGGCCGCCACCCCGCACCGCTCGGCGCTCCAACGCGCCGCGGTGGAGGGGGAACGGATCCGGCTCGGGTACGAGGGCGTGGGCAAGCCGGCCCGGGTGCGTGTCGTCGACCCGCTCGGGCTGGTGGCCAAGGCGGGCATCGAGTACCTGGTCGCCGGTACGGAGGAAGGGCTGCGCACCTTCCGGCTCAGCCGGGTCACCTCCGTCGAGCCGACCGGCGAACCGGCCCGCCGGCCGCCGGACTTCGACCTGGCCACGGCCTGGCGGGAACTGGCCGGAGCCATGGAGGACCGCCTGTACGCGGTGACCGCCCGGGCCCGCGTCGCACCCGACGCGCTGCCCCGGCTGGCCAGGATCTCCGGCGGCCGCCTGCGCGTCGGGGACCCGCTCCCCGACGGCTGGACCGAGGTCTGGATCGACGGCCCGGCACCGAGGGCGCTGGCCGCGCACGTGTCGGGGCTGGGCAGCCGCGTGGAGGTGCTGGAGCCGCCGGAGGTCCGCGAGTGGCTGGCCCGCCTGGGCGCCGAACTCGTCGCGCTGTACGGGACCCAGGGCTAGGGTCTGTCCGGCGGATCAGGTTCGGACGGGCCCCGGGACCGCTGCCCTGGCGCTCAGCCGGTGCAGCCGGGAACACTGCCCGGCGGCGCGCAGTTGTTCCCGCGGTTTCCCCGGACCGTGGTGTCGTTCAGCGTGACCGTGCCGGACTCCTTGAAGATTCCACCTCCCTCGACGGCCCGGTTGTCGGTGATGCTGCTCCTCGTCAGGGTCGTGGAGCCGACTGCGTTGAAGACGCCGCCGCCCTGGGCCGTCCCCCCGTCCGGTGCCTCGGCGGTGTTCTTGCGGATGTGCGACCGGTCGGTCCTCACGGTGCCGCCGGTGGCACTGCTCATTCCGCCGCCCCGGGCCGTGCCGCCAGGGGCGTGGGCCGTGTTGTGCCGCACGGTGCTGTCCTTCAGGGTGAGGTCACCGGTACGGCCGATGTGGATCCCACCGCCGCGCGCGGTGCCGCCCGGGGCGGTGGCGGTGTTGTCGACGACGCGGGTGCGGGTCAACGTCACGGGGAAGTTGGTGCCGAGCCCTCCGCCGACGGCGACGCCGTTCGGGGCGCTGGTGGTGTTCCCGGAAACGGTGCTGTCGGTCATGGACAGGCTGGTCGCCTGGCCCGGTAGCGGGCTGCCCGTGGCCAGTGCGGCGAGCGCGGTACCGCCCACGGCCCGGACGCGGTTGCCGCTGATGGTGCTGTGCTCGATCGTCGTGAGGGCGAAAGCGGCGTGGCCGGCGCCGAACGCGAAGCTGTCGGTGTTGTCGGCGACGGAGACGGTGTTGTCGGTCAACCGGCTTCGGTTGAGCGTCAGCGGTCCGTCGTTGGCGAGCCCACCGCCTTCGGCGCTGGACGGGGTGGAGCCGGAGTAGGCGGCGGTGTTGTGGCTGATTTCGCTGTCGTTCACGGTGGCCGCCGTGCCGTCGCTGTCGATGCCGCCGCCCTCCGCGAAGAGATTGTCCACGGTTGTGACGGCGGAGTTGTGGACCACCCGGCTTCGGTTCACCGTCAGCCTGCCCAGGTTGTAGATGCCGCCCCCACAGACCCCTTCACCGGGAAAGAGGGGACAGTCCGTCGCCCGGCCGCCGCTGACGGTCGTTCTGTTGAGCGTCAGGTCGCCGGTCTCGGCAACGAAGAGGATGCGGAATGCCGGGGCGGATGCCGGACGCGTGATCGTCGCACCGTTGCCGTCGATGGTGAGGTCGCCGGTGATGGCGGGCAGACCGTTGGCGGGGCTGCCGGGGTCGGCGGTCACGAGGGTGTAGGTGCACTTGGGGGCCAGGCGGATGGTGTCGGCTCCCGGCGTGCCGTTGGCCCTGCCGATCGCCTCGACGAGATCCGGAACCGAGCACCGCACGGAGGCGGTGTCGGCCTGGGCTACCGGACCCGGGAGCGCGAGCCCGGCCGCGGCCGCCAAGCCCGCTGCGGCCAGGAGCCTCGCGGGCCCGGATCGTCGGGCACCGAGGAGAGGAGCGTTCACTCGCAGGTTCGGCCGGGACATCAAGCGGCTCCTTCGTGTCGCGCGTCGGCAAGCACCCGGGCGGCCGCTGTGCGGCAGGGCCTTCGGCGTGGTGCGCGTGACCCAGCCGACCACGATCACCGCTGCCGGCTTCCTCGGATGAAGCCAACTCCGTTCGTGTCCACCGGACCGGAGCAACTCGAATGGTCCGTCCGCGTCCGTGCCGCTCCGGCCGCCGGACAAGCCCTAACCGCACAGGGCCAGGATGTCCGGGGAGACCGTGCCCCTGGCCGCGGCGCACAGCGGGGCCATGTCGTACGTCCGCCGCGGCGCGGGCCGTTCCTTCGCCGCGGCCGGCTTCCGCGGGCGGGGTTTCGCCGGGGCGGGCTTCGCGGGGGCGTGCTTCTCGGGCTTCACCCGCTGCGGCCGGGCGGCGGCCGGTACCGGGTCGCGCGCAGGCACCGGTGGGGCGGAGGAGGGCTCCGGCGCGCCGGGCAGGGTGCCCAACGGCAGTGCCGCGGGCGCCGTCGGTCGCGGGTACCCCGTACGGGCCGCCTCCGGTGCCAGGAGGCGAGGCTCCGGCGGGGCGGTGGGGTGCACGGTCACGCACCCGGTGACCAGGACGAGCGCGGCAAGGGTCAGGGGCAGGGCCCGGTGCGGCAGCATCCGCCCACCCTGCCGCACGGGCGCCGCCGGAACCGAACCCGTCACCCGTACGGGTGCCCCACCCTTACTCGCCGGGGGTGCCGGCCCGGCGGACGTGGTCGGACCGGGGGTTTTCACGCCGCCAGCCCGCCCGGGCAACGTACCAAGATCCAGATAACGGGGTAATAAGGAGGTATAGGAGGTATACGGAGAGTAAAGAGGGTGCGGCCGGTGCCGGTCCCGGGGCCGCCGTAACCACCGGGCCGCGCCCGCGGTTGCACAGGCCGGCGGGCCACCCACGGTGAACGGAGTTCGGATGTCGCAGCAGACCGACCAGGCGCAGGTGCGGGCCCAGGGGCGGGGGCCGGGGCGGGCGCAGGCCGGGTCCGGGACCTGGATGACCCCCGCCGCGTACGGCGCCTCGCGCGCCACCGTGTGGACCGCGGCCGTCGTCCTCGTCACCGACGCCGACGGCCGGGTCCTCGTCCAGAGCGTCGACTACCGAGCCGACCGGCTGCTGCCCGGCGGAGCCGTGGACGCCGGCGAGGCGCCCTCCGCGGCCGCGGCACGGGAGATGCGCGAGGAGCTCGGCGTCGACGGGCGCTACCCGCGCGGGCTCGCCGTGGACTGGATCCCCGCCGACACCCCCGGCTTCCCGCCCGAGATGCGGTTCCCCGGCGAGGTCCTGCACGTCTACGACGGCGGAACCTGGACCCCGGAGCGGATCGACTCCGTCCGCCTCCCGGCCCAGGAGATCACCGGCATCCACTTCGCCGAGCCCGCCGACCTGCCCGACCTGATGGACGCGGGCGACGCCCGCCGCGCCCTGTCCGCCCTGCGCGCCCGCGTCAACGGCTCGGGCACCGCGCTGCTGGAGGACGGCCGCCCCACCGCGCCCACCGCCCTCGACCGGCTCGGTGTGCTCCGCACCCGCCGGACCCCGCAGCGCGGCGCCTGGCACCCGGGCCCGGTCCCCGCGCACCTGCCGGTACGGGACCGCTCCGGCTGGCTGTTCGCCCCGGACGGCCGCGTCCTGGTCCTGGTCGCCCGCGCCACCGGCGCCGTCCACCTCCCGCCCCCGACGGCCGCCCCCACCACGCTTGCCGCCCCCCTCGGCTACCGGCACGGCGAGGACGGCGCCCATGCCCGGACCGCCGCCCGGCTCACCGGCCTGCCCCCGGCGGCGGATCCGGCGTACGCCCGCCTGCTGGCCACCCCCGAACAGGTCCGCGAACTGAGCGACTGGGGCCCGGCCGGCACCCACGAGCTCGCCGCCGCCCACACGGCCCGCACCCGCCTCGCCCTGCCCGCCCCCGCCCGCACACCGCCCACGGAACTCCCCGAGGAGGGCGTGCGCTGGTGATCGCGGCGCCGTGACCGGGAAATCCGGCGTCCGTGGCGTGCGGTCCCGCAGCATGGGGCCATGAGCGACAGTGCGATCACCTACACCGTGTACATCCAGGCCGATCCCGCCCGAGTCTGGCAGGCCCTCACCGAGCCGGCCTTCACCCGCCGGTACTGGGGACTGAGCTTCGAGACCGACTGGGCGGTGGGCTCGGTGATGGACTGGGTCGAGCGCGGGGCCCGCACCAGCGACCCCGAGCAGGTGGTCCTCGGCTGCATCCCGGACCGGCTGCTCTCCTACACCTGGCACACCTTCACCCCGCAGTGGGCCGCCTCGGCGGGGATCGGCGAGGAGTTGCGGGCCGAGCTGGCCAAGGAACCGCGCACGAAGGTCACGTACGAGATCGAGCCGATCGGCGACACCCTCGCCCGGCTGACCATCCTCCACGAGGGCTTCGAACCGGGCGGCACGTTGATCGGCATGTGCGGGCAGGCCTGGCCGATGCTCGCCTCCAGTCTCAAGACCCTCCTGGAGACGGGCGCCCCGCTGCCCGAGCCGGAGCAGGGGCCCGGCGCCGACGGCTGACCCGCGGGCGCGGAGAGCCGCAGCACGCGCCGCGGACCCGGCTCTCCGCGCGGCCCGCCCGAACACGGTCACCCCGCAGTTGAGATCATCTTCTCCGACCACAAGTCACGAGCGGGACGGGCGGCATGGGACCGATACGCATACCTTCACCCACATCCACATCCACATCCACACGGACGCTGGCCGAGATCCTGGACGCCGCGGCGGAGGGGCGCTTCCCGCCCCCGGACGGCGGGACGACCGTGGTCCCGCAGCAGAACCCGCGTGACGCGGGCGTCATCGCCTTCACCGCCCACTCCGTGGTGTTCACCGACGAGGACCCGGAATGGGTGCGGTCCACCCTCGCCGCGATCGACGCCGACGCGCTCGCCGCCACCATGAACGCCCGGTTCCTGGCCGCGCTCCTCGACCGTACGGGACGCCGCACCGACACGATCGACCTGTTGACGGTCGCCGACGCGCTGCCCGGCGGACCCCCGCTGGAGCTGCGCGAGATCGAGGACCCCGACCACCCCCGTGTCCGACGGGCCCATGGGCGCCGAGACGACGTGAGGGTCTGGGCGGCGCGGGGCGGGGTGCTCGCCCTCGGCCGGGGCGTCGCGGGCCGCTGGGAGGTGGCGATCGAGGTGGACGAGGCCGTCCGCCACCGGGGCCTGGGCCGCGAACTGGCCCTCGCCGCCCGCCACCTCGTCCCCGACGGCGCACCGGTCTGGTCCCAGCAGGCCACGGGCAACGCCCGGAGCGTGCGTGCCTTCCAGGCCGCGGGTTACCGCCCGGTCGGCGCCGAGTCCCTGATGCTGGCTCCCGCGTAGCGGTCGGCCGCGGGACCCTGGTCGTCGGTCGCGTCCGGCGGTCGTGTGGAATGGGTGTCATGGGGAGAGGGAAGAAGAATCGATTCGCCGTCGGGATGCCGCAGGGCGTGCCGGTCATGCCCACGGCAGCCGGCTGGGCCGTGTCCGTCGTCGGTGTCGGATGCGGTCGCCCCGATCCGGGCACCGGCGGCGCGGAGCGGGCCAAGTCCGCCGCGGTCGCGTCGGTGACCGGAGCGGCCCGGGAGCGTCACGGCGTGGACGTCGGGATCGACCGGGAACCCCTCCCCGGCGGCGCACGGGCCGGGCAGGTCCGCGAAGGAGTGACCCGATGAGCCGTCAGGATCCCGCCGGCGCCGCCGAGCCGCCCGAGCACTGGCGCTACGGACGCCACCTGGAGGCCCTGGCCGGGGCGCGCGGCGCGGGTGCCGAGGCCGAGGCCGTGGCCGTCGTGCTGCGCGACCCCGACCCGGTCATGGCCGAGAGCGCCGTCGTCACCCACCTCGACCGGCGCGCGGCGCGCCTGCTGGCCGACGACGGGTTCCGCGCCTGGGCGCAGGCCATGACCGGTGCGCTCACCGGCCGCGCCTTCCCCGAGCGGCGGTTGCGTGAATGGACCCTGCTCAAGGCCATCACTCGAGGCGAGCCCTGGTCCGCCGCGGAGCTCGTGGCCGCCTCGGACTGGTGCCAGCGCACCGCCGCCCAGCTGCTGACCTCGTACGAGGCCCTCGGCCTGCTCGCCACCGACGCCCGCACCCGCCGCGTGCGCAACGCCGCCGCGGGCCGGTTGAGCCGGCGTACCGCCGCAGCCTCCTCCGGGTGACCGGAGCCGGCTGTTCCGGCGACCGGTGGCATTGATTCCATTCTTATGCGACAAGAGGCTCGTCATACGTCGGTATGACGAATAAGGTGCGGTTAACCCGGCCGGGTGTCAGCGTTGGACGATGCCACTCCGCTGGAGGATGACTCTTCGTGTCGCACGTTTCGCATGCTCCCGTCACCACCACCGACGGCGAGCAGGCCCTGCCCGTACCCACCGCGTACGGTGAGGTCCAAGGCTGGTTCTCGGCCTACGACCAGGTGCTCTTCGACTGGTTCCTGTCCCGCCAGAACAGTGTCGCCGCTCAGCCGGGCGACCTTCTGGAGCTCGGCGTGTTCATGGGGAAGAGCGCGATCTTCCTCGGCGACTATCTGAGGGAGGGGGAGGAGTTCACCGTCTGCGACCTCTTCGACTCGCCCGCCGTGGACGAGTCGAACCTCGCGGAGAACCACCTCTCGTACCCCACGCTCACCCGGCGCGGGTTCGAGACGAACTACCTGGCCTTCCACGAGGCACTGCCGACCGTCATCCAGGCACCGACCTCCGTCGTCGGCGCCAAGGTGCGTCCGGCGAGCTGCCGGTTCGTCCACATCGACGCCTCCCACCTCTACGAGCACGTCGTCACGGACATCGAGTCCTCACGGCTCGTGGCGGCCCCCGGCGCGGTGGTGGTCTTCGACGACTACCGCTCCGCGCACTGTCCCGGGGTCGCGGCCGCGGTCTGGTCGGCGGTGGTCTCGGGCGGGCTGAACCCCATATGCGTCTCCGACATGAAGCTCTACGCGACCTGGGGCGACCCGGAAGCCCACCAGAAGGACCTCCTGGCCTGGCTGGAGGGCCGCACGGACCTGGGGCACGGCGTGGACGTGATCGGGGGCCGGTCCATCGTGCAGATCTCGGACGCCGGGGCCCGGCCGCCGGCCCTCCCGCAGCCGCTGCGCCCCGCGCCCGTGCCGACCCCGGCGGCCCCGGCGCCCGCTCCCGCCGCCCGCAGGCCGGGTGCCGGTTGGCGCAAGCTCGCCAAGGACCTGCTGCCGCCGGTGGTCACCCGCGCGATCGTCTCCTGGCGCCGCCGTCGCCGCGGCTGACCGATGTCGCACGTGCCGGACCCCGCCGCACGGGGTCCGGCACGCGGGGTCCGGCGTACGCGCCTCAGAGGCCCTTGCGCACCCGGGCCGCCCGGCGGGCTTCGGCCTGCTGCCGTGCCTCCAGCGTCTTGCGGGACTCCTTGCCCCGGCCGGGGCGTCCCGGCCGGGTGCCCATCCCGCGGAAGCCGAGCTCCGTGCCCGAGGGCCTCCCCTTGGCGTCGGTCGGCGCCGCGCCGGACAGCGGCACCCCGGAAGGCGCCTTCGCCCCGGTGATCCGGCTGAGCGCGGCCTCCCCGGACCGCACCTGGGTGATGGTGGGCCGGATCCTCGCGTCCGACATCAGCCGCACCATGTCCCGGCGCTGGCCCGGGGTGACGAGGGTGACGACCCGGCCGGACTCGCCGGCCCGCGCCGTGCGCCCGCCGCGGTGCAGGTAGTCCTTGTGGTCCGCGGGCGGGTCCACGTTGACCACGAGGTCGAGGTCGTCGATGTGGATGCCGCGCGCGGCGACGTTCGTGGCGACCAGGACGGTGACGGCCCCCGTCTTGAACTGGGCCAGGGTCCGGGTGCGCTGCGGCTGCGACTTGCCGCTGTGCAGCCCCTCCGCCCGTACGCCCATGGCGCGCAGGTGCTTCACGAACTGGTCGACGCCGTGCTTGGTGTCGAGGAACATCAGCACCCGGTTGTCGCGGGCCGCGATCTCCGTCGCCGCCGAGTACTTGTCGGCCGCGTGGATGTGCAGCACGTGGTGGTCCATGGTGGTCACCGCGCCCGCCTGCGGGTCCACGGAGTGCGCCACCGGGTCCTTGAGGTAGCCGCGGACCAACTGGTCCACGTTGCGGTCCAGGGTCGCCGAGAACAGCATCCGCTGCCCCGCGTGGTGCACCTGGTCCATGATCTCCGTGACCTGCGGCATGAACCCCATGTCGCACATCTGGTCCGCCTCGTCGAGCACGGTGATCCGCACCCGCTCCAGGTGCACGTCACGCCGCCCGACCAGGTCGCTGAGGCGTCCGGGGGTGGCCACCACGACCTCCGCGCCGGTGCGCAGCGCGCTCACCTGCCGTCCGATCGACAGACCGCCGACCACCGTGGCCATCCGCAGCTTCAGGGCCTTGGCGTACGGGTCCAGCGCCTCGGTGACCTGCTGCGCCAGCTCGCGCGTCGGTACGAGGACCAGCGCCAGCGGGCGCTTCGGGTCCGCCTGCCGGCCCGCGGTGCGGGCGAGCAGGGCCAGGCCGAAGGCGAGGGTCTTGCCGGAGCCGGTCTGGGCGCGGCCCAGGACGTCCCGGCCGGCCAGCGCGTTGGGCAACGTCGCGGCCTGGATCGGGAACGGCTCCCTGACCTCCAGCTCGGCCATGGTCGTCACCAGCTCGGCGGGCAGGTCCAGCTCGGAGAACGAGGCCACCGGCGCCAGACCCGGCACCTTCGGCTCGTGCATCGTGAACTCACCCTGCGGCCCCATGCTCCGGGGGGCCTTGGCGCCGGTCTTCGCGGCGGGCTTGGCACCGCCCTTCACACCGAAGCGGCCATGAGCTGACGGGTTCCTCATGCAGGACCTTTCGAAGCAGCGGAAAGCGAGATGGTCAACCGCCCATGGTACCAGCGGGGGCTATGCCTCCCCGGCGACCGGTTCGCCCGCCCGCACCTGTGCGCAGTGGTCGCGCACCTCGACGGACGCGCGCTGGAACCAGTCGGCGATCACGGCGATCTCGTCGGGGGTGTAGTCGGCGAACAGTGCGCCGAGCCGGTCGTAGAAGGGCTGGTAGACCGCGACCACCCGGGCGGCGGCCGCCGGATCGGCCACGACCCGGACCCGGCGCCGGTCGGCCGGGTCGGGTTGGCGCCGGGCGTACCCCGCCCGTTCCAGGCGGTTGAGCACCCCGGTGACGGCCCCGGTGGTGAGGTCGAGCAGCCCGGCGAGGTCGCCGGCGGCGAGCGGGCTGTCCCCGGCTCCCAGGATGTGCCCGAGGCAGGTCAGGTCGGTGACGTTCAGCCCGAGGCGCTGTGCCACCTCCTGCTGGCCGACGATGCCCAGCGCGACGAACTGGTCCATGCGCGAAAGCGCGTCGGCGGCGCTGGCCGGGGGGCGGGGCTTGCCCTGCACGGCGTTACTCCTTAGCATCTAAGTTACTTAGCTCGTGAGATAAAAGATCCTGCTCCGAGCCTACTGCCGCCCCTTCGACCAGGGAGAATCATGAGCGCTCACGGCCACGTCGACCTCGGCCACACGGTGGCCGGCTGGACCGGCACCGCCCTCGCCCTGCTGGGCACCGCCGGAGCGGGCATCTGCGTGTGCACGGCCTGGGCGCCCGGCATCTGGCTCGGCGTGGGCCTCGTCGCCGTGGCCGGGATCGTCACCTGGCTGCTGCACCTCGCCGGATGGGGCAAGGCCGGCGGACCCCGCCCCGAGAGCGACTGGGACTGGCGCGTGCGCGACACCCGCGCCCACGCCGGGCACGCGGACTGCCTCGGCTGCCGGGTCAGCGGACCCCGGCGAGCCCGCGCATCAGCCCCTCGGCCTCGATCCGCCGCGTCGTTGCCCGCTGCGGATAGCAGCGCATGAACATCCGGGTGAAGTGCTCGCCGTAATGGATCACCGCGTCGTCCTGCGGCCCGGGCTCCAAGGGGCGGATGCGGGCGCCGAAACGCGGCTCGTGGAAATAGGCCAGCGCGTACCGCTCCCGGTCCGCGAGCCGCACCTTGTGCGGGGTCGACAGCAGCTCCCCGCCCGTGAGGAACTGCAGGATGTCCCCCGGGAAGACCGTGAGGACGTCCGGGACGGGCGTCACGTACGTCCAGCCGGGGGAGTCCTGGGCGAAACCCGCCGAGCTCTCGCCCGGCAGCCAGTTCCGGGGCCGGTGCTCTCCGTCGACCGGCGGCCGCACGAACAGCCCGCCGACCTCGTCCTGCGCGGCGATCACGAGCAGCCCGTAGTCCGTGTGCGCCCCGATCCCGCGCTCCGTCGTCCGCGAGGCGGCCGGGAAGCGCAGCACTCGCATGTGGTGCCAGCCGTCGCGGGTCAGCCCCGCCAGCCGGTCGATGCCGGCCGGGCCGAGCCCCAGCCCGAGCGCCACGAGCCGCAGCAGCCGCTCGCCGAGGGATCCGACCCCGGCGAGATACGCCTCCATGGCCGTCCGGTACGCGGCGTCGGGCCACGGCACCGGCCCGTGGCACGGCAGCCCGCGCGCGGCCGGCGGCAGGTCAGGGGTGATGGTGAAGATCTCCGAGGCGTCCCGCTCGCCCGCGGTCACCTCCTCCCCGGAGGCGATGTACCCGCTGTACGAGGTGTCGTTGACGCACGCCGCCTTCTCGGCCCGCAGCCGGGCGAAGAACCGCCGACTGGCCGCCAGCGCGTCCCGGGTCCGGGCCCGCTGCCCGGAGTCGGACGCTATCTGGAAGATCCCGTCGCGCCGCCAGGCCGCGGTCATCGCCCGGCCGAGCGCCGCGTCCGCAGCCGTACCGGTCACGTGTTCCGGCACCCGGAACGTCGTGAACCCGCTCATGTCCGTCCCCTCTCGCAGGGAGTCTTCCGCCGGAGGTGCTTCCCCGTGCTCCCCCTTTTCACGGACAGGACGGCCAGAAGTTCGAATGCGCGGCACGCCCACGGTTGGCCGCGCTGGGCGTGTGTCGTAGGCGACTGTTGGGCAGGATCGAGACGGCCGTGTTCAGCGGCCCGCAGTGGAACGTTGAGAAGGATCAGCCAGATGGCAACAGGCATCGTGAAGTGGTTCAACTCGGAGAAGGGGTTCGGTTTCATCCAGCAGGACGACGGCGGCCCCGACGTGTTCGTGCACTTCTCCGCGATCGACACCCCGGGCTTCAAGTCCCTGGACGAGAACCAGAAGGTCCAGTACAACGTCACCCAAGGCCCCAAGGGCCCCCAGGCCGAGCAGGTGGTCCCTCTCTCCTAGTACCGCTGCACGCACCGGGCCGCTGAGCCCCTGCCGTGAACCGAGCCCCGCCGGTCCGCCCGGCGGGGCTCGCGCGTCGCGCCCGTCACCGGAGCCCGTCGTCAAACTCCCGCCGCGGGGCCGCCCTCCGGGCGACGAAGGGAGTTTGACGACGGGCTCCAGGCTGCGCGGTGCAGCGCCAGCAGCAGCGACCACACCCGGCCGGCCAGCTCCGGCGGGGTCGCCGGGATCTGCCCGTGCAGCCAGTCCGCCAGCACCCCGGTGAACGCGGCGGCGACCGCCGAGGCGACCAGGTCCGCGTGCGGGGCGCCCACCGCGGCACGCTCGGCGCGGGCGCGGGCGCGCAGCTCCCGGTTGAGGCGGTCGCCCAGCGGGCCCGCGCCGCCCGGGAGCAGCAGCGTGCGGTAGAGCGGGGCGTGTCCGGCCGCGCCCTCGAAGAACGCGGCCAGCGCCTCCGGGGGCTCCAGCGGGGCCCGCGATCCCGGACCGGTCTGCCAGGCGTGCAGGGCGTCGACCGCCGCGTGGACCACCTCCGCGCACGCGTCCACGGCGAGCGCGGGGAGGTCCTCGTAGTGCAGGTAGAACGTGGCGCGGCCGACCCCGGCGCGGCGGACCACCGCCGAGACGCTGACCTCCGCGAGCGGCCGGTCCGCGCACTCGGCCAGCAGGCTCTCGCGCAGCCGGGCCTTCGTGCGCGCGGTGCGCGGGTCCTCCGGGCTCACGCGGTCACGCGGCCAGCAGCGCGGCGCCGAGCGCGAGGGCGCCGGGCAGGGCCTGGGCGACGAGGATGCGACGGTTGGCGGTCGCGGCCCCGAACACCCCGGCGACGATCACGCAGACGAGGAAGAACACCTGCGTGGCGAGTGAATCGATGACCAGCGCCCACACGAGGCCCGCGGCGAGGAAGCCGTTGTAGAGCCCCTGGTTGGCGGCGAGGGGCGCCGTCAGACGGGCCGTGTCCGCGTCGAACCCGGACAGCGCCCGGCCCGGCGGGCGCTGCCACAGGAACATCTCCAGGACCAGGAAGTACGCGTGCAGGGCGGCCACGAGGCCGATCAGTATGCGAGCGACCGTGTCCATGGCCGCCTCCGTTCCTCTTGGCCCGGCAACGGGAATCGATGGCTGTACCGCCACTTCCTGGACAACTGTACAGGAACTCGGGACCGCTATGCCTCCCGAACGGTGATGGCCGAGACCGGGCAGGCGCGGGCCGCCTCCCTCACCAGCGCGCTGCCCGCGCCGTCCTCCCGCCCGGGGAGCAGTTCCCCGAAGCCGTCGTCGTCCTGGGTGAACACCCCGGGCGCGGTCAGTGCGCACTGGCCGGCGCCGATGCAGACGCCGGTGTCGATGTCGATGTGCAGGGGGGCCTCCGGCACGCCGCTCACCAGGCCACGGGGAGCTCGACCATGCCCTGGATGGTGTCTCCGGGCTTGAAGGGGATCCGGTCCGGCTCGGCCGCCAGCCGCAGCCCGGGCAGCCGTTCGAAGAGGGTCCCGAGGGCGATCTCCATCTCGGCGCGGGCCAGGTTCTGGCCCAGGCACTGGTGGATGCCGAACCCGAAGGCCAGGTGGTGGCGGGCGGGCCGGTTCCAGTCCAGGGCGTCGGGATCCTCGAAGACGGACTGGTCGCGGTTGATGACGGAGGTGGAGAAGATCACCCCGTCGTCCGCGCGCACCGTCACCCCACCGATCTCGATGTCCCGCGTGGCCACCCGCAGCATGCCGTCCGCGATCGACAGGAACCGCATCAGCTCCTCCACGGCCGTCGGCATCAGCTCCGGGTCCGCGCGCAGCTCGGCCAGCTGCTCGGGGTGGAGCAGGAGGGTGTAGGTGCCGAGCGAGATCATGTTGGCCGTCGTCTCGTGCCCCGCGACGAGCAGGATCAGGGCGAGGTCGATCAGCTCCGGTACGTCCACCTCGCCGGTCTCCAGGCGTCGTGCGATCAGCTCGTCGAGCAGCCCGTCCCCCGGGGCCCGCCGTTTGCGCCCGATCAGGTCGGTCAGGTAGGCGTCGAGCTCGCGGCGGGCCTCCTCGACATCGGCCGGTTCCGGCCCGCGCAGCAGCCGCCTCGACCGGCCCTCGAAGAACTCGTGGTCCTCGTAGGGGACGCCGAGCAGGGAGCAGATCACCATCGACGGCACCGGCAGGGCGAAGGCGGAGACCAGCTCCGCGCACGGGCCCGCAGCCTCCATCGCGTCGATCAGCCGGCCCACGGTCTCCCGGATCCGGGGCCGCAGGGCGGCCGTCCGCTTCAGGGTGAAGGAGGGGATCAGCATCCGGCGCTGCGTGTTGTGTTCCGGGTCGTCGACCCCGAGCAGCGCGGTCCGCCGGTTCTGCACCCCCTTGAACCGCCTGGTGGGCATGGGGAAGGCGGCGTTGGTGCGGTCGGACGAGAGCCGGCCGTCCGAGAGCAGGGCGCGCGCCTCGGCGTGCCCGGTGACCACCCATACGGAGCGGCCGTCGAAGAGGGTGACCCGGGACAGCGGCCGCCCCGCCAGCCGGCCCTCCCGCAGTGGCGCGTAGGCGGTCGGCGGGTGGTAGGGGCAGGTTCGGTCCTGGGGGAAGGCGACAGTCTCTGACATGAAGTACCTCGCAAGCCGTGTGGTTCCGTCTCGCCGGACTCCATTACATGCCTGAGGCACCTATCCTTCCCATGCCACTTTCGGCCAGATCGCCCGAGTTCGCCCGCAGGGCCCAACGGGGGCCCGCACCGCTCAGAGGTGGGCGTCCAGGAACTGCCGGAACTCCTCGCGCGTCATCGGCCCGGCGTGGCTCGCGACCGCCTCGCCGCCCTCGATGAGCACGGCCGTCGGGGCGCCGGTCACCCCGTAGCGCCTGGTCGGGCCGGGGCAGCGGGTCATGTCGGTGCGAACGGCGGTGAGCCGCGTCCCGTACTCCACCGCGAGTTCGCCCACGACCGCGTCCATGGCGCGGCAGGCCTCCAGGGCCTTTGGCCAGGACCCGCAGAAATAGGCGAGAACCGGCCCCGTCGTCATGGAGAGGATGAAGTCGAACTCCTGGTCCTCCAGTGGCTGGTGTACCCGACGTGCCGCCATGTGCGTACCGCTCCTCGTCCGTGCGTGCCCGTTGACGCCATCATCGCCCGTTGTCAGTGGCACCTGTGAAGCTGGGGCCATGGACGACAGGATGCTCCGGCGCCGGGTCTACGGCGCCGACCACGAAGACCCCGACCCGGGCCCGCGCCCCGGCCACGTCTACGGCGAGCTCGTGGGCGGGCCCCTCGACGGGCTCCTGCTCGACATCACCGGCTGGAGCGCGCCCCAGCTCGCCGAGGAGGCCCGCCTCCCGACGGAGATAGGGCGCTACGGGGCGGGCGGCCGCGCCCACTACCGCCGCCGCGCACAGGATCAGGTCCACTGGGACTGGGCGGGCGACAGCCGCTAGCCGGCGGCCTCGCGGTCGACCTTCCCCCGGCCCGCGGCGCCGCCGGACCCGGAGCGGAAGGCGGGCCGGCGTCGCCGCGCGCGGTGCGGAAGCGACGAAACACGGTCCTACTCGCGAGTAGGGCCGTGTCGTCCGGCTCCCCGGAAAAAACTTCCGAAGAATTCCGGGACAGCTGTCGATCCGGGCGTCTCCCGTTCGACGCAGGGGTGAGAGGCGGGGAACGTCCCCGCCCTTCCGACCGAGGAGTCACCATGCCGCGCTTCCTGACGATGATCCGCATCGACGAGCAGAACCTGCCGCCCGAGGTGTTCCCCGCCGACTTCGAGCAGCGCATGGGCGCCCTCCTGGAGGAGATCACCAAGGCCGGGGTCATGCTCGACACCGCAGGCCTGCTGCCCACCTCCGAAGGCACCAGGCTGAGCTGGTCCGGCGGGAAGGTCAGCTACACCGACGGCCCGTTCACCGAGACCAAGGAGGTCGTCGGCGGCTACTCCCTGACCCAATGCAAGGACAAGGCCGAGGCCATCGAGTGGACCCGCCGCTTCCTGGAGATCCACCCGGCGAGCTGGAACGTCAGCGCCGAGGTCCGGGAGATCCAGGAGATGTGAGCGGCGCGGAGCCTCCGGGCGCCCGCGTCGCGTTTGCCCTGCCTCGTCACGGCTGCTCTGATGGGTGGCCGTGACGGCAGGTAATACGGCCCAGGCGGTCGAGGCGGTGTTCAGGATCGAGCCCGCTCGCATCATCGCGGGCGTGGCCCGCATCGTGCGGGACGTCGGCATCGCCGAGGAACTCGCCCAGGACTCCCTGGTCGCCGCCCTCGAACAATGGCCGCGGTCGGGCGTCCCGGACAAGCCGGGCGCCTGGCTCATGGCCACCGCCAAGCACCGCGCGATCGACCTCGTGCGCCGCAAGGAGACGTACGCCCGCAAGCTCGCCGAGGTCGGCCGGAGCCTGGAGGACGTGCCGCCGCCCACCGAGCCGGCGGACCCGGACGACATCGACGACGACCTGCTCCGGCTGATCTTCACCGCCTGCCATCCCCTCCTGGCCACCGAGGCGAGGATCGCGCTCACCCTGCGCCTGATGGGCGGACTGACCACCCAGGAGATCGCGCGGGCCTTCCTGGCCTCCGAACCGACCGTCGCCCAGCGCATCGTCCGGGCCAAGCGGACCCTGGCCGCGGCGGGCGTGCCGTTCGAGGTCCCGTACGGGGCCGACCGCGAGGCGCGGCTCGCCTCCGTCCTCGAAGTCGTCTACCTCGTCTTCAACGAGGGCTACTCGGCCACCGCCGGGGACGACCTGGTCCGCCCCGCCCTGTGCGAGGACGCCCTGCGCCTCGCCCGCCTCCTGGCCGCCCTTTGCCCCAAGGAACCCGAGGTGCACGGCCTCGCCGCGCTCCTGGAGTTCCAGGCCTCCCGGATCACCGCCCGCACCGGCCCAGACGGGGAACCGGTGCTGCTCGCCGACCAGAACCGGGCCAAGTGGAACCGCCTGCTCATCCGCCGCGGTGTCCAGGCCCTGAGCCACGCCGGCAGCGGTCCCTACGCCCTCCAGGCCGCGATCGCCGGCTGTCACGCCGCGGCCGTGCGCTACGAGGACACCGACTGGCCGACGATCGCCGCGCTCTACGCCCGGCTCGTCCTGCTCGTCCCCTCACCCGTGGTGGAGCTCAACCGCGCGGTGGCCGTCTCGATGGCCCAGGGCCCCGAGGCGGCGCTGCCGCTCGTCGACGCCCTGGCGCAGGAACCGGCCCTGCGCGCCTACCACTTGCTGCCGAGCGTACGAGGAGACCTGCTCGAGCGGCTCGGCCGGCCGCAGGAGGCCCGCGCGGAGTTCGAGCGGGCGGCCGCGCTCACGCGCAACGAGCGGGAACGCGACCTGCTGCTCGGCCGCGCGGCCCGCCTCGCGTAGGCCCACCCGTCCCGTCGACCCCGGCGTCAGCGACGACGGGCGAACCCGGCCACGTCGAGCGGGGTCCCGGCGGGCCGCCGCGGCGCGGTCAGCGCGACGGGCCTGCGGAAGCCGCCCGAGCAGGCGATCTCCCGCACGGTCAGGCGCAGCGCCTCCTGGAAGTCGCCCATGGTGCGGCGCGCCGCCGGCGTGTCCACGTAGATGGAGTTCATGTGCAGTCCGTCCGTGTCCCGCTGGAACCACGAGCAGGCCCCGTTGGCCCGCGCCGACCAGACGTGGGTGGTCGGCCGCCACTCCTCGTGGCGTTCGGCGCCGCGGCACTTGCGCATGTCGATGTACGAGAAGAAGTTCACGGGGTAGGGCCAGGAGCGGGCGGCGAACTCCTCGGGCGCCAGCAGCTCCCACGCCCGGACGAACGGCACGTCGATGTGGGCGATCATCTCGCCGAAGCCGGCCCGTACCCCGGCCATGACGGCGGCGAAGTCCCGCCCCGGCGAGGCGTCGAACTCGATCGGCATGGTGTTGACGAACCACCCCACCGAATCCGTCCAGGCCTGCCGGCCGCGTTCGCTCACCGGCATGAGCCCCCGGTAGACCCCGGGCCCGCCCGCCTCGCGCAGACAGACGGCGACGGACGCGAGCACCCCCATGAACGGCTTGCCGCCGACCGCCAGGCAGGTCTTCTCGAACACCTCCGTGTCGGAGGCGTCGAGCAGCCGGGAGGCCTCGTTCACGATCGGGTACATCCGGCCCGGCTCCACGCCGAGGTCGAGGGGGAAGCGCGGGAAGAACTCGCCTCCGCCCCGCTCGATGAAGGACTTCCAGTAGCCGAGGCGTTCGTCGCGGGCGTCGACGGACAGGTAGCGGCGGCGCTGCTCGTCGGCGAAGTCGAGATAGCTCGGGGCGGGCGGCAGCGAGACCTCCTCGCCGCGGCACAGGGCCTCGTACGCGGTGAGCACCTCGTGGACGACGATCGGCATCGACATGCCGTCGCAGACGATGTGGTCGAAGGCGAGGTAGACGGTGGCGGAGTCCTCGCGGAGCACCGCGCCCATCACGAACAGGGGCCAGGACAAGGTGTCGATGCTCCGCTTGAACCGCTCGACGAGGAAGTCGCGCAGCAGGTCCGAGTCGTCGAAGACGGCCACGGGCTCGGCTTCGAGGGCAAGTTCGGCGGGGTCGAAGGGCTCGCAGGCAACCTCCCCGGCGAGCCTGCTGAACGCGCACCGCAGCACCTCGTGCCGCTGCACGAAGGAGAGCAGCGCCCGCGCCAGCGCCGGCTCGTCGAGCAGTCCGTCGACCTCGAAGGTGACCGCGATCCACGAGGCGACCGGGTCGTCGGCGTCCCTGCTCTCCTCGGCGACCGTGAAGTGCTTGTCCTGGTTGAAGGACGCCATCTTGCCCGCCCGGGGGTCCTGCTCGGGGGCCTCGGCCGCCGTGCGCCTGAGCCGCCACTCGACCACCCGACCGGGTGCCAAGTGGTGCATCTCCAGAGGAAACTGCCGCATAACCGTCATCCCTTCGCCCCCGATCCGACCCCGAGGCGCTAACGACCCCCGGCCCGGGGAGGTGACGGAATCACCCTCCCGGGCACGAGGTCCGGCCGGCCGGAGCGGCCAGTGCCCGGTCGAAGTCGACGACGCCGTCGTAGGCGCCTCCGGTGCGGATCCAGGTGTTGACCGCGGTACGGACGTCCTCGCCCCGCTCGGTCCAGTAGGCCGCCGTGGAAGGGCGGGATGGTGGCGCCGATGACCCTGACGCCGCGGGCGTGGGCCTCGCGGACGAGTTCCCGGTATCCGGCGATCACGTGTGACAGCCGTGCCGAAGAAGGATCCGCGCGCTCAGGACTCCACGTCGTCGCGGCGGACTTCGATGTGGTCGGAGGCCAGGTCGACCGCCACGCGGTGTTCCATGCCCAGGGCCTCCAGGAACTTGTGGGGGAGCTGCACACGGCCCGTGCGGTCCAGCATGACGTACTCCCGCTCGCTCACCGACTCCTCGCCGTGCTCGTCGGTGACGGTGCGCCGCAGGACCTCGCTGCTCGTCCGGCCGTCGCGGATGGCGACCGTACGGCGGACCTCGCCGGCGACCATCGGGTCGTGGGTCACGATGACGACGGTGGCGCCCAGTTCCCGGTTGACGGTTCGGAACGACTCGAAGATCGCGGCGCCCGTCTCCGAGTCCAGCTCGCCGGTGGGCTCGTCGGCGAGGAGCACCTTCGGGTCGTTGGCCATGGCCACGGCGATGGCCACGCGCTGCTGCTGGCCGCCGGAGAGTTCAGCCGGCCGACGGCTCGCGAGGTCGCCGATCTCCAGGGCTTCGAGGAGCTGAGCCACCCGCTGTGCGCGGAGCGCTTTCGCACCGCGCCCCGCCCGGCCCCTCAACTGCATGGGCAGCGCGATGTTCTGGGCCGCCGTCAGGAAGGGCATCAGATTGCGCGCCGTCTGCTGCCAGACGAAGCCCACCGCCTCACGCCGGTAGCGCAGCCGCTCCTTGGCCGACATCTCCAGCAGGTCGTACCCGCCCACGGTGGCGGTGCCCGCGGTGGGGACGTCCAGGCCGGCGAGGATGTTCAGCAGGGTGGACTTCCCGCTGCCCGAGGCGCCGACGAGCGCCACCAGGTCGCCCTGGGCCACGGTCAGTTCGAGCCCCTGAAGGGCCTGTACCTCGACCCCGGCGGTGCTGAAGATGCGGACCAGACGGTCGCAGGCGATCGCCGTTTCCGCCCCGCGCGTACGGGGCTCCGCGGCGGCCAGGGCCTCCCGGCGCAGGTCTTCGTAGGTCGGCTGGTCGGTGTTCACCGCTGGTCTCCCGCTCTCAACTCGGTGGTGATCTGTCGCCTGCCGGAAATCGCCGCCTCCGCCAGCACGGCCGCGGTCACGAGGGCCGCGACGCCCAGGGCCTGGGTCAGTACGGGCGAGGCCGCCGGCCCCAGCCCGGTCGGGACCTTGGCGCCGACCAGCGAGGACAGGTTCACGGCCGGACCCAGCAGGAGCACGGCCGCCGCCGCGACGAGCCCGCCGCCGAGCGCCGCGACGAGTGCCTGCGGCCAGGTCTCGGCCAGGATCAGAGCCACGCCCCTCCGGGGCTGGAGGCCCATGGTCCGCAGCCGGGCCAGGAGCGCGGCCCGGTCCGGCGCTGCCCGCATCAACGTCAGCAGCACCGCCAGCACGGCGAAGCCGGCGGCGCCCGCCACGGACGCCCAGAACAGCCGGCCGGCGGAGCGCTGGAGCGGGTCGCCGGCCAGTTCGGCGACCTTGGCGGCGCTGGTGCGGACCAGGTACTTGTCGGCGCTCGCCGCCGGGACGGTCCTGGAGAGGAGTTCCTCCAGCCGGTCCCCGTCGATCCGGCCCACCGCCAGCCACCGGTTGGGCTGTGCGGCCTTGGGGACCACCGCGGTGGTCGGTCCGGCCGGCAGGATCAGGGTGGCCACGCCCGCACCCGGCAGTGCGGGCGTAGCGCCGTCGAAGGTGCCGGCGGAGCCGACCTGGATCTCCTCGCCGCCCACCCAGAGGCGGAAGGCCTCACCGCCCGCCGGGCCGGCCGTGTCCTTCTGGGCGAGCAGATCGCGGCTGAACAGTGCCGGGACCGCGGAGCCGGTCCCCTTCCCGGAGAGCGCGGCCGGGTCGAAGCGGCCCCGTCCCAGGCTCCGGGACAGCTCCGCGTACGACTCCGGATCGACGACGACCACCGAGACGTGCGTCGTGCCCCGCCCGAAGTAGCCGAACGCGTTGTCGTCCACCCACACCGAGGCGGCCGTCCGCACGCCGGGCAACGAGCCCGCGGCGTCGACCAGTTCCCGGGGGAGGGCGGTCTCGTAGGGGGCGGAGACCTGCGCGTCGCCGCCCACGGCCTCCCGGGCCACCTGGAGCCGGGAGGCGTCGACCGCGCCCAGCACCGTCGCACCGAAGCCGCCCGTGGTGACGGCCAGCAGCAGCGCGATCAGCGGCAGCACCGAGGGCCGCCCCCGCCCGCCGGCGGCCCCGGCGGGCCCCCCGCGCGCGGCGCGGGCCAGTCCGAGGAAGCCGACCAGGCCGGGACCGCGGCCCGCCGCCCGGGCCAACGCCCCGACGAGCGGCGGCTGGAGCCGGGCCAGGGCCAGCCCGCCGCACAGCGCGAGCAGCAGCGGGGCGGCGACGAGCAGCGGATCGAGTCCCGCCCCGGCGGGGGCGACGCCGCGCGTGCGCACCTCGTACACGGCGGCGGCGGTGGCGACCACGACGAGGAACTCGCCGACGAGCCGTCGCCGGGGCCGCGGAGCGCGCGGACCCGACAGCAGTACGAAGGCCCGTACGGGCAGGGCCAGCAGGGCGAACAGGGTGACGGTGGTCGCGGCGATCAGGGAGGCCGTCCCCCGAGGCGTCGGCAGCAGCACCAGCGCGAGCCAGGTGGCCGCGGCCGCGGCGGGCAGCACCGTCACGGCGCCCTCCCCGAGCAGCCGCAGCACGATGGAGCGGCGCGAGCCGCCGCGGGCGAGCAACAGCCGCAGCTCGGCCGCACGCCGGTCGCCGCCCAGCGCGGCGGCCAGGGCGAAGACGACCACGGCCACCCCGGCGACCCCGGCCGGGCCGATCGCGGCGAGCGGGGCCGCGCCCCGCTCCCGGGCCTCGGCCTGAGCGAAGAGCTCCGGGAGCCGGGAGGCGATCCGCAGGTCCGGGCGCCCGATGGTGCGGCTGAGCCCGGTGGAGGTGGGACCGGCGACGAAGGAGGCGATCTCCTTGGCGGTGGCGGGCAGCCGGTCCGACCGCAGGGCGTCGGTGTCCACCGGGAGCCGCCAGAAGTACTGGATGCCCTCGCCCCAGCCGGCGATCCGGTCGATCCCCTCGGCGCCGACGACGGCGTCGGTCTGCCAGTACGCCAGCGGCGGGGCGGTGGTCGTCCGGTTCTTGCACGCGTGGGCCATGCAGGGCACGTCGGTCCAGTACACGTCGGCGTCGTCGAAGGCGTCGTAGAGGCCGACGACCTCGGCCCGCTGCGGGCCGGACATCGACGGCTTGGACTCCAGCACGGTGCCGATGGGCGCCTTGATGGTCTCGGACGCGGCGCGGGACAGGGCCACCGGGACCGGCGCGTCGTCGGCCACCGGGCCGCCCGGCCAGCGTCCCGCCACCAACCTCGCGTGTGCGGTGACCTCCGGCAAGTACGCGAGGGTCAGCCGCGGGTCGGGGCCCTCGATCCGGGTCAGCCCGGGGTTCGCCAGTTCGGTGGGCTTCATGCCGTACGCGCCGTGCACCGGGCCGCTCGCGGCGAGCTGGAACGCGCCGCCGGTACGGGCGCGCAGCGCGGCCAGCGCGGAGTCCAGTTCCTGCGGCGTCTGGGGTCCGCCCTGCGAGCCGGTCGTGGCGAACAGGCTCGTCGGGGCCGGGCCCTGGGCCCGCAGGAAGGAGCGCAGGGCCTGGTCGGCGCCCCGGTCCACGGCGCGGGGCAGGGCTGCCGCGAGGAGGACGGTGACGAAGACGAGGGCGGCACCGAGCAACGCGCTCAACGGAGCCGCGCGCAGCCGCGTCCGCACCCAGGGCGCGGGCCGAGTCTCCGCGGGCCGAGTCCCTGCGGGCCGAGTCCCTGCGGGCCGAGTCCCCGCGGGGCGCGCCGGGCCGGGGGATGCGGGGCGGCTCATGATTCCTCCACGTGCCGCAGCCGGTCGGCCACGCCTCGGTCTCGGCGGCCGCCCAGCACGGCCGACAACAGCGGCACCGCGGCGATCGCGGCGGCCAGGAGCAGCGTTCCGGCGTTCGGCAGGTCCACCAGGACCTCCGGGACCGGACGCCGGGCGGCGGGCGTCAGCACCACCAGCGGCACCACCAGGTGCACGATGACGGCGCCCAGCCCCACCCCCACGGCGGTCCCGAGGCCGACCAGGACACCGGTCTCGGCCGTGACCGTCCGGGCGAGGCGCCGCCGGGGCGTCCCCAGAGCGGTCAGCACCGCGAACTCCGCGGCCCGTTCCCGTCCGGCCGCGGCCGCGGAAGCCGCGAAGCCGATCGCGGCCAGGATCGCGCAGGCCACCGCCAGCGCGGCCAGGGCGCTCTGCGGGCCCGCGCTCAGCGGATCGTCCAGCAGCCCGGCAGCGACCTCCTCGCGCAGCTCCACCCGTTGCGCCCCCGAGCCGGAGCGCAGTTCGGCGGCGGCCCGCGCGGGCACCGGGTCATCGCCGGAGGCGGCCGGCAGCCACCATTCGACGACCGGGGGCAGCTCCCGGCCGGCGTCGGCCGCCAACAGCCGTCCGGCGGCGGCGAGATCCACGGCCACGGCCGTGTCACCGACCACGGGCAGCGAGCCCACGGCGGCGGTGATCCGCACCGGGACGCTGCCCGAGCCCAGCGGGACCGGCACCACGTCGCCCACCCGCGCTCCGACGGCGGCGAGGTAGCCGCGGGTGGCGATCCCCGGCACCTCGGCGGCGGGTGCGGCGCCGGCGAGCAGCCCGAGCTGCACGCCGCCGATGCTTCCCGCGCCACCCCGGTAACGGACCCGCACCAGCTCGTCAGGACCGGCCGGGAGCAGTTCGCCGGCCCGCCCGCCACCGGTCGACTGCGGGGCACCGAGGGTCCAGCCGGTCGTACCGGCACGGGCGGGCACCGCGGCCGCGCCGGGGGCGTCGGCGGCGGAGATCCGGCGCACGGTCAGCTCCCCGGGCCGTTCCGGCACGGAGGGGGCGTCCCCGAGTGCCGGCCCGCGGTCCTCCTGGCCGTACGAGAACACGAGCCCGGCGACCCGCAGGGGCGCGGCCGCCGACCCGAGCGGGGCCCCGGTGAGGGCGCCGAGGTCCAGCGAGACGGTGGCGTCCCCCGATTCGGGCAGCTGCGTCATCGGCGTACGGTGGGTCAGGCCGAACCGGTCGCGCAGCAGCACGCCGAGGCCCGGCCGGCCGCCCTCGCCGGAGGCCCGTACCGTCACGTCCAAGTCGATCCGGCGCGGATGCCCCGGCAGTTCGATGCCGTCGGCGGCCGCGCCCGCACCCGCCGCGAGCGGCGTGAACAGCTCGCGCACGGAGCGCCCGTCCCGCAGATCGGCGCGCAGCGGCACCCGTTCGGCCACCCCGGCCGCGTCGACGGCGAGCACCTGCCCGGCACGTCCGCCCGGCAGGTCCTGCTTCGAGCGGATCACCGGGATGACCCGCTCTCCGCCGGGCAGGGAGGCGTACCGTCCGCCCTGGCCCAGCGGTGCCAGGTCGCTGCCCGAGATCCGCAGACCCCCGGCGGTGGCGAAGTCGGCCTGGTCACGCTGCGAATCGGACCACGCGGTGTGCTGGCCGAGCGCCAGGACCCCGCTGGACACGGCCAGTACGAGCAGCAGCACCGGCCCGGTGGCCCGGCCGGGCCTGCGGGCGAGCTGCCAGCCGACCAGCGCCGGTCCCAGGCCCCGCCCGCGCGCCGCGATCCGCCCGCCGACCCGCGCCGCGAACGGCAGCAGCCGCAGCACCAGCAGCGTGCCCGCGCACAGGGCCAGCGTCGGCGCGGCGACCAGTACGGGATCCACCCCGAGCCCACCGTCCACGGCGGCGGCCTCGGCTCCGTCGCCGCTGTACTGCGCGAGCTGCTGGTAGGCGAGGACGGCGAGCGCCACCAGGGCCAGGTCGGCGCCGGAGCGGGCGGCGCCGGCGACCAGCGCCTGCCGTCGGCCGCCGACCCGCAGGGCGACGGCCCCCGCGCCGCGCAGCATGGCGGGGAGCGCCGTCAGCAGGACGCACGCCAGCGCGCAGGCGGCGGCCACCGGCCACATCAGCCAGTTCCCGGACGTGTCCAGGTGCACCCGTGCGAGCGGGCCGAAGCCGGCCGACAGCCGCAGCAGGGGCGGGGTGAGCAGCGGCGCGAGGACGGCGGCGGGCAGCGCGAGCAGCAGCGATCCGGTCGCGCCGAGCACGCCGAGCCGGACGCGGGAGGCGCCGCGCGCGGTCAGCAGGATCCGCTCGGGCTCCTGACGGTCCGTGAGGAGGCGGGCGACGAGCAGCAGCGCGGCCGCCGCGAGGACGGCCAGCTGGAGCGCGCCGACGAGCAGGGTGGACCGGGCGACCCGCTGCCCGGAGTCCAACTCGTCCAGCAGATGGGGGAGCTCGGTCTTGACCTGGAACCCGTCGGGGCCCTTGACGCCGGTGGAGCCGCGGGCGCCGGCGGCCAGGCCCGCCGCGCGCTCCCGGATGTCCTGCGCCCGCGCGGGGACCACCGTCGCGAAATCGGGGGTGAGGAGCACGGCGCGGCTGTTCTGCGGCAGCCCGCCCGTCGTGAACGCGGTGTCGTCGACGAGCAGCGGCCCGTACGTGGTGAAGGTGCTGACCTGGAGCTCGCGACCGCCGAGCGGGTCGAGCTGCCAGTACGGGGCGTCCGGGTCGGCCGCCCGGTACACGCCGCTGACCTGCACCGTGAGCGGGGTCCCGCCGTACCGGTCGTCGAGGCGGACCTCGGCGGGCAGCGCGGCCTCGGTCAGCCCCAGCCGGGTCAGCGCGGCCCGCGGCACGGCCACCTGCATGCGCGCGGGGTCCTGCCCGGCGACCGCCTGCGGCCACTGGCCCGCCAGGAGCCGCACCCGCTCGCGGTCCAGGGAGGCGAGCAGCGCCAGATCGGTTTCCTTGCCGGGGGTGCGCGCGCCGGGAATCCCGTACGAGCGGCTGCGCGCCATGCTCTCGAAGGACACGGGGAGCCGTCCGAACAGCTCGCCGGCGAAGGCCCGTACGGCCTTGTCGTCCTCGGCGCGGGCGGTCACGGGACGTCCGCCGGTCACCAGCACGGTGCTCCGGTCCCGGCCCGGGCCCTGGAGCTCCTGGCGCAGTCCTGCCTCGCCCACGCCGCGCGTGAACGCGAACAGCGCCGTCAGCACGGTCGTGGTGATGAGCACGGTGAGCAGAACGGCGGCGGCGAGCGGCAATCGCCCGCGCAGCCGGCGCATGACGAAGCCGAGCATATGGTGTGTTCCTCCCCCGTCCGGACCGCTGGCACCGGATAGCGGACGACTCTGTCAGATTCGAACGCGCAGCGGAAGGGACTTGCGCGAAGGATGTGACAGATGAGCAAATTCGAAAGTGACCGGTTACGTCCAGGGGGAGCAGACGTCATGACGCAGCAACAGGAGAACCCGGCCGCCGCGCCGATGGTGGTCGTGGACGACGTCCACCGCAGCTTCGGCAGCGGCCCGAACGCCGTGCACGCGCTGCGCGGCGTCTCCTTCGAGGTGCGCCGCGGTGAACTCACCGCGCTGAAGGGCCGGTCGGGCTCGGGCAAGACCACCCTGCTCAACCTCGTCGGCGGACTCGACACCCCGACGGCCGGCAGCGTCCGCCTCGACGGCACCGGCCTCGCGGGCCTCGACGAGGCCGGGCTGCTGGCGCTGCGCCGGGACCGGATCGGTTTCGTCTTCCAGTCCTTCGGTCTGATCCCGGTCCTCACGGCCGTCGAGAACGTCGGGGTCCCGATGCGGCTGAAGAAGGTCCCCGCCCGGCAGCGCGAGGAGCGGGCCCGGACCCTGCTCGCCCTGGTCGGCCTGGCCGAGCACGCCGATCAGCGTCCGGGCGAACTGTCCGGCGGGCAGCAGCAGCGGGTCGCCGTGGCCCGCGCCCTGGCCAACGAGCCCGATCTGATCATCGCGGACGAACCGACCGGCCAGCTCGACTCCGAGACCGGCCGGTCGATCATGCGGCTGCTGCGGGCGGTGGTGCGCAGCGAGGGGGTCACCGCCCTGGTGGCCACCCACGACCCGGTCCTGATCGAACTCGCCGACCGGGTCGTGGAGCTGCGCGACGGCCGCATCGTCGACGAGCAGTCCGTTCGGCAGGCAGCCGTCGGCTGATCCGCCGCCTACTCGGTGTGCAGCACCGAGGCGATCGTCATCCGGGCCGCGGAGCGGGCCGGCGGCAGGGCGCCCAGTACCGCGATCGCCATGCCCGCCAGCAGCATCGCGGCGAGTTGCGGCGCGTGCCACACGTCCTTCATGTACTCCGGGAAGGCGACGATGCCGACGTTGTCCACGACCAGCCGGTGCGCCAGCATCCCGAGCGGGATGCCGAGCAGCCCGCCGACCAGGCCGAGCCCGGCCACCGAGGTCACCGTCATCGCCACCACCTGGCGGGGCGTCATCCCGATCGACTTGAGCATGCCCAGGTCCCGGCGGCGCTCGCGGGTGTTCAGCAGCACGGTGTTGAACACGCCGAGCGAGGCGACGAGGGTCAGCAGCACCGTGAACACCGTGGAGAAGGTGACGACGGTGACGGTGGCGGCGTTCGCCGAGCTTCCCACCGATGTGGAGAGTCCGGGGTCGGCCGCCTCGGCCGCCGCCGCGTAGGCGTCCGGGTCGGTGCCGGGGGTGAGCCGGACCCAGTACTCGATGGGTCGGGACCCCGGCGCCAGCTGTTCCAGGGTTTCCCAGGTGGCGTCCAGGGCCCGGGCGCTGCCTGCGGTCAGCTTGCCGACGACGGTCGTGGGGACCTGCCTGCCGTTCAGCTCCAGGGTGACCCGGTCCCCGATCCTCAGTCCGCGCTGGGTGAGGAACGACGGTCCGGCGGCGATCTCCCCGACCGCGCCCGGCTGATGGCCCTCGACGATCTCGTAGGCGTCCGAGGAGTCGTTGCCGCGGTAGAAGTTGGCGAAGGCGGGCTGGGTCTGCCCGACCAGGCTCACCTCGGCCAGCCCGCGGGCCCGTACGCGCGCCGTGCCCGGCAGGGACCTCAGGCGCTCCTCGATCTGTGCGTCGCCGAGCCGGGGCAGGGGCCGGTCGCCCTGCTCGTCCGCGTGGACGAGGACCTGGGCGCCGCCGTCGGCCCGGCCGGCCTGGCCGAGGGCCAGCATCGTGCTGGTCATCCCGGTCGACAGCGTTACCGTGGTGACCCCCAGGACGATGGCCGCCATGGTCAGGAGGGTGCGGCCGGGACGGGCGAACGGCTGGCCCAGGCCCAGGCTGACGGGGCGCGGCAGCTCGGTGAAGCCCAGCACCCGCTGGATGCGCAGCCCACGTCCGGTCCGGGGCGCGTCACCCGCGCTGATCGCCCGGGCGGCCGGCAGCCGGTGTGCCCGCAGCGCGGGGACCAGGGCGGCGAGCAGGACGAGGGCGGGCATCCCCAGCAGACAGACGACGTACACCCACGCCGGGATGGTGCCGACGGAGGCCCGGCCCGTCTCGATGCCGGCGAACGAGACCTCGAGGATGGGACCGGCCAGCGCTTTGCCCAGCAGGGTGCCGAGGACCCCGCCGACGACCGCGGGCACGGACATCATCGTCAGGTAGACGGCGACCACCTGGTTCGGTGTGAAGCCCAGCGCCTTGAGGACACCGATGTGCCGGTAGCCGGAGACCACTGCCCCGCTGACCACGTTTCCGACGATCAGGGCGGAGACCAGGAGGCCGAGGACGCCGAAGACGGAGATGAAGGGGAGATAGGCATTGGCCAGTGCCGAGAAGGCCTGTTTGAGGGTGAGGTAATTCTGGGTGTTCGTCAGGGAATCCCGAGGCAGCTCCGCCGTCGCCTCGGTCAGCCCGGCGCTCAGCTGCGCCTCGGTCGAGGAGTCCGTGAAACGGTAGAGCATCTGGGACGAGGTCGGGTGCAGTGCGCTCAGTTGCCCGGGGGTGACCCAGGCTCCCGCGGACTTGCTCATGCTGGTGGCGAATCCGACGACGGTCAGAGGCGGGGCGCCGGGGACCGGGAGCTTCGTGCCGAGCAGTTCCGCGTCGGGGGATCCGTCGAAGGCCCAGTTGACGACGATCTCGCCGGGGGCGGTTGCCCACCGGCCCCGCAGGATCTCTATGCGGTCCACGGGGCCCGCCGGATCGGCCCGGCCCACCACCGCGAGGGAACCGCCGGGCGACCCGAGCCATCCCCTGGGCATGGCGACGACCGCCTGCCCGAACGGCCCGGCGGCGGCCTCCACGCCCGGACGCCCGACGGTCCGTGCCAGCTGGGCCTCTGTGACCTTCGCGGTGTCGAAGGACGCCACCACGTGCGCGCCGCGCTGGGCTGCGTACGCCTTGTCGAACGGTCCCGAGGCGGCGGCGAGCAGACCCAGCGAGAGCAGCACGGTCGTGGTGGAGCACAGGACGACCAGCCCGATGACGAACGTCTGGACCCGGCGGCGCTTGACGGCCGCGCGCGAGGCCCGCCACACGGCGCTCACGCGGTCGCCTCCAGTGCGCTCTCACGGGCCACCCGGCCGTCGGCGACCTCGACCAGGCGGCCGGCGCAGCGGGTGGCCAACTCCCGGTCGTGGGTGACGATCAGCAGGGTCTGCCCGATCTGGTTGAGGTCGATGAGGAGGTCCATCACCTGCTCGCCGGAGCGGCTGTCGAGTGCGCCGGTGGGTTCGTCGGCCAGGAGCAGCGCGGGCCGGTTCATCAACGCCCGGGCGACGGCTACCCGTTGGCGCTCGCCGCCGCTGAGCGTCGCAGGATAGTTGTTGCGGCGCTCGGCCACGCCCAGTTCGTCCAGGAGCTCCAGGGCCCGGCGGCGGGCCTGCCGGGCCGAGGTACCGGTCAACTGGGCGGCCAGCGCCACGTTGTCGAGGGCCGGAAGATCGTCGATGAGGTTGAAGAACTGGAAGATCATGCCGACGCTGCGGCGCCGGAAGAGTGCCAGTCCGGATTCGTTCAGCCGCCCCAGGTCCTGGCCGTGCACCTCCACCAGGCCCGAGGTGGGCCGGTCCAGCCCGGCCACCATGTTGAGGAGGGTGGACTTGCCGCAGCCGGAGGGGCCCATCACGGCGACCGCTTCACCCGCCCGGATCTCCAGTGACAGCCCGTCCAGGGCCTTCGTGTCGCCGTACTCCTTGTGCACGCCGTCCAGCCGCACCACCACTTGCCGTTCACTGCCTTGATCAGTTGTCATGGCTCGAACCTAGAGCTGAGCCCGCGGGCGGTGCGTCAGCCCCCGGATGTAGAGGTCCGCGCAGGTCATCCTGGGGATGTACGCGGTCCGTCCGGCCCGTCCGGCACAATGACGCGCGGACGGACGGGGGATGCCAGGGTGGGAACGATCATCGCGGTGGGGACCGTTGCGTGCCTTGCCGTGATCGCGGCGGCAGGGCTGGCACTGGCCCTGGTGCGCGCCCGGCGCGGGCACCGGGCGGCCATGGGGGAGCGCGGCTGGCTGCTGGAACGGGAACGGGAGAGCGCGGCGCGTGCGGCCGTGGACGCGGAACGGGCCAGGATCGCGGCCGAACTCCACGACATCGTGAGCCACAACGTGAGCCTGATGGTCGTCCAGGCGGGCGCCGCACGGGAGGTGCTGCACACCCTGCCGGAGCAGGCCGCCGCGGCCATGGGCGCAGTGGAGGCGGCGGGACGGACCACGATGACGGAACTACGCCACCTGCTGGGCCTGTTGGCGCCCGCGCAGGACGGCAGGGACGAGCCGTACGCCGCGGGCGCGGGCGTCGCCGCCACGGCGGCCACGGAGCCGCAGCCGACCCTCGCCAGGCTCAGCCCGCTGATCGACAGGTTCGCCTTCGCCGGCCTGCCGGTGGAGGTACGGGTGTCCGGGGAGCCCCGGCCGCTGCCGGCCGGGATCGACGTCACGGCGTACCGGATCATCCAGGAAGCACTGACCAACGCGTTCAAACACGGAAACGGGGGCAAGGCGGAAGTGACGGTGCGTTACGCGGAACACGCGCTGCGGGTGGAGGTACTCACGAGCGGCCCGAGCGCCTTGTCGGAAGGCACCGCCGGGTCGGTTCCCGAGGCCAAGGCGACCAAGACGGCCAAGGCGGCCAAGGCCGACGGGACCGGGCGCGGGCTGCTCGGCCTGCGCGAGCGCGTCGCCGTCTACGGCGGCGACCTCGACGCGCGCCGCCGCCTCGGCGGCGGCTACCGGGTACGGGCACGCCTCCCCCTGGAGCGGGCGTGACCGGGCCGGTGACGCCGGACCCCGCGCCCGAGCACGCGGCCACAGGACCGGCCCCCGAGCCGCGCACCACGCCCGTGCCCGCGCCCGCGGCGCCCGACCTCCGCCCGGCGCCCGCGGCAGCGCCGGCCCCTCCCCGGGTGGTGATCGCCGATGACCAGGAACTCGTCCGCACCGGCTTCCGGCTGATCCTGACGGCCCGGGGCATCGACGTCGTAGGGGTCGCCGCCGATGGGGTGGAGGCCGTGGGCCTGGTGCGGCGGCTGCGGCCGGATGTCGTGCTGCTCGACATCCGGATGCCCACCATGGACGGTCTCGAAGCCGCCCGGCGGATCCTCGCCGAGGCTCCCGAATGCCGGGTGATCATGCTGACCACCTTCGATCTCGACAGCTACGTCTACGCCGCCCTCGCCGCCGGGGCCAGCGGATTCCTGCTGAAGGACGTCACCCCCGAGCACCTCGCCGCCGCCGTGCGCCTGGTCGGAACCGGGGACGCACTGCTCGCGCCCTCCATCACCCGACGCCTCGTGGAACGCTGCGCGCCGCGAGCCGCCGCGCCCGCCGCGCGACACGAGCTCGCCTCGCTCACCCCGCGCGAACGGGAGGTACTGACCCTCATGGGTCACGGGCGTTCCAACGCCGAGCTGGCGCGGGAGCTGACGCTCAGCGAGGCCACGGTGAAGACCCATGTGGCCCGGATCTTCGCGAAGTTGTCGCTGCGAGACCGGGCCCAGGCGGTGGTGCTCGCCTACGAGACGGGCCTGGTGACCCCCGGCTCGCCGTAGCGGGCCATCAGGTCCTCCATCACGGAGCTCGGGAGGAAGTGGTTCACGGGCGGATTCCGTCCCGCGCCGAGGCGGCGGCCGTGGTCAGGGCCCCGGTCAGGGCGTCGGCGTACGGATGAGGGCGACGACGGCGGGGGAGCACGACCCCGAAGTGCCGTGCCGGACGCGGTGGTTCGACCCGGATCACGCTCAACTCCGGGGCGGGGCCTGGGAGCAGCGAGACCTCCGGGACGAGGGAGACGCCCACGCCGGCCGCGACCAGCGTCTGCGCGAAGAAGTAGTCGGTGGTCGACGCCCCGACGAGGAGGTCGAAGCCCGCCTGGTCCGCGTAACGGTGAAGGAACGCCTCCGTCTTGAGGCAGCCGAGCACCCAGCGGTCCCCGGCGAGCTCGGCCGGGCTCAGCGAGGACCGGTCCGCGAGCCGGTGTCCCCGGGGCAGCACCAGCCACAGCGGATCCTCCATCAGAGGCAGCCAGTCGAGCCCCGGCCGTCCGCCCGACCCGACCGGCACCGGGCCGTCGAAGTGGTAGCTCAGCGCGAGGTCGGCCGCGCCGGCGCGCACCATCGGCACGGCGTCCTCCGGCTCGCACTCGCGCACCGTCAGCTCCACCTCCGGATGCGCGGCCACGAACCGGGACAGCGCCCCGGGCAGCAGGTGCCGGCCCCCGCTGGTGAAGGTGGCGACGGTCAGCCGCGGCCGGGGGGCGGTCAGCCGGTCGATCTCGTGGCGGACCCGGTCCAGTTCGGCGGAGATCGTCTCGGCCGTCTCCACCAGCAGCCTGCCGGACTCGGTGAGCGTGACCCCGCGGGTGCTGCGCACGGCCACCGGGTGGCCCAGGCTGCGCTCCAGGGCGGCGATGTGCTGGGAGACGGCCGACGGGGTCAGCAGCAGCGCGCCGGCCGCCCTGTTGAAGCTGCCGTGCTCGGCCACCGCCCGCAGGACACGCAGCCGCTGCACATCGATCATCAGTTTTCCTTCATACCGGTTCAGTGGATCAGCAGTTCCGCTGGGGACGATACAGCGGCAGAGTCGAGCACATGAACACGATTCTTGTCATCGGCGGGAGCCGGTACTTCGGGAAGTCCCTGGTCACCAAGGCCCGCGACGCGGGACACGAGGTCACGCTCCTCAACCGGGGCTCCGGCGCCCCGCCGTCCGGAGTGGGCCACCTGGTCGCCGACCGCGACGACGAGGAAGCGCTGCGGGCGGCGCTGGGTGCGCGCACCTTCGACACCGTCATCGACCAGGTCTGCTACACGCCCCGGCAGGCCGCGATCGCCCGGCGCGTCTTCGCCGGGCGGACCGGACGCTACGTGATGACCTCCACCATGGAGGTCTACGACCCGGCCACCCTCCCCGCGCCCACGGCCGGCCGCCGCCCGGTCCCCGTCACCGAGGACTCCCTCGACCCGCTGCGGGCACAGGCCGCGCGGGGGAGCGGCCCCGCCTTCGAGTACGCCGACGGCAAGCGGCGGGCCGAGGCCGTCTTCCTGCGGGATCCCGTCTTCCCGTACGTCTCCGTCCGCGCGGCGCACGTACTCGGCGGCGGCCGCGCGGACTTCACGGGGCGCCTCGCGCACTACGTGGAGCGGATCGCCGCGGGCGCCCCGATCGACGTCCACGAGGCCCCGTACGAGACCTCGTTCATCCACCACACGGAGATCGCGGAGCTGCTGTACTGGGCGGCCGGGCAGAGTTTCACCGGGCCGGTCAACGCGGCCTCCCACGGGTCGCTGGACGTGATGGGGCTGAGCGGCCTGGTTGCCGAGCGGGTCGGGCGGCGCCCGCGTCACCGGGTCGTGGGGGACGGCGCCGAAGCCTCGCCCTTCTCCTTCGACCGCGCCTACGCCATGGACAACGGCCGGGCCTCCGCCCTGGGTTTCGACTTCGGCCGGGTCACGGACTGGCTGCCGGAAGCGATCACGGAAGCGATGGCCGAAGCCGCTGCCGTCCGGACCGCCTAACCTTCGCCGGCGCGCCGCTCCAACGGCGTGGCTACCGACGAGTTGCTCACACTGAATGTGACGCTGCCGGCCCGGTAGCGGTCGTCGGACCACTCGATCGGGCGGCCGGACGCCGTCGCGGAGGCGTGCCGCTGGCGCAGCAGGGGGGTGCCGCGGCGGATCTCCAGCAGCCGGGCGTCCTCACTGCCGGCCGGCAGGGCGTCGATGAGGTGCTCGCCGTAGTGGGCGACGACCCCGGAGTCTTGCGCGAGCAGGTCCATGATGGAGCGGCAGTCCTCGGGCATCGCCTCGACGGCCGCCGCGATCCAGCCGGGATAGGCGGTCCGCTCGACCATGGTGGGCTCCCCGTCGAGCAGGCGCAGCCGCAGCACCGCGAGGACCTCCGCCCCCGGCTCCAGCGCGAGGCGCTCGGCCTCCTCGGCGGTGGCGGGCCTGCGCGTACGGGAGAGGAACCGGCTGGCGGCCTCGTGCCCGAGCCCTTCGGCCCACTGGGCGAAGCTGTTCAACTCTCCGAAGCTGTGCCGCCGCTCGTGGCGCAGAACGATCCTCCGGGCGCCCTGCCGGGATCCGATCAGCCCCTCCGAGGCCAGTGTGGCCACCGCCTGGCGGACGGTTCCCCGCGACGCGGACCACTGCGCGGCGAGATCGCTCTCGGAGGGCAGTTGCGAGCCCACCGGGTGCTCACCGGAGAGGATCGCCCGGCGCAGCGCGTCGGCGATCTCCAGATATCTGACCGTGCCCATGCCCCTCGCCCCCTGACCGGTGCGTACGGATCACCCCGTCGGCGTCCGCACTCATGATCATTCCAGCATGCCTTGTCACGACTCCTTTCGGTCATTGTCGTGTCTTCGTCGAGTCGTGCCTCCCGGTCCAGACTCCGTTCACCGTCCGTACAGTGAGACCGGGCGAACTGGAGCCAACTTGTTCAGACAAGTGGACCCCACTAAGTCTCCGGGAGAGACCGTGCTCAGTTCCTCCGCCCGTCGTGGTGCGGCCGTACTGCTCAGCGCCGCCGTCCTCACCACGCTCAGCGCGTGTGGCGCCGCCCCCGACACCAAGGCCTCCGGCGGCGACGGCGCCAAGAACGGCGCGAAGCCGGCCACCGCCACCTCGGTCGCCGATTTCGGCTCGCTGGAAGCCCTCGTCGCCGCCGCGCAGAAGGAGGGCAAGCTCAACGTCATCGCCCTGCCGCCGGACTGGGCGAACTACGGCGAGATCATCAAGGCCTTCGAGGCCAAGTACAAGATCAAGGTGAACAGCGAGAACCCGGACGCCTCCAGCTCCGACGAGATCGCCGCCGTCAAGTCCCGCAAGGGCCAGGACCGCGCCCCCGACGTCCTCGACCTCGGCATCGCCTTCGCCCGCAGCGGCGCCGGCGAGAACCTCTTCGCCCCGTACAAGGTCGCCGCCTGGGACAAGATCCCGGCAGGCCAGAAGGACGCCGACGGCCGCTGGTACAACGACTACGGCGGCTACGTCTCCATCGGCTGCGACGCCGCGAAGATCACCACCTGCCCGCAGACCTTCGCCGACCTGCTCAAGCCCGAGTACAAGGGCAAGGTCGCCCTCAACGGCAACCCCACCAAGTCCGGTTCGGCCTTCGGCGGCGTCTACGCGGCCGCCCTCGCCAACAAGGGCTCCTTCGCCGACATCCAGCCCGGCATCGACTTCTTCGGCCAGCTGAAGAAGAGCGGGAACTTCATCCCGGTCGAGTCCACCCCGGCCACCGTCGAGAAGGGCGAGACGCCCATCTCCATCGACTGGGACTACCTGAACGCCGGCTACGCCGAGCAGTTCAAGGGCAAGGGCGTCGACTGGAAGGTCGCCGTCCCCACCGACGGCGTCTACGCCCAGTTCTACTCGCAGGCCATCAACAAGGAGGCCCCGAACCCGGCCGCCGCCCGCCTGTGGATGGAGTTCCTCTACAGCGCCGAGGGCCAGAACCTGTGGCTGAAGGGCCACGCCCGCCCGGTCCTGCTCCCCGTCATGACGCAGGACGGCACCGTCGACAAGGACGCCGTCACCAAGCTCCCGCAGGTCCAGGGCACCCCGTCCTTCCCGGCCTCCACCGAGCTCGACAAGGCCAAGGCCACCCTCGCCGAGAAGTGGGACAAGGCCCTCTCCTGATGTCCACCACCACCCCTCGTCCCGTGGGGACCGCCGGCGGCAGCACCAGCCGCCGCCGGCGGCGCGGCCCGCGCACCTGGCTCGCGACCCTCCCCCTCCTCGTCTTCACCGGGCTCTGCTTCGGCATCCCCCTCGGCGCCATGGCCTTCGGCGCGGTCACCCGCACCGACCCCGACGGCGGCGCCACCCGGCTGACCGGCGAACACCTCGCGCGCTCGCTCCAGGGCCCCTACCTCGGCTCGCTCATCGGCAGCGTCCAGCTCTCCGCCCTGACCGCACTGCTCGGCGGAGTGCTCGGAGTCGTCATCGCCCAGGCCGTGGTCACCTCCCGCTCCACCACCCTGCGCAGCGCGGCGCTCACCGCCTCGGGCGTGCTCGCCAACTTCGGCGGCGTACCCCTCGCGTTCGCGTTCATCGCCACCGCGGGCATCTCCGGAGTCCTCACCCAGCTCGGCCACCTCACCGACCTCGGCTGGAACCTGTACTCCTTCACCGGCCTCACCGTGGTCTACCTGTACTTCCTCATCCCCCTGATGGTGCTGGTCATCGCCCCGGCCCTGGAGGGACTGCGCCCGCAGTGGCGCGAGGCCGCCCAGAACAGCGGCGCCACCGGATGGCAGTTCTGGCGCCACGTGGGCCTGCCCGTGCTCGCGCCCTCCCTGCTCGGCGGGTTCGTCCTGCTCTTCGGCACCGCCTTCGCCGCGCACGCGACGGCCGCCGCGCTCGTCGGCGGCTCCGTACCGCTGGTCACGCTCAAGATCGCGGACGCGCTGTCCGGGAACGTGCTCACCGGCCAGGAGAACGTGGCCCTCGCCCTCGGCCTCGACATGATCCTGATCGCCGGCCTGGTCATGGCGGTCTACCTGCCCCTCCAGCGACGGAGCGCCCGATGGCTGCGATGACCCCCACCGCCACCCGCACCCCCGAGCAGGCCGAGACCCCGGCGAAGACCGCCCGGACCCGGCCCCGCCCGAGGATCTGGCGCGGAGCCGTCCTGCTGCTCGCCGGGACCTACTTCCTCCTCCCGCTCGTCGCCTCCTTCGTCTTCACCGTGCACGTGCCCGGCCAGGGGATCACCTTCGAGGCGTACACCGAACTCCTCGCCGCCGAAGGCTTCACCCAGAGCCTGCTGCTCTCCCTCGGTCTCGCCGCCGCGACCATCGCACTGTCGCTGCTGCTCGCGGTGCCCGCACTGGTCGCCGTACGCATCGGCTCCCCGCGGCTGCGGCCCGTCGTCGAGGTGATGTGCATGCTCCCGCTCGTGGTCCCGCCGATCGCCCTGGTCACCGGGATCACGACGGTGCTGCGCTGGGGACCGGAACACCTGTCGCGGACCCCGCTCTACCAGACGTTCATCGCCGTCCAGAACGAGAACTTCCCCGTCGTCCTGGTCCTCGCCTACACCGTGCTGGCGCTCCCGTTCGTCTACCGCTCGCTCGACGCCGGTCTGCGCGCCGTCGACGTGCCCACCCTCGTCGAGGCCGCCCGCAGCTGCGGCGCGAGCTGGCCGTACGTCGTACTGCGCGTGCTCCTGCCCAACCTGCGGGCCTCCCTGGCCGGCGCCGCCTTCCTCACCCTGGCCCTGGTGCTCGGCGAGTTCACCATCGCCTCCCTGCTGGGCTTCCGGCCCTTCGCGGTGTGGATCGTCTCCATCTCCGGAGCCCAGGCCCGGATGTCGGTGGCCGTCTCCATCCTCAGCCTCCTGATCACCTGGCTGCTGCTGCTCGCCCTCTCGCGGGCCGGGACCAACCCCACCACCACAGCGGCCACCACCTCCCGCAAGGAGTCCTGACCCCCATGTCCACCACCCTCCCCGCGGCGAGGAAGCCCATGGACCCCGCCGAGCCCACCGGTGGAGCGCGCGTCGAATTCCGCGGCCTGCGCCGGGCCTTCGGCTCCACCGTCGCCCTCGACGGACTCGACCTGACCGTCGAGCCGGGCGAACTCATCGCCCTGCTCGGCCCGTCCGGCTGCGGTAAGACCACCGCGCTGCGCGTCGTCGCCGGCTTCGAACAGCCCGACTCCGGGGAAGTCCTCGTCGACGGACAGGACATCACCCGCGTCCCGGCCAACCGCCGCGACGCCGGGATGGTCTTCCAGTCGTACAGCCTCTTCCCGAACCTGAACGCCCGCGACAACGTCGCCTTCGGCCTGCGCGTCCGCAAGGTCGGCGCCGAGCAGCGCCGCGAGCGCGCCGCCGAACTCCTCGACCTGGTGGGCCTGCCCGACCACGGCGACCGCTACCCGCACCAGATGTCCGGCGGCCAGCAGCAGCGCGTCGCGCTCGCCCGCGCCCTGGCCCTGCGCCCGCGCGTGCTCCTGCTGGACGAGCCGCTGTCCGCGCTGGACGCCAAGGTGCGGACGAACCTGCGCGAGGAGATCCGCCGCCTCCAGCTCTCCCTCGGCATCACCACGATCTTCGTCACCCACGACCAGGAGGAGGCCCTGTCCATGGCCGACCGGGTCGCCGTCCTGAACGCCGGCAAGCTCGAACAGTGCGCCGCCCCGGGCGAACTGTACGAACGCCCGGCGACCCCGTTCGTGGCCGAGTTCGTCGGCACCATGAACCGGCTGCCCGGACGGCTCACCGACTCCGGTCTCGTGGAGGTCGCCGGGTCGCGCCTGCCCGTCGACGGCCCGGTCCCCGCCACCTCGGACGTGGAGGTCCTCGTACGTCCCGAGAACGTGACGGCGAGGGCCGACGCCGAAGGCACCGCCACCGTCGTCTCCGCCTCCTTCTTCGGCGCCGTCACCCGCCTCCACCTGGAACTGCCGGGCGGCGTGGCCGTCAAGGCGGACCTCGCCTCCCGGGACGCGGGGGACCTGGTCCCCGGCGCGCGGGCGGCCGTCGTACTGGCCGAGCGCCCCGTGCTCGTCGTCGCGAGGTCCGTGTGAGCGCCCTCGCCGCGGTCCTGTTCGACATGGACGGCACCCTCGTCGACACCGAAGTGCTGTGGTGGCGCACCACCGAGGAGATCGCCGACACCCTCGGCCACCGGCTCGACCACGCGGACGCGCCGGAGGTCGTCGGCCGCGCGGTCGAGGACACCGCAGCGCACCTCGTCCGGGTCTCACGAGGGGGAGACCCGGCCGAGGTGGCGCAGGCCCTCACCGAGAGCTTCTTCCGCAAGGTGGAAGCGGGGGCGCCGATGCGGCCGGGCGCGCAACGGCTGCTGTCCGTACTGGAGACGGAGGGAGTGCCCTTCGCACTGGTCAGCGCCTCACCGCGGGTGGTCGTGGACTCGGTGGTCGGCGGCTCCCTGGCCCACGTCCCCTTCGCCTTCACGATGTCCGCCGACGACACCCCCCGGACCAAGCCGCACCCGGAGCCGTACCGGGCGGCAGCCGAACGGCTGGGCCTCGTACCGGAGGCGTGCGTGGCGGTGGAGGACTCTCCGGACGGCGCCGCCTCGGCCGAGGCCGCGGGCTGCGGGCTCCTGATCGTCCCGTCCCTGCTCCCGGTCCCGCACTCGCCGCGGCGGACCTTCGTGACCTCCCTGGAGGAGGTCACCCCGGCCCTGCTGCGCGACTGCCTGGCGGCGGCCGCGTCCTAAGGCCAGGCGTCGCGGGGCAGACGGGAGTGTGACGCCAGGCCCCAGGGCCTGTCGGGCGCGCCCTTGGTGGGGGGAGCCGGGCGGGCCAGAATGCCGGGATGGACTCCATGGTTTCCGCAGACCGGTTGGCGGCGTTCGCCGCCATGTCGTTCCTCCTGATCGTGATCCCCGGCCCCAGCGTGCTGTTCGTGATCGGACGGGCCCTGTCGCAGGGCCGCCGCGCCGCGCTCATGACGGTCGCGGGCAACACGCTGGGGGCCTGCGTCCTCGTCGTGGCCGTCGCCCTCGGCCTCGGGTCCCTGGTGGAGCGCTCCGTGCTCCTCTTCACCGTGCTGAAACTCCTGGGCGCCGGGTACCTGGTGTACCTCGGGATCAAGGCGTTCCGCCGGCGTGGCGCGCCGCAGGCCGCGTTCTCCGGGGAAGGCCCCGCGCGCGGCGGTCCGCGCACCCTGTGGGAGGGGTTCGCGGTCGGCGTGGCCAACCCCAAGACCATCGTGTTCTTCGCCGCCGTCCTCCCGCAGTTCGTCGACCGGGGCCAGGGCGGCGTGGCCCTTCAGATGCTGTTCCTCGGACTGGTCTTCAACGTCATCGCCGTGGCCTGCGACAGCGCGTGGGGACTGGCGGCCGCCACAGCGCGCACCTGGTTCGCCCGCTCGCCGAAGCGGCTCTCCCTGATCGGCGGGGCCGGAGGCCTCTCCATGATCGGACTCGGAATCACCGTCGCGGCCACGGGCCGAGCCGACTGAACGCGGCGTGAGCCCGGGCGTCGACGCCACGGTGATTCATCGGGTGATCAGAGGTCCGTCGCCCGGGGGTGTGAACCCCGGCGCCCAGTGGGCGCAGTACAGCCCGGTCGTCGAGAGCGCCCCGTGAGCACGGCGGGACACTGTCGCACGCCCGCTCCGCGTGGGATGTGAGGGCGGGACGATGAGAGGCTGAGAGGTCCGCATGCCCGTGTTCACATCTCTGCTGCGAACGGCGTTCCGCCAGCTCGTGGCCCGACGCAGGCGGTCACGGGCCGTCCGGGCAGGGGCCGTCGCGGTCGCCTGTCTGGCGCTCGTACTCTCCCTGCCCGGCACCGCGACGGCCGCCCCCGGGGACCTGGACCCGGCCTTCAGCGGCGACGGCAGAGTGCTGACCGACTTCGGCAGCAGCACCGACAACGGCAACGAGTTGGCGCAGGCACCCGACGGTCGGCTCGTCGTCGCCGGGTCGACCTTCGACGACGCGACGGCCGGCGACTTCGCGGTGGCCCGGTACAACCCCGACGGCAGCCTGGACACCGGCTTCGGTGGCGACGGCAGGGTGACCACCGACATCTCCGGCACCGGCATGTGGGACGACGCCTACGGAGTCACGGTGCAGCCGGACCGCAAGATCGTCGTGGTCGGGAGCAGTTGGAAGGAGTACGAGGACTGCTGCTGGTTCACGGTGGTCCGCTACAACGAGAACGGCACCCTCGACACCACCTTCGGCGGCGACGGCATCGTGACCACCGACTTCGGCGGCGGCCCGAACGAGGCCTACGAAGTGGTGGTGCGGCCCGACGGCAGGATCCTTGCCATGGGTACCTCCGGCGGCACGTTCGCCCTGGCCCGGTTCAACCCCGATGGCAGCCGGGACACCACCTTCGGCGGCGGCGACGGCGAGGTGACCACCGATCCCGCTCCGGGGTCCGGGGAGGAAGGGGGCACGGGGCGCACCCTGACGCTGCAGTCCGACGGCAAGATCGTCGCAGGGGGCGACGTCGGGTCGACCCGCTTCGACTTCGCCTTGATCCGCTACAACGCGGACGGCAGCCTGGACACCACGTTCGACGGCGACGGCATCGTGCGGACCGATTTCGGCGACTACGAGGGCGTGGAGGCGCTGGCCGTGCAGGCCGACGGCAGGATCATCGCCGCCGGCGGCGACTCGATGGCCCGCTACATGCCCAACGGCAGCCTGGACACCACGTTCGACGGCGACGGCAGGGTGACCCTCCCGGCCCCGGTCAGCGACATGCTGCCGGCGCCCGGCGGCAAGATCGTCCTCGCCGGAAGCAACGGTCCCGGCGGCGACTTCGCCGTCCTGCGTCACAACCCGAACGGCAGCCCGGACACCACCTTCGGCGGCGACGGCATGGTGACCACCGACTTCGGCGGTCCCGACTCGGCGCGCGGCCTGGTCCTGCAGTCCGACGCGAAGATCGTCGCCGCCGGCGGGGGCGGGCCGGACGGCGACTTCGCGCTGGCCCGCTACGACGGCGGCGGCACCGAACCGCCGCCCCCACCACCCGCGCGGGCGGACCTCTCGGTCAGCCAGTCGGGGACCACCCAGCTCAGCCTCGGCAATCGGGCCACCTACACCGTACGGGTCTCCAACGCCGCCGGCTCCACCGCGTCGGCCACCGGCATCACGCTGTCCGACACCGTCTCCGGAGCGGGTGCGACACTCGTATCGGCCACGACCTCCAGCGGCAGCTGCACCACCACCTTCACCAGCGCGAACTGCACGCTGAGTTCGCTGCTGCCGGGCGGGAGCGCGACGGTCACCGTCACCGTGGAACCCAGGTCGACCGGCACCATCACGAACAGGGCCACGGCCGCCGCCATGGAGCAGGACCCGGTGCCCGCCAACAACACCGCCACGGCGACGACCGCCGTGAACAACAGCCGCGGCTGCACGATCATCGGCACGAGTGCGGGTGAGACGATCGTCGGCACGAACGGCAACGACGTGATCTGCGGCCTCGGTGGCAACGACATCATCCGCGGGGGCGACGGCTCCGACGTCCTCTACGGCGACGTAGGCAATGACAACGTCGACGGCGGCAACGGCGGCGACATCCTGTACGGCGGCGCCGGGAACGACACTCTGACCGGCTCCTACGGCTCCGACCAGCTCAACACCGTCGACGGTGTGTCCGGCAACGACACGGCCAACGGCGGCCCCAACTTCGACACCTGCACCACGGATTCGGGCGACACCCGCATCAACTGTCCCTGACCGTCCTCCCCAGGGCCGTCGCCGGGGCCCCGGCGACGGCCCTTCGGCTTTCGACACGGCCGGTGCGCGGGCCCCCTGGGCCCGCCCGTCGGCCCACCCGCGGACGAAGCGCAGGCCGCCGTTCCGTTCCGATGGCCTCAGGCCCGTGCGCCGAGGAGCTCCAGGATCCCCTCCGCGTACGCGGCGGCCCCCGAGCCCGGGGCCGTGGCCAGTTCACGGCGGAATCCCTCGGCACCGGTGCGGATGAAGGCGGCGCACTGGCCGTGCAGCCCCGCCTCGTGGGTGCCGCCGTCGTCCACCGTGCACAGCAGCGCCAGCAACGTCCACAGCAAGGCCTCGCGGGTGGCCTGCCGGGGCGGACCCGCGGTCCACACCGCCATCAGGACGCCGCACGCCGCCGGCGCGGGCGGCTTCAGGTCCTCCCCGAAGAAGACGTGGCCCTCCAGCGCGCGGAACGCGGAGGGATGCCCCTCGGCGGCATCCCGTACCGCACCCACCAGATGCCCGGCGGAGCGGCCGCAGCCGCACTCCATCGCGTCCCAGTCGTGACGCCGGATCTCCGCCTCCACCGAGTCCGGAACCAGCGGGCTGCGCTCCGCCGCGGACTGGCGCCGCAGGGCACGCTGCGGTCTCTCGCTCTCCGTCATGCAGCACAGTATGAGCCCGGGTCGGGCGGGTCTGCGAGCGGGGTCGGAACCGGATCGCACGGGCGTCCGTCTGAGACCCCGTGTGGATGAAACGAAGGATCGCGGCCCTGCTGCTCGCCCTGCTCGCGACCCAACTGGGCTCCCTGATCAGCCCGGCCTACGCGTGCGGCTGCGGCGCGATGGTCCCCTACGGCCAGTCGCGGATCGGCGTCGACCGGGAGACCTCCGCCGTGCGCTGGGACGGCCGCACCGAGCAGATCGTCATGCGCTTCGTCGTACGGGGGGACGCGGACCGGGCGGCCTGGATCATGCCGGTCCCGGGGCGGGCCGCGGTGGAGCTCGGCGACGGCAGGCTGTTCGACGAACTGGCGGAGCAGACCCGGCCCCGGCACAGGACCCGGCACTACTTCTGGCCGCGGAACCACGACTGGCCGTTCTCCTCGAGCCAGGGCGACGGCGTCGGCGCCGCCCTGCCCACCTCGCGCGCTCCGGGAGTCGGCGTCGTCGGCCGTGAGCAACTCGGCGACTTCGACGTCGCCCGCCTGACCGCCACCGACCCCGACGCCCTGAGGAACTGGCTGGAGTCCAACGGCTTCACCCTCCCCGAACGCCTCACCACCGAGGTCAAGCCCTACGTCGACCGGAAGTGGGAGTACGTGGCGGTACGGCTCGCCCCCCGAGAGCCGGGCAAGAAGCTGCAGGGCGCACTGGACCCGCTGAGGATCCGCTTCGACAGCGACCGGCTGGTCTACCCCATGCGGCTCTCCCGGATGGCGAAGAACCCGCAGTCACTCGGCCTGTACGTACTGGCCGAACACCGCATGGAACCCGGCTCACCGATCGGCGGCTCCGCCCCCGAGGTGACCTTCGCCGGCACCATCACCCCGGGCGCCGGCCCACTCGCCGAACTCGCCGGCGGCAAGCCCGTGTTCCTCACCGCGATCGACCAGGAGTTCCCCGAACCGGGCCGCATCGACGCCGACCACGAACTGCGCGCCACCGCGGAGGACACCCCGTACCGCCGGACCGTCTACCACGACGAACTGCTCACGGTGGGCGGCGGAGTCCCGGTATGGCTCCTGACGGTCTCCGCCGCCCTCGTGGCACTGGCGGCAGCCCTGCTGTTCCGCCGCCGCAGGCGCGCAACCTAGTGCTGTGACCGCCAGAACGCGCACTGGTGGTCCGCCTCGAACGAGTCCGTCGTCCGCGTGGCCGCCGGATTCAGGACGAGGACCGTGGCGTCCGGGCCGGCCGCCGGCCACGCGGTCTGACCCGGCACGACGGGGGAGCCGAAGCGCGCGAAGGCTCCCCAGTAGCGCTTCATCCGCGTGCCGAGCGCGACCTGGACCGGGGTCAGCGGCCGCTCGCCCATCGTGAAGTCGTGAAGATAGGCCAGCTCCGCACTGTGGGCGTTCGACTCGTCCAGCCCCGGCACCTGCGCACCCGCGAGCGTCGGCGAGTCCGGATCGTCGAACTCGTAGACGTACGTCGGTACCTGCGAGGCGAACGTCCGGGCCGTCCACGCGGTGTGGCAGGCGAAGGACGAATCGGTCATGACCGCCGACAGCGCAAGGTACGCAGAGCCGTACGCCGACACCGGATAGCGGGCCAACACCTCCGGACCCGCCGCCCCGTGCGTCGCCAGGACCTGCGCCGTGTACTCCTGCTCCGTCAGCCGGGGCTGCGTCAGCGCGACGAAGAACCGGGCCTCGGCACGGGTGCTCCCGATCAGCACCGGGACCTTGTTCCACGCCCCGCTCCCGATCGCCGCCGCCGGATCGACCGGCAGCAGCCCGTCACCCGACGCCGGACCCGAGGTGGGCAGCGCCCCCGCGGCCTCGACCATGGCGGCTGCCGGGACGGTACGCAGGCACGCGGCGACCGCGGCCCGGTCCGTGCACCCGGCCTTCTCGGCGAAGGTCCGCGCCTCGGCCTCGGCCCGCGCACCGTCGGGCGTACGCAGCAAGGTGCAGGGCCCGCTCTGCAGTACGGCCCGGTGGAACAGGCCGGCGGCCGACGGCGCCGCCAGCAGCGCGCAAACGGAACCACTGCCCGCGGACTGCCCGGAGACGGTCACGCTGCCCGGGTTCCCGCCGAACGCGGCGATGTTCTCGCGCGTCCACCGCAGGGCCGCGAGCTGGTCCATCAGCCCGAAGGAGCCGGACCGGGCCCCGTTCTCCGCGGCCAGTTCGGGCAGGCCCAGATAACCGAGCTGCCCCAGGCGGTAGTTGATGCTCACGACCACGCTCTGCGTCAGATCGGCCATGGTGCGCCCGCCGAACTGCGTTCCCGTTCCCTGGCTGTACGCACCCCCGTGCATCCAGAACACCACCGGGAGGCGGGCTCCGGGACGGGCACCCCGTGGCCGGTACACGTCCAGGTACAGGCAGTCCTCACTGACGGCCCGCGCATCGCGCAGCCCGAACGGCGAGAACTGCACGCACGCCGGGGCCTGGCGCACGGCCTCCCGCACGCCGTGCCACCGGGGCGCCGGCTGCGGGGCCCGCAGCCGGGCGGCCCCGACCGGGGGAGCGGCGTAGGGGACCCCGAGGAACTCCTCGGCCCCGTCCGCCGCCTGCCCCCGCAGGGCGCCCTGCCCGACGGTGACCACCGGGCGCGGGGACCCGCCGGGCACCGCCCCCGCCGGTACGGCGGGGACGAGCAGGGACGCCACCAGCGCAAGGACCGTGCAGAGCAACGGCCTCACCGGGTACTTCACGGGCGCAGACCGGCGATCAGCGCGGCGGTCACCGCCGTGTCGGCCGGACCGGTGTTCCAGTCCGCGTTCATGGGGCTGACCGCGATCCGGCCCGCGCTCACGGCCTCGACGTCACCGCCCCGTGCCGCCGGGCGCAGGGCCACCTTCACGGTCATCTTCCAGGTGCCGTCGCCGGCGTCGGCGTACTCCGGCTCCAGGACGGTCTGCGGGTCCTGGAAGGTGGCGGACACACCGGCCGCGGTGCCCGTGCCGTCGGCGCCGACGACGGGGTGGTTGACGTTCAGGCCGACACCCTGCGGCAGCAGCGGTCCGGAGCGGGCCCGCGAGCGCAGCCGGTCGATGAGCTTGACGGCGAAGTCGAGCGTCGGGCCCATCGCGTTGACGGTGGTGACGGGGTCGGGCGCGGAAGTACCGCCGGTGCTCAGCGCGATGGCCGGCACGCCGTGCTCCAGGGCGGCGACGGCGCCGCCGACCGTCCCGGAGTGGTTGGCCAGACCGGCCACGTTCGGGCCGAAGTTGGTGCCGGAGACGACCAGGTCGGGGGCCCGGCCCGCGAAGACCTGGGCCAGGCCGAAGGCCACCGAGTCACCCGGGGTGCCGTCCACGGCCCACACCTTGGGCTCGGGGTGCTTCACCGTGACGGTGGGGGAGCTCGCCATCTTCGTACCCGTACCGCTCTGGTTGGTGAGCGGGGCGACGATCGTGACGTCGTGCCCGGCGGCGGTCAGCCGCTCGAAGGCCTTGCGGATGCCGGGCGCGTTGTACCCGTCGTCATTGGTGAGCAGGATCCGCAGCGGGCCGCCGGACGGGGCCGGCGATGCCTGCGGATCGGCGAGCGCGGGCGCCGTCCCGGCCACGGTGGACGTGCACAGCATCAGGGCGGCCAGGGGCAGAACACGCTTGAGTCTCACAGAGCGCTCCTCGGAAGGGAGTTGCGGCGGACGAGGGTGAACCGGTTGGAGACCGGCGGACGCGCGACCCTCGGCACGCGTCCGCCGGAGCAGGGGGTCAGCGCACGCTGCGGATCGGGAGGATGGCGAGCGCGCCGATCAGCGAGAGGGCCCCGCCGACCAGGAAGAGCGGGGTGTAGCCGCCCAGGGAGGTGACGATCGCCGAGGCGACGAAGGGGGCGATGATCTGCGGCCCGGCGTTCGCGATGTTGAGCACGCCCATGTCGCGGGCCGCGTCCTCGGCGCTGGGGAGGACCAGCGTGACGAGCGCGGTGTCGACGGCCATGAAGCAGCCGAAGGCGAGTCCGTTGAGCGCGCTGAACACGAGCATCCCGGTCCAGGTCGGACTGACGACGGGGACCACCATCACGAGCCCGGCGAGCGCGGCGGAGACGCCGACGAACACCTTGCGGCGGTCCCAGCGGTCCGAGAGCATCCCGCCGAGCAGGGTGGAGACCGCCATCGCGACCATCGACACCGGGGTGAGCACGGCCATCGCGGCCGGCGGGGTCAGCCCGGCGGGCAGCTCGATGTGGTCGTCGAGGATGTACAGCTGGTAGCCGACGACGGAGAAGTAGCCGAGGACCATCAGGGCGCGGCCGATGAAGGCCCACCGGAAGTCGTGGTTCGCCAACGCCGACAGGAAGGCGGCCAGTTGGGCCCCCTTGGGCTTGGCGGCCGGGGTGGCGGCGGGCTCGGTACGCGGGACGTCCCGGCAGAGGGTGGTCAGCAGCAGCGCGGACACGGCGACGATCGCGCCGAAGACGAGGTAGCCGGTGCGCAGGTGGGCCGCCGTCTGCGAGGCGATCAGCACGCCGACCGTGCCGCCGATGGGCAGGCCGAGGCCCACCAGGGCGGACGCGGTGCCGCGGCGGGCGGCCGGGACGCGGTCGGGCACGATCGCGGTGACGGCTGCCTGGTAGACGTTCATGGTCGCCTGGACCAGGCACCAGGCGATGCCGACGAGCAGCGCCGTGGTCACGCTGCCGAGGAAGGCCAGGCAGGCGAGCGCGCCGAGTGCGCCGCCCACGATCCACGGATTGCGGCGGCCCGTACGGTCGGAGAGGGCGCCCGCGATCGGGTTGAAGGCGGTCGCGAAGATCGCGCTGACCCCGCCGATGAGGCCGAGGACGGCGACCTTGTTCTCGGGATCGATCGCGGCGATCTGGGTGGGCAGCAGGACGGATCCCACGCCCATGTAGACCGCCAGCATCGAGGAGTTGGCCACCAGCAGCAGGGGCAGGAGCGCGCGCTGGCGGGTCTGCTGTGCGGGGGCGGGGACGGGCGGATCGGTGACTTCGTGCGTGGCCATGACGACTCCTCGGGGGGACGGAACGGGGAGGTGGCGTGCGAGGGGGGAGGGGCTGTCCCGCGGGCGGACGCCGGGAAGCACTGACGCCGGGTGGCGTTGTGGCGCCGGGAAGCGGTGGCGCCGGGAAACGCGGCGGACGGGACGCGGTGTTGCGTGTTCACCTGATGTTGTTACACGTGTCACCAAGTGCGCTGGAGACTGTGTAGCACCCATTTCCGGGCTGCACTAGTGCCTGTGGGCGGTCGTTGTGCAGATCGTGACCGACGGGGACGTCGGCGCGAAATGACGTGTAACCAACGTTCCAAGGCCACTGGACCGGGTCGCCGTGTCGGAAAACCCTCTTGCCCTTGTGGTGGCCGTCACGCATCGGCAATACTCCGTGCCGCACCGCGACGACCCCGTCGCCGGCCACCGCTGCCGCCCCCTGTTCCGCCGGGCGGCACGCAGTCGGCCCCTTGGGCCATCCCATCCGGATCACGCCCGAACGCGCCGCCCGACACCGCACCCCTCCCCGGCCACCGCCGTGAGGTGCCCCCGGTGTTGGGCGGCGCACCCGAGTACGTCCCGTGGGCGGACACCCCGTCGACGCGTCGACGCTCCGTCCTCCCGCCCGGGTCCCGGCACGGGCCTCGCGGCCGTGTTCACCGGGTCGCGCCGACCGGCGCGGCATCGCGTTGCCGCGTTGCCACGTTGTCGGACCGCGGAAGCGTGCCCGGTACGAGCCGCCGGCCCGGGCTCGGTGACACATCGCGCCGGACGCCGCGAACGGGCACGCCCTTCCGGTCGCGGCGCCGGTCGCGGCGCGGGTCGCACGCGTGGTCTTCGGCGCCGCTGCGTTCCCCGTCGTTCCGTCCCCCGTCGTGCCGTCCCCGTCGCTCCGTCCCCGTGGCCCGGTTCGCCATGGCCCCGCTCCCTGGGCCCTGGGCGTGTCACGGCTCCCCGTGACCCGGCTGCTCCCCGTGGCGCGGCAGCGCCCATGCCGTGCCGCACCCCGTACGCCTCTCCCCGTACGCCCTCCCCGTACGCCCCGCCCCGCCGCCCGGGGCGGCGATCGTGAAAGGCCCGCCATGTCGCACGTTCCCTCCTCCGCGCCCTCCCGCGCGCCGCACCCCGCACCGCCCGCCCGCCACCACCTTCCGGCGGCTCCGCCGCGACACGCGCTCGGCCTCGGGCTGGGCCTGCTGCTCGTCTCGTTCCTGGTCGCCGTGCTGCTGAGCCTGGGTGGACGCCCCTTCTTCCAGGGGCTCGACGACCACTGGGCGGCCTCCGTGCGGGGCCCGGCCGACGGATTCGTCCTCGTCCTCGACCGGCTCGGCGGCCCGATCGGACTGGTCCTGCCGCTCGGGCTCATCGGCTGCCTCTGCGTGTACGGTCGCTGGCGCTCGGGACTGTTCGCCTTCACCGCGGCCGTCGGTGCCAACGTCCTGGTGGTCCTGCCCCTGAAGGCGCTCGCCGACCGTCCGCGCCCGCCGTACCCGGCGGTCCTGGTCAACGACGGGTCGTACCCCTCCGGCCAGGTGTTCAGCGCGGTAGCGCTCGTGTTCGTGGTCGCGGTGCTGGCGTTCCCGCCGCGCGCCCGGCGCTGGTGGTGGCCGGTCGGCGGCGCGTACGTGCTCGCCATGATGGCGAGCCGGACCTGGCTGCACGCCCAGTGGCTCACCGACACCTTCGCCGGCCTCCTGCTCGGCCTGGGGGTGTGCCTCGTGCTGTGGCGGGCGTTCGCGCCGATGCTGGAAGAGGAAGCGCGGCGCATGGCCACGGGCACCCTCTGGCTCTGAGCCGGAATATGGCGAACCATTGACGGTCGCCAAATTCACGCAATAGTCTCGGGGTGCCCGCCGGTCCGCGTCCGGCGGCGCAGCCAGGAAGGATCTGCTCATGTCTCATTCCCCGGCCCCGGACCACGTACTGGTGGACCCGCCCGCAGGCTCGCTCCGCGGGGTGGTCGAGGACGGCGTCACGGTCTTCCGTGCGGTGCCCTACGCCGAACCGCCCGTGGGGGACCTGCGCTGGAGGGCCGCACGGCCGCATCCCGGCTGGAGCGGGGTCCGGGACGCCACCGCGGACGGGCCGAGCGCCCCGCAGATGTACCGCGAGGAAGGCGACCCCGTGCTCGGCGGGCACGGGTCGCCCCCCTTCGACGAGGACTGCCTGACCCTGAACATCTGGACGCCCGCCGCCGACGCCGCCCGACGGCCCGTGCTCGTCTGGATCCACGGCGGCGGCTTCGTCTCCGGCTCCGGCTCGCTGCCCGGCTACTCGGGCGCGACGTTCGCGCGCGACGGCGACCTGGTCGTCGTGAGCATCAACTACCGCATCGGGCCGCTTGGTTACCTCTACCTCGGCCCGTACGGCGACGCGCCCGAGGAGGGTGGCAACCACTGGCTCACCGACCAGCTCGCCGCCCTGCGCTGGGTGAAGGAGAACATCGCCTCCTTCGGCGGTGACCCGGACAGCGTCACCGTCGCCGGCCAGTCAGGCGGCGCCGTGTCCACCGCCGCCCTCGTGGGACACCCGCGGGCGCGGGGCCTGATACGGCGGGTCGTCCTGCAGAGCCCGCCCCTCGGCCTGGAGCTCCCCGGCCCGGAGGCCTACCTCGAACGCACCGCCGAGTACCTGGAGCTGTGCGGGGCCAAGGACGTCCACGGACTGCGCGCCCTGCCCTGGCAGGAGCTGATCGCCGCGGGCGCCGGACTGTTCGCGCACACGATGCGATGGGGGTACTGGCCGACCCCCTTCCTCCCCGTGATCGACGGGATCACCCTCCATCACCACCCGGCCGAATCCCTGCTCCGGGCCGAGGCGGCCGGCATCGACGTGGTCATCGGGTGGACCCGCGAGGAGGCCAACTTCGGCTTCGCCCTCGACGAGGGGTACGCCGCCGCCACCCGGGAACAGGTCACGGACCGGATCGCGCAGACCTTCGGGGCGCCGTCGGCCGCCGGGGTGTACGCGGCCTACGAGCGGGCCCGCCCCGGATCCCGCCCGGCCGACGTCCTGATGGACCTCATCACCGACGAGCTCTTCAGGATTCCCGCGGTCCGGCTGGCCGAGGCCATGGCCGAGGCGGGACGGCCCGTGCGGGCCTACCAGTTCGACCTGCCGACGCCCGCGCACGAGGGCCGTCTCGGTGCCGCGCACTGCCTCGAACTGCCCTTCGTCTTCGACAATTTCGACCAGTGGGCGCACGCCCCGTTCCTGGCCGGGCTCGCGCCCGCCGTCCGGGACGGCCTCGCCTACACCATGCACCGGGCCTGGATCGCCTTCGTCCGCACCGGCGACCCGAACCACCCGGACATGCCGACGTGGGGCCCGTACGACACGGCGACCCGCACCACGATGCGCTTCGACTCGGTCGTGACGGCCCTCGGGGACCTGGCCGGCGCCTCCCGACTCCTGTTCGGGCCCGGGCAGCCCTCCGTGTAAACCGGCTCACCAGCCGTAACTCGTGTAACCTGAGAGGGAAAGGCCACAGCGAGGCACACGAGCGGCAAGAGGATCGTCGAGGACGTCATGGCCAAAGACACGCAGGGCCCCGCGTCCATCACCAGCGCGGACGTGGCCCGCCTCGCAGGGGTGTCCCGGGCCACCGTCTCGTTCGTCCTGAACGACACCCAGGGTCACCGCGTCAGCGCGAACACCCGCGCCCGCGTCCTCGACGCGGCCAAGCAGCTCGGTTACGTCCCGCACGCGGCCGCGCGCTCCCTGCGGGCCGGCCGCAGCAACCTGGTCCTGATGCCCTCGTCGATCTCCGCGATCGGCCGCCTCGTCAGCGACTGGGTCGACGATCTGCACAGCGAGCTCGACCGACGCGGGTACACGGCCGTGCTGCACGCCGGCCGCTTCGCGGACCCCCTCGACGCCGCCCGGGCCTGGGCCGAACTGCGCCCGGCGGCCGTCGTCGCCCTCGACGGGGACCGCTTCACGCCGCAGGCGGCCGAGCTCCTGGCCCGCGCCGGGGTCCGCGGTCTGTTGGCCTTCGCCGCCCGCCCCGTCGAGGGCGTGCACACCATCGGCCTCGAGGGTGCCGACATCGGTGCCACGGCGGCCGAACACCTCATCGCCCGCGGGCGGACCAGGATCGGCGTGGTCATGCCCCTGGAACGTGGCCTCGGCACCCTGGCCCGGCCCCGCCTCGCGGGAGCGGAGTCGGTCGCGGCCCGTCACATGGCCACCGTCACCCCCGTGGAGCTCGCGTACACGACGGACTCCGCGACGGCCCTGGCCCGCCGTTGGCCGAGCCTGGACCTGGACGCGGTCTTCGCCTACAACGACGAGTACGCCGCGCTGCTCATGCACGCGCTGCGGGCCGAGGGCATCGCCGTACCCGACGACGTCGCCGTCGTCGGCTCCGACGACCTGGTCCTCTCCAGCCTCCAGCAGCCCCCGCTCACCACGATCCGGCTCGAACTGCCGTCGCCGGCGCTGATCGCGGACACGGTGCACGACCTGATCGAATCGGGCACGGCGCCCGCGGTCCCGCCCGTGGAAGCCGTACTGGTCCACCGCCAGACCTCCTGACGGGCCGCGGCGGCGCGGGTGGGTCGCGCGGGCCGCCGTGGGGAGGGAGCGCCGACTCGTTCCCGACATCGGCACTACCCGCCCGGCAGGGCCCGCGCGCTGCCGCGTCTACGCCATCACGGTGAGCAGTTCGCGATGGCGCGGCCCTGGAGCACACCGCCGCCGTTGTTGGTGTTCTGGAACTGGACACGCCATGTGTCACCGGGGGTGATGGTGGTCTCCTGATCGGACATGAGCGGGTACACCCCGGAGGGCAGGGCGAAACCGCCGGAAATCGCCTTCTCGTTGGCCGGGCAGACGGCCGTGCTCGTCCCCGTACCGCCGTTGGGCATCGCGTTGACGAGATTGCCCGGCACCTCATGGGTCGTGACGGTGGTGCCGGTGGGCCCGGTGGGCCCGGTCGCGCCCGCACTTCCCGTTGCTCCGGTCGCTCCCGTTACTCCCGTTGCTCCGGTGGCTCCCGTGACTCCGGTGGGTCCGGTGGGTCCGGTGGCTCCGCTGGGGCCGGTGAGCCCGGTTGCCCCTGTGGGGCCGGTGAGCCCGGTTGCCCCTGTGGGGCCGGTCTGGCCTGTGGGGCCGGTGAGCCCGGTTGCCCCTGTGGGGCCGGTCTGGCCTGTGGAGCCGGTGAGCCCGGTTGCCCCTGTGGCGCCCGTCGGGCCGGTGGGGCCAGTTGTGCCTGTGGCGCCCGTCAGGCCGGTTGGGCCGGTGGTTCCGGTTGCGCCGGTCTCGCCGGTGGCCCCGGTCGCACCTGTGGCGCCGGTCTCGCCGGTGGGCCCGGTTGCGCCCGTGGGGCCGGTCTCGCCGGTTGCTCCGTTTACGCCTGTCGGGCCGGTGGCTCCTGTGGGGCCGGTCTCGCCCGTTGCTCCGGTTGTGCCTGTGGCGCCGGTCGCACCTGTGGCGCCGGTCTCGCCCGTTGCTCCGGTTGTGCCTGTGGCGCCCGTCTCGCCGGTTGCTCCGGTCTCGCCGGTGGGCCCGGTCGCACCTGTGGGGCCGGTCTCGCCGGTTGCTCCGTTTACGCCTGTCGGGCCGGTGGCTCCTGTGGGGCCGGTCACGCCCGTTGCTCCGGTTGTGCCTGTGGCGCCGGTCTCGCCCGTTGCTCCGGTTGTGCCTGTGGCGCCCGTCTCGCCGGTTGCTCCGGTCTCGCCGGTGGGCCCGGTCGCACCTGT